>NZ_JADQDK010000001.1:1568307-1881968 GCF_019263705.2 Pseudonocardia abyssalis
GTCATCCGGATCGGCAGCTCGGACAGCGCGACGTTGACGGCGGCGTCGAACTCGGTCCAGAAGCTCCCGTCGGGACCGTCCAGTTCGGACCGGTGCTCGGAGAGCACGGACACCGGGCCCGTGCCACGGGTGAGCTCGCGCAGCTCGCGACCGCGCTGCAGCGCGACGGTCTGTCCCGACCCGACGTCGGCGGGCGTCGCGAGCGCGTGCAGGACGACGTCCGGGCCGAGCTCGGCGCGCAGCGCGGCCTCGGTGTCGGGGGCGAGCGCGAGCGCGACCGGTTCCCCGCGGTCGGCCGCCGCCTGCGCGCGCGGCACGAGCTGCCCGAGCAGGTGGGTGCGCGAGTAGTGGTAGCCGACGGAGTGCTCCAGCCGCGGGGCCGCACCGGCCGGCGTCCCGGTGATCCTCACGACGCGGCCGCGGCGTCGTCGGCGTCGGGATCGTCGGCCACCACGGTCTCGATCGGCGTCCGGGGCTCGATCCGCAGCTGACGGGCGAACGGTGCCCCGCACCGGTCGAGCAGCCGCAGGACGCCCGGACGCGCGCCGGTGAGGACGAGCGTGTGGGTGCTCGGGAACTCCTCGGCGGCGTGCACGAGGCTCACGGCCCCCGCGACGTCGAGGAAGCGCAGCGACGACAGGTCCAGGGTGATGTCCGACGACGACGAGTGCGAGCGCAGCGCCTCGTCGAGCGCGGAGTCCAGCACGCGGCGCAGCCGCGGGCGGTTGCTGTGGTCGATCTCGCCCGCGACCCGCACCGTCGACGGGGCGGGACCGGTGATCCGCAGCAGGCTGTCGTCGTAGATCGCGGGCACGACGACCTCGTGCCGGTGCACCTCGCGCAGCTTCTGCAGGACGTCCTCGGGGTAGCGGCCGCGGTCGTAGGCGCACAGCATCCTCCCGGGGCGCGGGCCGAGGACCTCGTCGAGGCGGGACTCGTACTCGACCATCATCACGCCGCCGTCGTGCTCCAGTCCGTGGCTGCCGTCGCCCATCAGGCGGACGGAGTCGTAGCCCTGTTCCAGCGACTCGGTGACGACGCCGTCGACCGCGGCGATCAGCTCGCCGGCACTGCTGGTGAGCAGGGCACGGGTGACGTCCTGCGGGACGATCGAGAACTGGCCGGTGTGCATCGCGGCGCGGTAGGCGACGCGGTCGTCGTCGAGGCGCTGGAGCAGGGACCCGGCGCGGCCGTCGTCGAAGTAGAGGACCCGCTCGCCCGCCGCGATGCCCTCGGCGAGGTAGGCGGCCGTCATCTCCCAGAGCTGTTCGTCGCCGACCGGGACCGCGCAGGCGTGCGCCACGGGCGGCACGTCGGCGAGCACGGTCATCGGACCCCCGGGGTCTCGGGTCGGGACGGCGTCGCCGGGTGCGGCAGGGCGGCACCACGGCACAGCGTCACGTCTTCACCACTCTACGTCCGGGGCCGGGGTCGCCCGTCGGGGTGGGCCGGTCACCGAGCGGCGACCGGCCCACGGTCCGCGACGAGCGGCGGACACCGCGCGGCGGGCGTTCCACCCCTCACGACCTGGGCAGGGCCGATCGGAGTAGTGCGCAGACCGTGCTCAGGCCGGGGAGGGCACCATCGCCTCGATCAGGTGCGGCCCCGGCTCGGCCGCAGCCCGGAGCAGTGCGGCGGCCAGTTCCCCGGCGGTGCCGGCGCGCTCCGCGGGCACACCCATCCCGCGGGCGAGTGCGGTGAAGTCGAGATCCGGGCGGTCGAGCCCGAGCAGCCCCGCGGTGGCCGGCCCGCCGGTGGCGCCGACCTGGGCCAGTTCCGCGCGCAGGATCGCGTACGCGCTGTTGTGGTAGATCACGGTCGTCACGTCCAGACCCTCGCGCGCGTGGGTCCACAGCGCGGAGATCGTGTACATCGCGCTGCCGTCGGCCTGCAGGCACCAGACCGGGCGGTCCGGGCAGGCGACGGCGGCGCCGGTGGCGGCGGGGAGGCCGTAGCCGATCGCGCCGCCGGTGAGGGTGAGCCAGTCGTGGCGCGGGGCACCCGCGGTCGCGCCGGGCAGCCCGGCCCCGGAGGTGATCGCCTCGTCGACGACGATCGCGCCCTCCGGAAGCAGCGCCCCGACCACGGCGGCCGCCGAGGCCACCGTCAGCTCGCCGGTCGGCAGGTCCGGACGCGCGGCCGGGGCCGTCTCCGCCGTGGTGCCGGGGGAGAGGAGGTCGGCGAGCTCCTCCAGGGCGGCCGCCGCCGCCCCCGACCCGTCGACGACGGGGTGCACCGCGCAGCCGTCGGGAACGAGGTCGCCGTCCTTGCCCGGGTAGCCGAAGAACGCGACGGGGGAGCGGGTGCCGACCAGCACCAGGTGCCGGGCCGCTCCGATCTGGTGGCGCGCGGCGTCCCCGAGGTAGGCGAGCCGCGCCACCGGTGCGACGCCCGCGCCGCGCTCCAGCCGGGCCGGGAAGGTCTCGGCGAGCAGCCGGGCCCCGGTGGCCGCGGCGATCCGGTTGGCGGCGGCGAGCCCACCGGCGCGCAGGGCGTCGCCGCCGACCAGCAGGACCGTGGGCTCGCCGGAGGACAGGGCGTCGGCGGCCTCCCGCAGCGCCTCCGGACCGGCGACGGGCCGGTCCGGGACGGCCGTGGGCGGCGCGACCCGCCCGCCGTCGCCCCAGCTGACGTCGGCGGGGAGCACGAGCGTGGCGACCTGCCCGCGCAGCGCCGCAGCCACCGCGTCGGCGGCGTCGGTCCCCACGTCGGCCGCGGACGCGCTGTGCCGCACCCACCCCGACACGCTGCCGGCGACCGCGGCGATGTCGGACTGCAGCGGGGCGTCGAGCGGGGCGTGGGTGAGGGCGTGATCGCCCACGACCGCCAGCACCGGGGTGCCGGCGCGGCGCGCGTTGTGCAGGTTGGCCAGCCCGTTGCCCAGGCCGGGGCCCAGATGCAGCAGGACCGCGGCCGGGCGCCCGGTCATGCGGGCGTAGCCGTCGGCGGCGCCGGTGGCCACGCCCTCGAACAGTGCGAGCACCGCCCGCATCTCCGGGACCCCGTCCAGCGCGGCGACGAAGTGCATCTCCGACGTGCCGGGGTTGGCGAAGCAGACGTCGACGCCCGCGCCGGTCAGGGTACGGAGGAGGGAACCGGCACCGTTCACGCAGTGGTGACCGTGACGTCCGTCTTCGGCGACGACACGATCGTCTGGAGCACGACGCAGTAGCGCTCGGTCAGCTTCATCAGCGTGGCGATCTGGTCGGCGTCGGCGGTGGTGTCCAGCGCGAAGTTCAGGCGGATGTCGCGGAAGCCGACCGGGGCGTCCTTCGCGACGCCGAGGGTGCCGCGGAAGTCGAGGTCGCCCTCGGCGTGCACGGTGCCGGACACCTGCAGGTCCAGGGCGGTGGCGACGGCCCGGAGCGTGACCCCGGCGCAGGCGACGAGCGCCTCGAGGAGCATGTCGCCCGAGCAGAGCTGCGTGCCGTCGCCGCCGGTGGCGGGGTGCAGACCGGCCTCCGACAGCGCGGTGGCGGTGCGCACCTTGCACGCGATGCCGGAGCCGTCGAGCTCGCCCTCGGCCTTCAGCGTGACCAGCGCCGTCCCGGGGTCCTCGGTGTACTGGGCCTTGAGCGGAGCCTGCATGGCCTTCAGGGCAGCGGTGTCCATGGGCCCATCGTGCACAACGGTTCGCCGTCGTGCACGTCGCGGCCCTACCCTGCGGTCGTGGCCGCGCCGCCCGAGGACCGGGTACTGACGATCCCCAACCTGCTCAGCCTGCTGCGCCTGGCCGGAGTGCCGCTGTTCCTGTGGCTGCTGCTCTGGCCCGGGGCCGACGGCACGCAGGGCTGGGGCGACGGCTGGGCGGTGCTGGTGCTCGCCGTCGGTGGCTTCACCGACTGGCTCGACGGCAAGCTGGCGCGGCTGCTGGGCCAGTACTCGCGGCTCGGCGCCCTGCTCGACCCGGCCGTCGACCGCCTCTACATCCTCGCCGCGCTCGTCGCGTTGGGGGCGCGCGAGATCGTGCCGTGGTGGTTCGTCGCCCTGCTCGTGGTGCGTGACCTGGTGCTCGGCTGCTGCGTGCTGGTGCTGCGGCGGCGCGGGTACGGGCCGTTCGTCGTCGTCTACCTGGGGAAGGCGGCCACGTTCCTGCTGTTGTACGCGTTCCCGCTGCTGCTGCTGGGTCAGGCCGACGGCGTGCTCGCCGCGGTCGCGCTGCCGTTCGGGCTCGCGTTCGCCGTCTGGGGCACCGCGCTGTACCTCTGGTCCGGGGCGCTGTACCTGGCCCAGTTCGTGCTGGCCCTGCGTACTAGGATTCCGGCGTGATTCCCGACGATCTCCGGTACACCGAGGCGCACGAGTGGGTGCGGGAGCTGGGCGATGGCGTCGTCCGCATCGGTATCACCGACCACGCCCAGAACCAGCTCGGTGACGTCGTCTTCGTCCAGCTGCCCGACGTCGGGGCCTCCGTGGCCGCGGGCGCGGCGGTCGGCGAGGTCGAGTCCACCAAGTCCGTCTCCGACATCTACTCCCCGTTGACCGGCGAGATCGTGGCCGTCAACGAGGCCCTCGCCGACAGCCCCGAGCTCGTCAACTCCGGTCCGTACGAGGCCGGCTGGATGATCGACCTCCGGGTGACCGACGGCGGTCTGGACGCTCTGCTCGACGCCGGGGCCTACGCCGAGCTGACGGGCGCCTGACCCCTGCCGCGTCCGCGCGGCACGGTAGGTTCCCCCCACCATCCACCGCCCCACCACCGCAGGAGGAGACCCCGAGGTGACCACGAACGACGGGCCAGGCGTACCGCCGGAGCGCGCCCCCGAGATGACGTCGGTCTTCCGTGCCGACTTCCTCGCCGACGCCGAGCCGCCCGCTCAGGACCAGCCGATCTCCGGCGTCGACGCCCTCCCCGCCGGGGCCGCCCTCCTGGTGGTCAAGCGCGGCCCGAACGCCGGCTCCCGGTTCCTGCTCGACCGCGTCTCCACGAGCGCGGGACGGCACCCGGACAGCGACATCTTCCTCGACGACGTCACCGTCTCGCGTCGCCACGCGGAGTTCCGCCGCGACTCCGGCGAGTTCGTCGTCGTCGACGTCGGGAGCCTCAACGGCACCTACGTCAACCGCGAGCCGGTCGACACCGCAGTGCTCGCCAACGGTGACGAGGTCCAGATCGGCAAGTTCCGCCTCGTCTTCCTCACCGGACCGCAGGAGACCGGCGCGGAGTGACGTGCACGACGCGGCCTGCCGCCCGTCCGGAGTCGGGCGCGGGCGGGGTCGCCCGTGTAGCGTCGACACCGTCGGCCACGGGGCGGCTCGATCGCAGGATCCAGCGTCCCCGGCACCGGAGCACGACCCAGGAGGAGGAGAGCGCATGAGCGAGATGCGCGTCGTGGGAGTCCGAGTCGAACTCCCCGCGAACCAGCCCATCCTCCTGTTGCGGGAGACCAGCGGTGACCGCTACCTGCCGATCTGGATCGGCTCGGTGGAGGCCACGGCGATCGCCCTGGAGCAGCAGGGGGTCAAGCCCGCCCGGCCGTTGACCCATGACCTCCTCAAGGACGTGATCTCCTCGCTCGGGCGCCGCCTCGAGCAGGTGCGGATCACCGACCTGCAGGAGGGCACCTTCTACGCCGAGCTGATCTTCGACGGTGGCATCACGGTGTCCGCACGACCGAGTGACTCGGTCGCGCTGGCGCTGCGGATCGGGGTCCCGATCCACGCGGAGGAGAGCGTGCTCGCCGAGGCGGGCCTGGTCATCCCCGACGAGCAGGAGGACGAGGTCGAGAAGTTCCGCGAGTTCCTCGACTCCATCTCTCCCGAGGACTTCCGGGGCGCCCAACCCTGAACGGGGTCGTCCGGCTCCGACGCGCCCGGTATCGGGTGACGCCGCCCGGCGCGCCGCGTTGACCCGGAGCGTCGGCCCGCTTACGGTCAGCTCCGACAGCGGGCCCCGATCGCGGGGCCCCGGCGGGAGGGAGTTCGGTGGACAACCCGCCGTCGGGTACGCCCGAGCAGGGTGAGCTCTTCCCCGATCCACTGTTGGGTGCCGGACTCGACGGGATGCCCGACCAGCTCGTCGGGTTCCGCGGTCCCACCGCCTGCCAGGTCGTCGGCATCACCTACCGCCAGCTCGACTACTGGGCGCGCACCGGCCTGGTCATGCCCTCGATACGGGGCGCGGCCGGTTCGGGATCGCAGCGCCTGTACTCCTTCAAGGACGTGCTGGTCCTCAAGGTGGTCAAGCGCCTGCTCGACGCCGGGGTGTCGCTGCAGAACATCCGCGTCGCGGTCGAGCACCTGCGCCGCCGCGGGATACGGGACCTCGCCGGCATCACGCTGTTCTCCGACGGCACCACCGTCTACGAGTGCAGTTCGCCCGAGGAGGTCGTCGACCTGCTCAAGGGCGGCCAGGGCGTCTTCGGCATCGCCGTGTCCGGCGCGATGCGCGAGATCAGCGGCTCCATCAAGGACTTCCCGGTCGAGCGCGCCGACGGCGGCAGCGTCGACGAGACGCCCGAGGACGAGCTGTCCCGCCGCCGCGCCCGCCGCGCCATCTCCTGACCCTCCCGGGGCTCAGCGCACCGCGTACGGGTCGTGCTCGGCCAGCAGCTTGTCCATGCGGGCCTGGTCGACGCGGGTGACGACGGTGCTCACCTCCTGGCGGTCGCGGATCGTCTTGGCGAGCGTGAACGCCGAGGTCGTGACGTAGAGGATGCCGAGGCCGAGGAACGCGCGGACCCAGCCGTCGGCCGGCAGGTAGACCACGGCGACGGCGACCGCGGTGAGCGAGATGCCGAACGACAGGACCGCCTGGATGTGGAAGGCGGCGGAGGTGGGCGAGACGGGCGGCGTGGTCGAGGTCATGGCGGAAGTGTGCCGCCGGGGTGACCCGCGTCGCGTCCGTAGCACTACCGGAGCGCGGTCACGGACCGGTGCGCCGCGGTAGGGTGTCGGGGCGGTCGACGGCCGCGCGGAAGAGATCCGGTCGAGGTCGGGCCGGGCGCCGAAGGAGCAAATCCTCCCCGGAACCTCTCAGGCACACGGACCGCGCGGGCAGACGCCTCTGGAAAGTGACGGTGCGCCGGCAACGGGACAGCGTCCGCCGACGGGGAAAGCCCAGCGTCACAGGGTGAATCTCTCAGGTGCCTTCGGGTGGAGACAGAGGGGGAGGGCAGCTCGGTCCTGCCCGCGTCACCCCGGAGGTCCTCCCCTTGAGCACCGATCGCGTCTCGCTCGCCGCCCTGGAGAAGGGTGTGCCGTTCGCCGACCGGCACATCGGGCCCCGCCCCGCCGACCTCGACGCGATGCTCGCCGCCGTCGGGGTCTCCTCCCTCGACGAGCTGGCCGACCGCGCGGTGCCGGACACGATCCACGACGGGCCCGACGTCCCCTCGACGCTGCCGCCCGCGGCGTCGGAGACCGAGGTCCTCGCCGAGCTCCGGGCGCTGGCCGCCCGCAACACCGTGACCGTCCCGATGATCGGGCTCGGCTACTCCGGCACCATCACCCCGCCGGTGATCCGCCGCCACGTCCTGGAGAACCCCGCCTGGTACACGGCGTACACGCCGTACCAGCCGGAGATCAGCCAGGGCCGGCTCGAGGCGCTCCTGACGTTCCAGACCGCCGTCGCCGACCTCACCGGCCTGCCGGTCGCCGGCGCCTCCCTGCTCGACGAGGCCACCGCGGCCGCCGAGGCGATGACGTTGCTGCGCCGGGCAGGCAAGGCCCCGAGCAACCGCTTCGTCGTGGACGCCGACACGCTGCCGCAGACGATCGACGTCCTGCGGACCCGCGCCGAGCCGCTCGGGATCGAGCTCGTGATCGCCGACGGCCTGCCCGAGGGCGAGTTCTTCGGGGCCCTGCTGTCCTACCCCGGCGCGTCCGGTCTGGTCCGCGACCCGTCCGACCTGATCGCCGAGGCCCACGACCGCGGAGCGCTGGTGGCCGTGGCCGCCGACCTGCTCGCGCTCACGCTGCTCACCCCGCCCGGGGAGCTGGGTGCCGACGCGGTCGTCGGCACCACCCAGCGCTTCGGCGTGCCGATGGCCTTCGGCGGTCCGCACGCCGCGTTCCTCTCCGTCGGGCAGAAGCTGGCCCGCCAGCTCCCCGGCCGGCTCGTCGGGATGTCCCGCGACGCCGACGGCAACCCGGCGCTGCGGCTGGCCCTGCAGACCCGTGAACAGCACATCCGCCGCGAGAAGGCCACCTCGAACATCTGCACCGCGCAGGTGCTGCTGGCCGTCGTCGCCGCCTGCTACGCCGTCTACCACGGCCCCGACGGCCTGCGGACGATCGCGCGGCGCACCCACCGGATGACCGCGGTGCTCGCCGCCGGGCTGCGTGCCGGGGGAGTGGAGCTCGCCCACGACGCGTTCTTCGACACCGTCACCGCGCGCGTGCCGGGTCGCGCCGACCAGATCGCCACCGCCGCGCACGACGCCGGGATCGCGCTGCGCCGTGTCGACGCCGACACGCTCGCCGTCGCCTGCTCCGAGCTCACCACCCGCGCGCACCTGGAGACCGTGTGGGCCGCGTTCGGCGTCGCCGGGTCCGTCGACGACCTCGACGCCGCCACCGACGACGCCCTGCCCGCGGACCTGGCCCGGGCCGGCGAGTACCTGACCCACCCCGTCTTCCACGAGCACCGCAGCGAGACCTCGCTGATGCGCTGGCTGCGTCGCCTCGCCGACGCCGACCTGGCCCTGGACCGGACGATGATCCCGCTGGGCTCGTGCACGATGAAGCTCAACGCCACCGCGGAGATGGAACCGATCACCTGGCCCGGGTTCGCCGACCTGCACCCGTTCGCCCCGACCGCCGACGCCGAGGGTTCGCTGGAACTGATCGCCGACCTGGAGCGCTGGCTCGCCGAGCTCACCGGCTACGCGGCGGTGTCGCTGCAGCCCAATGCGGGCAGCCAGGGTGAGTTCGCCGGCCTGCTGGCGATCGCGGCGTACCACCGCTCCCGCGGCGACGACCACCGCGACGTCTGCCTGATCCCGGCGTCCGCGCACGGCACCAACGCGGCGTCCGCGGTGATGGCCGGGATGCGCGTCGTCGTGGTGGCCACCGCCCCCACCGGCGACGTCGACCTCGACGACCTGAACGCCAAGATCGCCGAGCACCGAGGCGCCCTGGCCGCGTTGATGATCACCTACCCGTCCACGCACGGCGTGTACGAGGCCCAGGTCCGCGAGGTCTGCGACGCGGTGCACGAGGCCGGCGGGCAGGTCTACGTCGACGGCGCGAACCTGAACGCGCTGGTCGGCGCCGCCCGACCGGGGGCGTTCGGCGGCGACGTCAGCCACCTCAACCTGCACAAGACGTTCTGCATCCCGCACGGCGGCGGCGGTCCGGGCGTCGGGCCGGTGGCGGTCGCGGAGCACCTCGCACCGTTCCTGCCGGGCCGGGGGATCGTCGGCCCGGTCTCGGCCGCGCCCCACGGCAGCCCCGGCGTCCTGCCGATCTCCTGGGCCTACGTCCGGCTGATGGGGCTCGACGGGCTGCGCCGCGCCACGCTCACCGCCGTGGCCGCGGCCAACTACGTCGCCGTCCGGCTGGGGGAGCACTACCCGGTGCTCTACGCGGGCACCGACGGCCAGGTGGCCCACGAGTGCATCCTCGACCTGCGGGGGATCACGAAGGACACCGGCGTCACCGTCGACGACGTGGCCAAACGCCTCGCCGACCACGGCCTGCACGCACCCACGATGTCGTTCCCGGTGGCCGGCACGCTGATGGTGGAGCCCACCGAGAGCGAGGACCTCGCCGAGATCGACCGCTTCGTCGACGCGATGATCTCGATCAAGGGCGAGATCGACCGCGTCGCGGCGGGGGAGTGGCCGGTCGACGACAACCCGCTGCGCGGCGCCCCGCACACCGCGGCCTGCATCGCCGACAAGTGGGACCACCCGTACCCGCGGGAGCTGGCGGCGTACCCGACGGGGGTGACGCCGGGCGTGCACGACCGCAAGGTGTGGCCGCCGGTGCGCCGGATCGACGGGGCGCACGGCGACCGCAACCTGGTCTGTTCCTGCCCGCCGGTCGAGGCGTACTCGTGACGGTGGGTGCCCGGAGTAGCCCGTTGGGCTGATCGGCGGCGGATCCGCCTAACGGACCGGCGCGGTGCGGCGACAGGGTGCATGACACCCCGCCGCGCCGTGCAGGAGTACCCGTGAAGCTCGCCCGTCTCCTCGTGGTCCCGATGGCGGCCGCGCTGCTGCTCGCGCTGACGTCGGTCGGGAACGCCGCACCGCCGTCGACGAAGGCGTGCTCGGGCGGCACGGCGGTCTCCGACGCCGCCGGTCTCACCCGGGCACTGGCCGCGGCGGGGCCGGGCTCGGTGATCCGGCTCGCGTCGGGCACCTACACCGGGAACTTCGTCGCCCGCGGCGCCGGCACGTCGAGTCGGCCGATCGTGCTCTGCGGCCCCCGCACCGCGATCCTCACCGCGGGCACCATCGCCACCGGCTACACGCTGCACCTCGACGCGGCCCGGTACTGGCAGGTCAGCGGGTTCACCGTGCGCGGCGGCCAGAAGGGCGTGATGGCCGACGCCACCCGCGACAGCCGCATCGAGGGCCTGCTGATCGAGGGCACCGGCGACGAGGCCCTGCACCTGCGGACCCACAGCAGCGACAACGCGGTGCGCAACAACGTGATCCGCAACGTCGGCTCGCGGACCCCGGCGGTGGGGGAGGGCATCTACGTCGGCACGGCGCAGAGCAACTGGTGCACCTACACCGCGTGCCGGCCCGACCGCAGCGACCGCAACCTCGTCGAGGGCAACGACATCTCCACGACGCGTGCGGAGTCGGTCGACATCAAGGAGGGCACGACCGGCGGGATCCTGCGCAACAACCGCTTCAACGGGGCCGGGATGACCGACGCCGACTCCTGGGTCGACGTGAAGGGCAACGGCTGGACGATCAGCGGCAACCTCGGCACGACCAGCTCCGCCGACGGCTTCCAGCTCCACCGCATCCTCGACGGGTGGGGCCTGGACAACGTGTTCAGCGGCAACACCGCCACCGTCAACGGCCCCGGGTACGGCATCAACCTGTCGACCAACAGGGACCGCAACCGCGTGACCTGCACGAACAAGGCGTACGGCGCGGCGAAGGGCCTGGCGAACGTGGCCTGCCGCTAGCCCGCCCCGTGCGGGCGGGCGTGACCCCCTCCGGTCCACGCCCGCCCGCACCCACGCACAGGAGGGCTCACCACGTCCGCTGATACCCGCCCTTCATCCGTCAATGAAACATTGACGCCTTCGAAACGTCGATCTTTGATTGACCAAAGACCTGCCACGACGAGGAACGGGCCGCCTACCGTGGCGGCTGTGTCCGACGACGGGGAACGGCTGCTGGCGGGGCCGCGGGGGAGGCGGCTGCTGTGGGGGTTGTTGCGGGAGCACCTGCACGGGCCGGCCTGGTGGGAGGCGCAGGTCGACCGGCCGGCCGAGGTCGCCGCACTGGTCGTCGAAGCCACCGCCGCGGTCGACGCCGTGCTGGAGGAGCCGCTGACGCCGGACCGGCTGGGCGGGGCGCTGGCCGGCGCCGTCGACTCCGCCTGGTACTGGCAGGAACCGGACGGCGTCGACCGTGCGCTGGCCGTCACCGTCGACGCGCTCGCTCCGCTGGCCGCCCGGGTGGTCGCGTCCGAGCCGGCCTGGTGGGCCGCGCCGTGCTCGCCGCAGGACCAGTGGCTCGTGGAGTGGGAGGGCGTCGATGCGTGGTACGCCGCGCCGCCGGATGCGCTGGTGCGCTGGCGGAAGGACACCCTCGACGACGAGGTGCGCGCGGCACAGCGACCGTCCGACGTCCGGGCGAACTGGAGCGGACACTGGTGGTCGACGCCGTGTCTGGCCGGGCTGCCCTCGACGATCCGCCCCGGCCCCGCGGGGCCGGCGCTCGTGGAGGACTCGCTCGGCTGGGAGACCGCGACCTGCCATCCCGTCGTCCCGGTGCGGCCGCCGCGTATCCGCGAGATGACCTGTGCCGCCGACTGGGTGGCCCTCGTCCGCGCCCACCCGCTCGACGTCACCCGGTCCCGGCGGCACGACTGGTGGCGGACCACGGGCGTCGACGGGCGGTGGCTGATCCCGGACTGGGCTGCGGTCGCCCGTGACCACGACGCGGTGCACCTGACGGCGCGGGCCTACCTGGAGGCGGCGGGTGTCGCTCTCCCGGTCGGGGGCGGGACGTACACCGTGCTCGCCGGCTGGGACCCCGACCGGACGTGGTGGCTCACCGACCTGCTGCGGCCCGCCGGAGTGGGGGAGCCGCGGCGGTGGGTCAGGACGGACGAGGGATGGCGGCCGGGGTGAGGAGGTCGCAGACCTCGACGAGCCGGCGGCGCAGGGGAGCGGCCCGCTCGGCGAACGCGGCCTGGGCACGGGCGTACTCGGCGCGACCGGTGGGGGTCTCGATGCGGACCGGCGGGTAGCCGAGGTCGGCGAGGTCGTACGGGCTCGCGCGCATGTCGAGCTCGCGGACGTCGACGGCGAGGGCGAAGCAGTCGACCAGCAGCGCCGACGGGGTGGCGGGGGAGAGCTTGTAGGCCCACTTGTAGAGGTCCATGGTGGCGTGCAGGCAGCCCGGCTGCTCGTTGTCCACCTGCGCCTCGCGGGTGGGCGTCAGCGCGTTGCGGGGCACCGCGGCGTCGGTGAAGAACCGGAACGCGTCGTGGTGCGTGCAGTGCACCGGCAGCGACTCCACCACGGCGTCGGTGCCCGCGGCCCCCAGCCGCAGCGGCACGGCGCCGTGGCGGGGCGCGTCGGTGCGGTAGACCATCGCCCACTCGTGCAACCCGAAGCAGCCCAGCCTCGGCGGGCGCGACGCGGTCGCGTCGAGCAGGGCCCGGACGAACTCCGCGGTTCCGGTCAACCGGTCGGGCAGGGCGGCGGGGTCGAGGTGCACGGCGTCGCCGTCGCGGATCCAGCCGGGGCGGTCCTCGCCCCCGCGCAGCGCGACCCCGAGGCCCGGCTCCCACTGCTCGAGCCGCACGGGGCGCAGCGAGTAGTAGGTGAACAGGAAGTCCATGACGGGGTGCGCCTCGCCGGCGCGGCGGCGCTCCCGGTGCGGCACGGTCCACGTCTCCACGCGCTCGCGATGGGCGGCCGCCAGCCCGCGCCACGTCGGCTCGTCCAGCACCCGCACCACGCGGACGCTACCCGGGCCATCATGGCCCGATGGACACGGCGGCCTTCGGCGCCCGGATGCGCGACCTGCTCACCGGCCACGCCCTCACCACCCTCATCGGCATCGGGCACCGCACGGGCCTGTTCGACGCCGCCGCCGCGCAGGGCCCCGCCACGAGCAGCGAGCTGGCCGACCGCGCCGGCCTCGACGAGCGGTACGTGCGCGAGTGGCTGGGCGCGATGACCACCGGTGGCCTGTTCGAGCTCGCCGACGACGGCCGGTTCGTCCTGCCGGAGTCCCACGCGGTGTTCCTGGCCGGTGCCCGGGCGTCCAACATCGGTCCGTCGGCGGGGTTGCTCCAGCGCCTCGACGCGGTCTCGCCACAGGTGGAGCGCTGCCTCGTCGACGGCGGCGGGGTGCCGTACGCCGCGTACGCGGCACTCGGGCCGATGGGGGAGCACTGGCGCCACATCTACGACGATCACCTCGTGAGCGGCTTCCTGGGAGCCGTCGACGGCCTCGACGCACGGCTGCGCGCCGGCGCACGGGTCCTCGACCTGGGCTGCGGGAGCGGGCACGCCGCCAACCTGATGGGCAGGGAGTACCCGCGCAGCGAGATCACCGGCCTGGACCTCGCCCCGGAGGCGATCGCGCAGGCGGAGGCCGAGCGCGCGGCCATGGGCCTGTCGAACGTGGCGTTCGTGGTGGCCGACGCCGCCGACCTGGCACCCGAGCCCGCCCACGACGTGATCACCGCGTTCGACGCGGTCCACGACCAGCAGGACCCGGCCGGTGTGCTGCGCCGGATCCGGGCCGCGTTGGCGCCGGGCGGGGTGTTCGTCATGGTCGACGTGAACTCGACCGGGAGCATCGCGGACGACCTCGGCGACCCGAACGCCGCCGTCCTCTACGCGATCAGCCTGCTGTTCTGCGTGCCCACCTCGCTGGCCGCGGGCGGTACCGGGCTGGGGGCGATGTGGGGCCGCGAGGCCGCGCTGGCGATGCTCGCCGACGCCGGGTTCGACGACGTCGAGGTGCTCCCGGCGCCCCGCCCGCAGAACGTGGTCTACGTGGGCCGCATCTGATCGCCCGGCGCGTGGGTGGCGTCTCGGACGTTGCCGACGTAGCGCTCGATGAGGTCCTCCATCGTGACGACGCCCACCGTGCCGCCGTCGGGCCCGACCGCGCGACCGAGGTGCGCGCGGTGCCGCCGCAGCACCGCCAGCGCCTCGTCGAGCCGGGCCCCGGTCGGTACCTCGGGCAGCGCCCGCACGCGGGCCGGTGGCACGGCGGCGGCCTCGTCGTCGGCGAGGTCGAGGATGTCCTTCACGTGCAGGTAGCCGGTGAGACGGCCGTCCTGGGCGCGCAGCGGGAAGCGGGAGTAGCCGTGGTCGGCCACCGCGTGGGCGACGTCGCCGACCACGGGGTGCGGCGGGAGCGTCACGAGGTCGCCCGCGGTGATCAGCACGTCGGCGACCGTGGCCTGCGCCGAGCGCAGTGTGCGCGTGAGCCGGCTGGTCTCCTCGTCGTCGAGCAACCCCTCCCGGCGCGACTCGGTGATCAGGTCGGCCAGCTCGCCGGAGGTGAACGCGGCCTCCAGCTCGTCGCGCGGCTCGACCCCGACCAGGCGCAGCACGCCGTTGGCCAGGAAGTTGAAGAAGGCGATCAGCGGGCGGGCCGCGGTGGTGAACACCAGGAACGGCGGCACCAGCCACATCGCGGCGGCCTCGGGCCCGGCGATCGCGATGTTCTTCGGGACCATCTCGCCGAGCACCATGTGCGCCACCACGACCACGGCCAGCGAGACCGCGAACGCGATCGGGTGCAGCACGGCCTCGGGCAGCCCGACGAACGCCAGCGGGCCCTCGATCAGGTGCGCGACCGCGGGCTCGCCGAGGCGCCCGAGCAGCAGCGAGCAGATCGTGATGCCCAGCTGCGACGCGGCGAGCATGCGGGACAGGTCGGCGTGCGCTCGGAGGACGACCGCGGCTGCGCTCTGACCGGAGTCGGCCAGCGACTCCAGGCGGTCGCGCCGGGCCGAGACCAGCGCGAACTCGGCGCCGACGAAGAACGCGTTGGCCGCGAGCAGGAGCACCGCGGCGAGCAGGGCGAGGACGTCGCTACCCACGGAGGGCCTCCTGGGGGGCGGGGTGCATCCGCAGCTCGGCGACGCGGTTGCGGTCGCGGCGGGTCACGGTGAACCGCCGCCCGTCGACGACCAGCTCGTCGCCGACGTCGGGGAGCCGGCCCAGCTGCGCGAGCACGAGCCCGGCGAGTGTCTCGTAGGGCCCGTCGGGCATCGTGAACCCGGTGGCGTCGACGACCTCGTCGGAGCGCAGCAGGCCCGAGACCAGCCATCCGCCGTCGCCGAGGGGCTGCACCTGCGCGCGCTCGGCGCCGTCGTGCTCGTCGTGGACGTCGCCGACGATCTCCTCGATCAGGTCCTCCAGCGTGACGATGCCGGCGGTGCCCCCGTACTCGTCGACGACGACGGCCATCTGCAGGCCGGAGCCGCGCAGCGCGGTGAGCAACGCGTCGCCGTCGAGGGAACCGGGGACGGTGGGCACGGTCTGCACCAGCCCACGCAGCGGGGTCCGGCGCTCCGGCGCCCCGAACGCCTGCTTGACGTGGACGACGCCGAGGACGGTGTCGGGGTCGCCCGCGTCGACGGGGAACCGGGAGAAGCCGGTGCGCCGGGCGAGGGCGATGAGGTCGGCGAGGGTGTCGTCGGCGTCGAGCGACGCCATCCGCACGCGGGGGGTCATCAGGTCCTCGGCGACGCGGTCGGTGAAGCGCAGCGAGCGGTCCAGCAGGGTGGCGGTGCCGGCGTCGAGCGTGCCGCTCTGGGCGCTGGAGCGGACCAGCGACGACAGCTCGCGCGGCGACCGGGCCGAGCGCAGCTCCTCCGCCGGCTCGACGCCGACGCGGCGGACGACGGCGTTGGCGGCGCTGTTGAGCACGCTGATGAGCCAACGGAAGGCGTGCGCGAACCCGCTCTGCAGCCACACGACGTTGCGGGCGGTGCGCAGCGGGTTGGCGATGGCGAGGTTCTTGGGCACCAGCTCGCCGAACACCATCGACAGGGTGGTGGCGACCAGCAGCGACAGGATCGTGGCGGTGGTGGCCGCGGGCCCCTCGGGCAGCCCGACGGCGTCGAGCGCGGGCCGGAACAGCGAGGCGATCGCGGGCTCGGCGATGTAGCCGGTGACCAGCGTGGTGACGGTGATGAGGAGCTGGCTGCCGGAGAGCTGGAACGACAGGTCGCGGTGGGCGCGCTGCACGGTGCGGGCGCGGGCGTCGTCGGCCTCGGCGACGTGGGCGTCGACCTGGCTGCGCTCCAGCGCGGTGAGCGAGAACTCCGAGGCCACGGCGACGAACGTGCCGAAGGTCAGCACGGCGACGCCGAGCAGGCCCAGCACGGACAGCAGGACCGTCATGGGCGCACGTCCGTCGTGCGGGGGCTCCGGGTGCGGTGACCCGGCGCGGAACTGCAGCCCGGCTCGGCGGGACGTGCGATGCGCACGGACGTGCTCCTCGGTGCTTCGGTCGGCTCAGTCTAGGGACACGTTCCGCAGGACTACCCGCGGCAGCCCGGTCCCAGACGGAGCCGCCCGTCACACCACCTCGACGCCGGCCGAGCCGCGGACCGCGGCCAGCCGCTCCGGCTCCTCGCCGAGGTCGACGCGACGACCGGACCACGCGATCTCCAACCGGAGCGTGCGTCCCTTCTGCTTCGCGCGCCACGTTCCCACGACGTCGATGCCGGACAGCACCACCCCCGGCGACCCGATCGGCTTCCAGATCGCCTTCCGCAGCGCCGCGTCGGGCACCAGCACCTCCCGGTCGCGGCTCTGCAGCCACGGGTCCGACGGCGGCAGCAGCCTCACGACCGGTTCCGGCTCCGCGGCGAGCACGGCGTCGACGATCTCGGGCGGCGCCGCCGCGGACCGGCCGCCCACCCGCACCGCGACGAGGTCGCGCGGCCGGTCGGCGGCCGCCGCCGACCGGGAGGTGCCGAGGAACGCGGCGATCTCGACCTCGGTGGACGGCGCGAAGAAGCGCAGGTAGGAGCGCTGCAGAGCCACGGTGCCCGCGTCGGCGTCGGCCGGTGGGCCCGGCCGGCCCGGGATCGGCTCCAGGACGAGCGGCCGGGACCCGCGCAGCCGCACCCCGGCGGCGAGCCCGGTGACGCGGAGCAGCTGCTCCCCGACGTGCTGGACACCGCACCCGCTGCAGTACGGGGAGAGCTCGGCGGGGACCACGGCGGTGACGGCTGTACTCAGGTCGGCCTTCGTCATCGGGGCGGTGAGCACCGACCGCACGGCGTCGGCCACGGTCCGGAACGCCGCCCGTGCCGCGCCACCCGCCTCGGCGAGGCGGGCCTTCTGCCAGCCCAGCCGGGCGGCCGCGTCGGCGTCGTCGCGGGGCCAGCAGGCGGCGGCGAGGGCCGCCAGGTCGGCCGTGCGGTGCAGGTGCGGGGCGCCGCGGTGCGACCAGACCTGGGTGAGCTCCCCGCCGTCGGTGAGATCGTCGGCCGGGCCGAGCGGGGTCTGCAGCCGTGCGGACAGGGCGAGCGGCAGCGATCCGGGCGGGGAGTTCTGCACGCCGAGGTCGAGCACGGCGATGTCGGCGGGCGCACCCACCCGCTCCACGAGACCGTGCGCGTGCAGACGGTGGGTGAGCACCTGCTCACGGGTCAGGTCCATACGAGCATGATGCTCGTGACCCCCGACACTCCCGGGTGAGCCGCACGTCACCTCCGTCAGCCGCCGGGCGCACCACGACCTAGGTTGACCCCTCATGAACGGCAGCCGCCCATGACCGGTCGCAGCAGCCTCGCTCGCGAGGCGTCGTCGCCGTTCGTCGACTTCGACCGGGCCGCCTGGGCGAAGCTGGGGGAGGCGACCCCGCTCCCGCTCACCGCCGAGGAACTGGAGAAGGTCCGCAGCCTCGGCGACGAGGTCGACCTCGACGAGGTCCGCGAGGTCTACCTCCCGCTGTCGCGACTGCTGACCCTGCACGTCCAGGAGGGCGGACGGCTCTACCGCGCCTACCGCACGTTCCTGAACGCCCAGAGTGCGCGCACGCCGTTCGTGATCGGGGTCGCCGGGTCGGTCTCGGTCGGCAAGTCGACGACCGCGCGGCTGCTCAAGCTGCTGCTCGCCCGCTGGCCGCAGCATCCGCGCGTCGAGCTCGTGACGACCGACGGGTTCCTGCACCCCAACGCCGAGCTGGCGCGGCGTGACCTGATGACGCGCAAGGGCTTCCCGGAGAGCTACGACCGCCGCGCGCTGCTGCGGTTCGTCACCGAGGTCAAGGCGGGGCGGGCCGAGGTCGCGGCCCCGGTGTACTCGCACCTGGTCTACGACATCGTCGCCGGCGAGAAGCTCACCGTGCACCGCCCCGACATCCTGCTGCTGGAGGGGCTCAACGTCCTGCAGCCCGCGTCGTCGATGCCGGGGCGCGCGGCGCTCGCGGTGAGCGACTTCATCGACTTCTCCGTCTACGTCGACGCCGCCACCGAGGACATCCGTCGCTGGTACGTCGACCGCTTCCTGCGGCTGCGCGAGACGGCGTTCCGCGACCCGGAGTCCTACTTCCGGCGCTACGCCGAGCTCACCGAGCACGAGGCCGTGGCGCGGGCGGAGAAGATCTGGGCGGAGATCAACGGCCCCAACCTGCAGCGCAACATCCTGCCCACCCGCGGCCGCGCCAGCCTGGTGCTGCGCAAGGGCGCCGACCACAGCGTCACCGGGGTGCGACTGCGGAAGGTCTGACCTGGCACGATGCCGGGCATGAACGCCCGTTCCGACCGGATCGACACGGACCCCGCCGCAACGGGCCCCGGGAACGACGCCGAGCTCACCGAGCTCGCCGCCCACCTGCGCCTGGCCGTGGGGCGGCTCAACCGGCGGATCCGGATCGACGGACGCGAGTCGATCCCGCCGCTGCAGCTCTCCGCGCTGGTCACGGTGGAACAGTGCGGCCCGCTGCGCCTGTCGGACCTGGCGCGGCGCGAGGCCGTCACCGCGCCGACGATGAGCCGCGTGCTCTCCGCGCTCGACGAGCAGGGCCTCGTCGTGCGCACCCCGGACCCGCAGGACGCCCGTGGCGTCCTGATCACCCTGTCCGAGGAGGGCTCCACGCGGCTCAACGAGGTCCGCACCACCCGCACCGCGCTGGTCGCCCGCCGCCTGGCCCGTCTCGACGACGCCCAGCGCCGGGCCCTCGCGGCCGCCATGCCCGCGCTGGAGGCCCTGCTCGTCGACGACGAGTGAGCCGCGCGCACACCGTTCGGCACCCGGGCACCGGTCCGCGACACTGCGGCCCATGCTGCCGATCCGCACCGCCCGGCTGACGCTGCGCGCCCTCACCACCGCCGACGCGCCCGCCGTCGCCGCGTACCACGGCGACGCCGACGTCGCCCGGTACCAGGACTGGCCGCTCCCTGTCGACGGGGAGGCGATGCGGCGGCGTTTCGCCGACCAGCCACCCGCGCCGGAGCCGGGCCGCTGGATGCAGATCGGGGTGGAACACCACGGCGAACTGGTGGGCGACCTCGCCGTCGGGCTGGACACCGCCGGGCACCAGGCCGGGATCGGCTACTCGCTCCGCGCCGACCGCCAGGGGCTCGGCATCGGCCGCGAGGCCGTGTCGGCGCTGGTGGACGCCCTGCTCGACGGTCTCGGCGTGCACCGGATCTCCGCCACGCTCGATCCCGACAACGTCCGCTCCGCGCACCTGCTCGAACAGCTCGGGTTCCGCTACGAGGGCCGGTCGCCGTCCGCGGCGCTCGTGCGGGGCGCCTGGCTCGACGACGACCGCTACGCCCTGCTGGCCGCCGACCGCGAGGCCTGGCGCGCCCGCCCCACCGGCCCCCCGCAGGACGTCGCGCTGGTCCCGGTCGACGCGTCGACCACCCGCGCGGTGTGGCGGCTCGTGACCCACCGGTCCCAGGAACGGTTCGTCGCCACCACCGCGGTGTCGTTCGCGGACGCCCTGTTCCCCGAGTCCGTCGACGGGGTGCCGCTCCTCCCGTGGCTCCGGATGATCACCGCGGACGGGGAGCCCGCCGGGTTCGTGATGCTCGCCGAGGTCACCTCGACGGTTCCCGATCCGTACCTGTGGCGCCTGCTGGTCGACCGCCGCCACCAGCGCCGCGGCGTCGGGGCCCGCGCGGTCGGCCTGCTGGGCGAGCGGTTGCGGGAGCAGGGCCGCACCCGGCTGGTGACCAGCTGGGTGGAGGGCCCGGGCGGGCCGGGACCGTTCTACCGCCGCCTCGGCTTCGTCCCGACCGGGGAGATCGACGACGGGGAGACCGTGGCCGCGCTGGCCCTCGGGTAGGCCCGGTCAGACCTCCGCACCGTCCACGACCGTGCGCAGGTCGTCGTGCAGGAAGCTGAGGTGCCCGGCGATGCGGGCGGACTCGGGCAGCGGGTCGGGGTAGCCCCAGGCGGCGTCGGCGATCTCGCGGCCGTCGGCCAGGCGCAGGTTCCGGTAGCTCGACTCGCCCTTGTACGGGCAGCGCATGCGGGTCTCACTCGGCGTCAGCGTCGCGCGCACGTCGTCGGGCCGCAGGTACCAGCGCGTCGGGAGACCGGTCTCGTCCAGCCGCAGCGGCGCGTGTGACTCGGCCACCAGCTCGTCGCCCGCGAAGACCTGCACGTGACGGCTCGTCGGGCGGACGTCGACGCGGGTGTAGGGGTCGGTGAGATGGGCGAAGACCTGCTCGTCCTCGTCGAACCAGGCGTCGGCCGCCTCCCAGTACAGGCAGGCGTAGCCCAGCAGCCACGGCGCGGAGTCCACCGGCTCGGGGTAGGCCCACAGCGCGTCGGGGACGGTCCGGTCGCCGACCTGCAGCGTCCGGTAGGTGGCGTCGCCCTTGAACGGGCAGTGCGTGCTCAGCTCGCTCGGCACGAACGCGGTGAGGTCGATGTCGTCCTCGGGCACGTAGAGCCGGGGCAGCAGCGCGGTCTCGTGCAGCAGGGCGCCGCGGGTGGTGTCGAGGATCGTGCGGCCGGCGAACTCGGCGCGCACCCGTCGCGGGAACGGGTGCATGAGGAGCTTGTGCGCCGGTCCGTCGACGGTGTAGTTGACGGTCTGCGGCGCGCGCGGGGACAGCGGTCCGGTGGTGCGGGTGAGGCCCATGTCACCGGCAACGCCGTCCCCGCGGCCGGGCATTCCGCCACAGGGCGAGCCGCACGTCGTGGTCGGTGAGCCAGGAGCTCAGCGCCAGCTCCACGGCCCACCGCGACCCCGTCCCGGATGGGTGACGTGCTGGCGTCCTGGTCCGCCGAGGACGGCGACACGCTGGCGACCTTGCTCAACCGGCTCGACGTCGACCTCGACGCCCACCGTAGGTTGCCCTCATGAGCGCCCCCTTCTCCTCCTACGCCGCCGAGATCTACCTGCGCGGGCTGGGCGACGAGGTGCCCCGCTACCCGGCCGACCCGTCGCATCTCGAGGAGGCGGCCCGGTCCGTCCTCACCGACGGGCCGTTCGGCTACATCGCGGGCGGCGCCGGCCAGGGCACCACGATGCGCGCCAACCGCTCCGCGTTCGACCGGCACGGGTTCGTGCCGCGGATGCTGCGCGACACCACGTCCCGCGACTGGTCCACCACCGTGCTCGGCACCTCGATGCCTGCACCGCTGCTCACGGCCCCGATCGGCGTCATGTCGATCCTGCACGCCGACGGCGAGCTCGCGGTGGCCCGCGCTGCTGCCTCGCTGGGTGTGCCGATGGTGCTCTCGACCGCCTCGTCCTACACGACGGAGGAGGTGGCGGAGGCGAGCGGCGACGGCCCGCGCTGGTACCAGCTGTACTGGCCCACCGAGGACGCGGTGACCGTCAGCCTGCTGCAGCGCGCCCGCGCGGCCGGCTAC
The DNA here is from genome assembly GCF_019263705.2 of Pseudonocardia abyssalis. Lineage (NCBI taxonomy): Bacteria > Bacillati > Actinomycetota > Actinomycetes > Pseudonocardiales > Pseudonocardiaceae > Pseudonocardia > Pseudonocardia abyssalis. Next base: position 1,590,275 of record NZ_JADQDK010000001.1, read on the forward strand.
ACGACGCTCGTCGTCACCCTCGACACCTGGACGCTCGGCTGGCGCCCGGTGGACCTCGACGGCGCCTACCTGCCGTTCCTGCGCGGGGTCGGCACGGCGATCCCGTTCTCCGACCCCGCGTTCCGGGCCGGGCTGGCGAAGGCCCCCGAGGACGACCTGATGGCCGCGGTCGGGCGCTGGGTGCCGATGTTCACCGGCACCGCACTGCGCTGGGACCGCCTGGACCTGCTGCGCGAGCACTGGGACGGCCCGATCGTCCTGAAGGGGGTGCAGCACGTCGACGACGCGCTGCACGCGCTCGACGCCGGCATGGACGGGATCATCGTGTCCAACCACGGCGGGCGGCAGGTCGACCGCGCGATCGGGTCGCTCGACGCGCTGCCCGGCATCGTGGGAGCCGTCGGGGGGCGGGCGCCCGTCCTGTTCGACTCCGGCGTCCGTACCGGCTCCGACGCCGCCGTCGCGCTCGCGCTGGGCGCCGACGCCGTGCTGCTCGGCCGCCCGATGGCCTACGGGCTGGCGATCGGCGGCGAGGAGGGCGTGCGGCACGTGCTGCGCAGCGTGCTGGCCGAGCTCGACCTCACGCTCGCCCTCGCCGGGTTCGCCGACCTGGCGTCGTTGCGGGCCGCTCCGGATGTGCTGGGACGGGTCCCGGCGCGGTGATGCCATAGTGGGGCAGGACGTGGCGGCGAGAGGCACCTGGAGGACTGCGTGGACGGGGTCACCGCGCTGGTCGCCGCCCTGATCTCCGGCCTGAGGGCCGTGCTGAACACCGACCTGGTGGTCGGCGGCTGGGCCTGGGCGATCACGGTGCTGGGGGTGCTGGTCGGGCTGTTGCCCGCGGTCGGGGCCTTCCTGCTCGCGGTCTGGCGCAAGGGGATCGGGTCGCGCTACGGCGTCGGCGCCGCACTGGGCTTCATCGTCCTGGGCCTCGGGTCCGCCGGGCTGCTGCCGTGGCTGGCCTTCACCGCCACGGGGCGGGTCGTGCGGGCGGCCGCCGCGGGGGAGCAGGTCAACGGCCTCCGCTCCTCCGACGTCGCCGCGCTCGCCGAGCCGATCCCGGTGCCGTTCGCCGACCTCGTCTTCGCCTCGCAGGGCGACTACCTGGGCGGCACGTCGGTGCGCCAGGCGTTCGACCCGGCGAACCCGGCCGCGTTCGGGCTCGCGATCGGCGTGCTCGCCGTGCTGCCGCTGCTCGTCGCCGTGTTCGTGTGGATCCAGGCGCGGGTCGCGCTCCGCCGCGGCCCGACCTGGCCGGTGCACCTGTTCTGGATCCCCGCGCTCGCGGTGCCGTTCCTGACGGCCTCCACGCCCGCGGGGTCGTCGGGGCACCTGTGGATCGGTGCCGTCGGCGGGGCGTTCATCGGGATCTTCGTCGTGCTGCTGGCCGGGCGGCCGTCGCGGGAGACGGTCCGCCGGTCGCTGGAGCCCGCGGCCTCCCGCCGCGTCGACGCCCCGCCGCGCACGCCCGACCCGGTCTCCCGCGGCCCCGTGCGCAGCGCCCCCATCCGCAGCCGCCCGGTGCCCCCGACCCGGCCCGAGGACGTCGCCGCGGCCCGGTCGAAGCGGTCCGAGCGGCAGTTCACCCGGCCCCCGGAGCCGCTGGTGTCCGTGCCGCGTTCCGGCGTCGGCCCGACGCCCACGCTCGTCGCCGCCGGGCCGCTGTTCGGGGCGGCCGCGGCAGCGCCGGGTCCGCGCAACGGCGAACCGCGGTTCCGGATGATCCGGCGTCTGGGGGCCGGCGGCTTCGGCAAGGTCTGGCTCGCCCACGACGCGAAGCTCGGCCACGAGGTCGCGCTCAAGGCCGCGCACACCCCCGACGCCGAGACCGAGGAGCGCATCCGGCGCGAGGCCACGGCGCTGGGTTCGGTGCGCCACCCCAACTGCGTCCGGATCTTCGACCTGGTCGATGCCCGCAGCGACCCCGGCCTCGCCGAGCTCGAGGGCATGGTCCTGGTCATGGAGCACGTCGAGGGGACGCCGCTCGGCGAGCTCGTGCGCTCCCGCGGGCTGCTCGACGACATCGCGGCCGCGCGGGCCTGGGCGTCGGTCGCGGGGGCGCTCGACGCCGCGCACACCCGTGGCGTCATGCACCGCGACGTGAAGCCGGGCAACGTGATCGTCGACGCCGCCGGGTACGCGCACCTGATCGACTTCGGGATCGCCCGCCGCACCGGCGACGCCACGCTGACCGTCGCCGGGTTCGTGCTCGGCACACCCGACTTCCTCGCCCCCGAGGTCGCGGGCGGGCGGCGGGCCACGCCGCAGTCGGACTCGTGGCAGCTCGCCGCCACCATCTCCTACGCCCTGACGGGTCACCCGCCCCGCGGCACGCACGGCGACGCCGTCTCCGGGCTGCGGGCGGCCGCGGCCGGTGCGCCGCTGTCGCAGCTCCCGGCCCGCAGCGCGCACACCGCCCTGTTGCACGCCGCGATGCACAACGACCCGGCGCAGCGCCCACCGCTGTCCGCCGCGCGCGACGCCCTGGAGTCGTGGCTGCGCAGCGTCGACGCCGCCCCGGACGGGCCGGTGACCCAGGTGACGCGACGCTGAGCGATCCGACGGCACCGGCCGGCTCGGCCGAGCGCCTCCTCGGGGTCGACGCCGCGCGGGCGGTGGCCCTCGCCGGGATGTTCGCCACCCACACGCTGCCACTCGCCGACCCCGACGGGTCGGCGTCGCTGACCGGGCTGGTCGCGCACGGGCGGTCCTCGGCGCTGTTCGCGGTGCTCGCGGGGGTGGGGATCGCGCTGTCGACGCGGGGGCTCCGCGGCCCCCGGGACCACGCCGCGGCCGGTGCGGGACTGCTGGTGCGGGCGGTGCTCGTCGGCCTGCTCGGGCTCGCGCTCGTCGGGCTGGATCCCCCGGTCGCGGTGATCCTCGCCTACTACGCGCTCCTGTTCGTCGTCGCGGTGCCGCTGCTGCGCCTGCGGGCGGGGGCGCTCGCGGCGGGGGCCGCGGTGATGGTCGTCGCCGGTCCGGTGCTGAGCCAGGTCCTGCGGGCGGGTCTGCCCGACGGGCCGGGCCCGCAGGCCGGGCTCGGGTCCCTCGCCGACCCCGGTCAGCTGCTGGTCACGCTGGTCCTGACCGGCTACTACCCGGTACTGCCCTGGACCGCGTACCTGCTCGCGGGCATGGCGGTGGGTCGGCTCGACCTGCGCGACCGCCGCGTGGCGGGGTGGCTCCTCGGCGGCGGGGCGGCACTGGCCGTGGTGGCCGCGGCCGGGTCGTGGTGGCTGGTGGGTGTCGCCGGGCCGGCGCTGGACGAGCGGGGGGTGCGGCACTACGGCACCACGCCCGTCGAGGCCTGGTGGTGGCTCGTCGTCGACGCCCCGCACTCGGGCACCCCGTTCGACCTGGCGCACACGATCGGCACGGCGCTCGCGGTCCTCGGCCTCGGGCTGCTGCTGCCGCGGGCCGTCGCGTGGCTGCCCGCGGCGGTCGGGGCGGTGCCGCTGACGCTCTACACCGGGCACGTGGTGTGGCTGGCGGCCCGGCCGACGGAGGGTGCGTCGACACTGCTCGCCCACCTCGGGGTCGCCGCCGTCGTCGGCGTGGGGCTGCGGCTGGCCGGGCGACGGGGTCCGCTGGAGTCGGTCGTCTCGGCCCCCGGCCGGGCGCTGCGGCGGCGGGTGGCGGCGCGGTCCTGAGCCCCGGCGGGGCCCACTCCCGGGGCGGGTGCGGCCCGTCAGGGCCTGTGGGGCCCGAGGAGGGCCCGGGCCCGGGCTGCCGCGTCGGCGGCCAGGCGGGGGAGGAGGCCGGGGTCGAGGCCCGGTGGGGGCGGGACCGCCGGCACCGACACCGGGCCGGGGTGGGACACGGCCGGCAGCGCCGTCGGGGTGGCGGCGTAGGCCTCCGCGGCCGGGACGGGACGGTCCAGCCGGGCTACGGCGTCGGAAGGGGCGGACCACGCCGTCCCGGGCCTCGCCGGATCGGGGACGGCCGACTCGGGAGTCGCCGTCGCGGTCGCGGGGGTGGCCGTCGCGGGGGTGGTGAGTGCGGCGATCAGGTCGTCGGCGGAGCGGCCGCGCAGGAGCAGCAGGACGAACGGATCCTCGTCGAGCAGCCAGGACGTCTGGTAGCACAGGGCGGCGGAGTGGGGGCACGGGTCGCCGATGTCGGGGCAGTCGCAGTCGGACTCCAGGTCGCCGACGCCGGGCAGCAGGTCCACGCCCGCCGCGTCGGCGGCGTCGACGAGGGCGCGGGGCAGCTCGCCGTCGAGCAGGGCGGCGAGGTGACCCGCCTCGGCGCCGGTCTGGCGGCGCAGCCGGTCCCAGTCGGCGTCGTCGAGCACCGGGACGTGCACGACGGTGCCGACCGGACCGTCGTCGGGGTCGTCGGCGACAGCGGAGAGCCGTCCCGGCGCCACGGTGATCGGCCCGAGCCGCCCGCTGCCGGCGAACCGGCGGCCGCGGCGCAGCACTCCCGCATCGAGGGCGGCATCCTCCAGCGCCGACACGAACTCGCGCGCCCACCACGACCGGCCGCGCTGTCCGGGCCGGGCGGCGAACGCGGGATAGCCCTTGGCCACGACCGTCATCGCAGCCCCACCAGCTCGGCCAGGTCGGCGTCGGACAGCTCCGACAGCGCGGCCTCGCCGCCGGTGAGCACGGCGTCGGCGAGCGCGCGCTTGGTCTCCAGCAGGGTGGCGATGCGGTCCTCCAGGGTGCCTTCGGTGATCAGCCGGTGCACCTGGACCGGGCGGGTCTGCCCGATCCGGTACGCGCGGTCGGTGGCCTGGTCCTCCACCGCGGGGTTCCACCAGCGGTCGTAGTGCACGACGTGGTCGGCGCGGGTGAGGTTGAGCCCGGTGCCCGCGGCCTTGAGCGAGAGCAGGAACACCGGGGTCTCCCCGCGCTGGAACGCGTCGACCAGTTCCTCGCGCCGGGGGACCGGGGTGCCGCCGTGCAGCAGCGCGTGCCCGATCCCGCGGTCGGCGAGATGGCGCTCCAGCAGCCGCGCCATGGCCACGTACTGGGTGAAGACCAGCACGGACCCGCCCTCGGCGAGGATCGTGTCGAGCAGTTCGTCGAGCAGCTCCACCTTCCCGGACCGGCCGGCGAGCACCGGTTCGGCCTCGTGCGCGTACTGCGCGGGGTGGTTGCAGACCTGCTTGAGCGCGGTGAGCAGGCCCAGCACGAGCCCGCGCCGGGCCGTCCCGTCGGCGGCGGCGATCCGGGCCAGGGTGTCGTCGACGACGGCGGCGTAGAGCCCGGCCTGCTCGGGGGTGAGCGCGACGGGCCGGTCGGTCTCGGTCTTGCGCGGCAGCTCCGGGGCGATGCCCGGGTCGGACTTGCGCCGCCGCAGCAGGAACGGGCCGATCAGGCGGGCGAACCGGGCGGCTGCGTCGGTGTCGCCGCTCGCGATGGGGTCCGACCATCGGCGCCGGAACCCGGCGCGGGTCCCGAGCAGGCCCGGGGTGGCCCAGTCGAGGATCGCCCACAGCTCGTCGAGGTCGTTCTCCACGGGCGTGCCGGTGAGCGCCACCCGGGCCGGGCTCGGGATGGTCCGCAGCGCCCGCGCGGTGCCCGACCCCGCGTTCTTGACGTGCTGGGCCTCGTCGGCGACGACCAACCCCCACCCGTGCGCGGCGAGGACCTCCGCGTCGAGTCGCATGGTGGCGTAGGTCGTGAGGACGACGTCGGCGGCGCCCAGCGCGCGGTCGGGCCCGTGGTAGCGGGCGACGGCGAGACCCGGGGCGAACCGGCCGATCTCGCGTTCCCAGTTGCCCAGCAGTGACGCCGGGCAGACGACGAGCGTGGCGCCCGTGCCGAGTGCGGCCCGGCGCAGGTGCAGCGCGATCAGGGTGACGGTCTTGCCCAGGCCCATGTCGTCGGCGAGGCACGCCCCGAGCCCGAGCGAGGTCATCCGGTGCAGCCACCCGACGCCGCGGAGCTGGTAGTCGCGCAGGACGGCGGTGAGCCCGTCGGGTGCGGCGTCGGGCTCCGGTGCAGCGGTCAGCTTCTCCCGCAGCTCGGCGAGTCGGCCGGTGGCGCGGACGGCCACCCGGGTGCCGTCGAGGTCGATCTCACCGGTCAGGGCGGCCCCGAGCGCGGCGGCGACCGGCACCGGCGGCGCGACGGGGTTCGCCGCGCGACGGCGGGTCGCCGAGTCGACGAGGACCCACTCGCCGCGCAGCCGGACCACCGGCCGGTGGCTGCGGGCCAGCTCGTCGCGCTCGTCGGGGGTGAGCGGGGTGCCGCCGAGTGCGACCTCCCAGTCGAGACGGAAGGGGTCGGTGCCCAGGAGGGACGGCCCCCGGCCCGCGCCCCCGGCGACCACCTGCGTCTGCAGGCTCGTCAGATCGCGCGGCCGGTGCACCGAGATCCCCGCCTCGGCGAGTGCGGCGCCGCCGGAGTCGAGCAGGTCGGCGAGATCGACGTCGTCGAGATCCGCCTCGTCGGGGACGGTGCGGGTCAGCAGCTGCTCCAACGGCGCCCAGAACCGCGCGGCCCGCCGGACCGCGCGCAGCGCGTCGACCCGCGCGTCCGGCCCGAACCCGACGGCCGCCCCGCTCCAGACGTCGGCGAGGTCGGCCAGGCGGGTCGGATCGTGGAGGGCGTGCACCTGGACGACGAGCCGCAGCCTCCCCGCCGGATCCCCGTCGAGCCGCAGTCCGTCCAGGCGCAGCGAGACCCGCACCCCGGCGTCGACCCCCGCCGCCGCCTCCGCGGCCCAGTCCCGCAGCTCGGGGACCGCGACCGGGGCGGTGCCGGCGTACGGGCCGTCACCGGACCGCGGCAGGTGATCGGCCACCGCGTCGACGAACGCCCGCACCAGCGGCGCGGCCGCGGGCAGCAGCGTGCCGTCGGCGGGGACAGCGCGGGCCTGCGCAGGCATCGCCGCCGCGAGCGCCCGAAGCCGGTCGGCGTCGGCGGCGTCGAGCGGACCGGCCCGCCAGGCGTCCCACCCCCCGGCGGTGACGCCCGGCAGCAACCGGCCCCGCGCGACGAGCCCGAGTGCGGTGCGTGCGGCGGCCGCCCAGAACAGGACGGACCCCGCCGCCGTGTCGTCCGCGGCCAGCAGCAGCGGGAGCGCGTCGCCGATCTCGACCAGCCGCACCGGCTCGGGGCGCACCACCCCGCCCGGCCCACCGGCGATTCCGAGCGATCCGGTCGGGGCGGGCGGGTCGCCCCACAGCACCAGCGTCCCGGTGCGCGGTGGGTCGGCCGGGAGGAAGGACGCTTCTCTCACGCGACCCCGGCGCCGACGTGCCGGGCCAGGTGCTCCCCGGTGAACGATCCCGGCGCGTCCAGCAGCGCCGCGGGCGGGCCCTCGAACACGATCGACCCGCCACCGTCGCCGCCGTCGGGCCCGAGGTCGATCACCCAGTCGGCGTGCGCGATGACGTCGAGGTTGTGCTCCACGACGATCACCGAGCTGCCGCCGTCGACCAGGCGGTCGAGCATCGTCAGCAGGTGCCCGCAGTCGGACATGTGCAGCCCGGTGGTGGGCTCGTCGAGGACGTAGATGTTGCCCTTCTCGTGCAGCCGGCCGGCCAGCTTGAGCCGCTGGCACTCGCCACCGGACAGCGTGGACAGGGGCTGCCCGAGCGTGAGGTACCCCAGCCCGACGTCGACGACGGCCTGCAGCTTGGGCCGGATGTCGCGCCCGGTGAAGAACTCGACGGCGTCGGCCGCGGTCATGTCGAGGGCGTCGGAGATGGACTTCCCGCGGACGGTGAGGGCGAGGACCTCTTCGGTGTAGCGGCGGCCGCCGCAGTCGGCGCAGGTGGAGCGCACGCCGTCGAGGTAGGCGAGATCGGAGTAGACCGCGCCGAGACCGTTGCAGGTGGGGCAGGCTCCCGCGGAGTTGAAGGAGAACAGCGCCGGCTTGACGCCCGTCTCCTTCGCGAAGAGCTTGCGGACGGCGTCCATGACGCCGGTCCAGGTGGCGGGCGTGGACCGGATCGAGGTGGCCACCGCGCTCTGGTCGACCACGATCGCGTCGGGGTGCTGGGGGATCAGCACCTCGCGGACCAGCGTGGACTTGCCCGAGCCGGCCACCCCGGTGAGCGCGACGAGCACCCCGAGCGGGACGTCGACATCGAACCCGCGGAGGTTGTTGGCGGTGGCGTCGCGCAGCGGGAGGGTGCCGGTGGGCTGCCGCGGCGATTCCTTGGCCCGGACCGGGCGGTGCAGGAACTCGCCGGTGAGCGTGCCCGAGTGCTGCAGGCCCGCGACGTCGCCCTGGTAGACGATCGTGCCGCCGGCGGTGCCCGCCCGCGGGCCGAGCTCGACGACGTGGTCGGCCTGGGTGATGACGTCGGTGTCGTGCTCGACGACGAGCACGGTGTTGCCCTTGTCGCGCAGCCGGTGCAGCAGCGCGTTCATCCGGCCGACGTCGCGCGGGTGCAGCCCGATCGTCGGCTCGTCGAACACGTACATGACGTCGACCAGCGACGACCCGAGGTGGCGCACCATCTTGATGCGCTGGGACTCCCCGCCGGACAGCGTGGAGGTCTCCCGGTCGAGCGTGAGGTAGGCCAGGCCCATGTCGACCAGCGCACCGACCCGGGCGATGGCCTCGTCGACGATGGGGGCGACCTCGGCGTCGCGGACGGCGGGCAGCCACGCGTGCAGCGAGGCGAGGTCCATCGCGCACACCTCCGGCAGCGTGACGCCCGCGACCGTGGCCGTGCGGGGGGCCTCCGCGAGCCGGGTGCCGCCGCAGTCGGGGCAGCGCACGGAGGTCGTGTACTTCGCGATGACCTCCTTCTTGCGGTCCGACGCGCCCTCCTCCGCGGCGTTGACGAAGATCCGGTTGAACTTCGCCTCGACGCCCTCGAGGTCCATCCGCATGGCCTTGCGGCCCGCCATCGTGATCTCGACCTTCTGGTCGGCACCCCACAGCAGCAGCTGCCACTCGTCGTCGGTGTACTCACCGAGCGGCTTGTCGTTGTCGAACCGCCCGGACATCACGTAGATCAGCCAGTACCAGCTGTCGACCGCGAAGTCCTTGTGCCGGATCGCGCCCTCGTTGAGCGACTTCGTGCGGTCGAACATCACCGCGTGGTCGAGCTGCACGCGCCGCCCGATCCCGTTGCAGCCCGGGCACATGCCCTGCTCGTTGAACGAGAAGGCGTAGCCCGGGCCCACGTGCGGGGTGCTGCGCCGGGAGAACAGCAGCCGCAGCAGCGGGTTGATGTCGGTGACGGTGCCCAGCGTGGAGCGCGTGCCCCCGCCGAGGCGCTTCTGGTCGACCACGATCGCGGTGGACAGGTTCTCGATCAGGTCGGCGTCGGGCTGGCCCAGCTTCGGCAGGAACCCGCGGACGAACGCGGAGAACGTCTCGTTGAGCTGGCGCTGGGCCTCCGCGGCGATGGTGTCGAACACCAGCGACGACTTGCCCGACCCGGACACGCCGACGAACGCGGTGATGGCGCGCTTGGGGACGCGGACCGACACGTCGCGCAGGTTGTTCTCCCGCGCGCCCGTGACGACGATGTACTCCTGCTGGCTCGCCATCTGCTGCACTCCCTGGTCGACGTCGGCGGACAGTGTGGCGGGTGGCACCGACAGTCTCACTCGAGCTCCAGTCGAAAGACGGGACAGATCCCCGCGACGGCCTCCATCGCCTCGGGGGTGGTGTCGCCGACGACGCCGGCGTCGCGCATCATCTCCACGCCGATCGGGGTGATGGCGGGCCACTCGCGCAGGACCGGCACGGCGTCGGCCGCGTCCAGCTCGACGAGCCGGACCGGTGCGCTCCGGCCGCCCTCCTCCAGCGTGCCGCGGCCCGCGGCGCGCACGTTGCGGATCCAGTCGGCCGCGGGGAACCCGCCCAGCACGAAGCGCTCGCCGTCGCGGTCCAGGACGGTCAGCGGCGTCCGGCGGAGCACGCCGCTGCGCCGCCCGGGCACGACCAGGACCGACAGCTCGAACGGCAGGGTCCCGCGGCGCTGCTGCTCCAGCAGGTCGTCGTTCATCTCCTTCATCCCGGCGGGCGGCCCGATGCCGCTCAGGGTGGACGGATCGGTCATCGGCTCATCTCCCGGTGGCGACGGGCGCCCAGCTGCTCAAACTTGAATCCGGCCTGTCGAGTGTGCCCGAGGGCGGCGCTCTGTGCAAATTTGAGCTACTCGGTCAGCGACGGCCAGCTGCCCGGCCGGCCGGGGGAGCCCGGCTCGCCCGCCATCGCGTACGCGCCGCCCTCCAGCCGCGCGATCAACCCGGACGTCCACTCGACGCCACCGGCCGCGGTGTGCTCCCAGAGCCCGTAGAGCTCCGACCAGTGCGGGGCGTCGGCCCAGCCGTCGAGCTGGGTGCGGGCCTTGTCGCGGATCTCCTCCAACGCCGTCAGCCGCTCCCGCAGCAGCCGCACGGCCTCCGCGCGGGGGAGCGAGGGCAGCATCGCGAGAGCGGCCCCGAGCTGGTCGGGGCGGCTGGCCGGGCGGCGGACGGCGTCGCGCAGCAGTCGCAGGAACTCGGCCTCGCCCTTCTCCGTGAGCTCGTACTCGGTGCGCCCCGGCACGTCGTCGTGGTCGAGGAGCATCCCGGCGTCGGTCATCGCGCGCAGGGCGTGGTAGATCGAGCCCCACTTGGCGTTGGCCCAGTCGGCCGCGTCCCACGACTGCAGGTCGGTGCCGATGCGGTAGCCGTGCGCACGCCCGTAGCCACGCACGATGCCCAGTACCAGCAGGCGGGTGGCCGACATGGCCGACAGCGTATCCGGCATCACCCGATCGGATCGTTGCGTGATGCAACCGATGTCCGGGGCCGGACGTCTCTCGTTGTGGAACGCACGACGAGGGATCGGGGGATCTCATGATCAGGACCAGGAGCCTGCTGACGGTCGTCGCGGCCGCGGCGCTGCTCGCCGGGTGCTCGGGGCCGCAGGCGACCACGCCCGACGGACCGGTGATCGGGACGTCGGCCGCACCGACCTCGACGGCGGCGCCGGCCACCACGGCGACCGCACCCGTCGCCGACACGGGCGGGGGAGGGGGCGGCGACCCGGAGCGCTGCACCACCGGCGAGCTGACCGGATCGCTCGCCGACGGCGACGCCGCGGCCGGGTCCCGCTTCGTCACGCTCGTGCTGACCAACACCGGCACCCGCACCTGCGAGCTGACCGGCTTCCCCGGCGTCTCCTACGTCGCGGGCGACGACGGCCACCAGGTCGGCCCGGCCGCCGCGATGGACGGCCCCCGCGGCGGGGAGGTGCGCCTCGCCGTCGGGGCCGCGGCCGGGGCACAGGTGCGGATGGTGAACGTCGCGAACTACGACGCCGCGGCGTGCTCGCCGACGCCGGTGCGGGGCCTGCGGGTCTACCCGCCCGGCGACACCGCGTCGCTGTTCGTGCCGATGGACGGCACCGGCTGCGCGGGCACGCCGCCCGGCGAGCAGCTCACCGTGCAGACGCTCGCGGCGCGGTAGCCGTACGGCGTCGCGCGGGCGTTCCGCGGAACGCGGTTCTTGTACGTTCGTGACGTGCTGCACGCCCGGCCGCCCGCCGTCCCGGGCACCACCGAGCTCGCGCGGCCCGTCCGGACGACCCCGAGCCGGTCCGCGACGCCCGGGTGACCCGCGCCCGGATCGCCGTGTCCGTCGTCTTCGCGGTGTGCGGGGCGGGCTTCGCCACGTGGGCCGCCCGCGTGCCCGCCGCCCAGCAGCGGCTCGGCCTCGACGCGGGCGGGCTCGCGGTGGCGCTGTTCGGGCTGGCCGCCGGGTCGGTCGCGGCCCTGCTGGCCGCGGGACCGCTGATCGTGCGCACCGGGAGCCGGCGCGCCGCGCTCGGCGGTGCGGCGGTCCTGTGCGCCGGGCTCCCGGCCGCCGCCCTCGCCCCGGACCTGCTGTGGTTCAGCGCGGCCCTGCTCGTGCTCGGCGCGGGCAACGGCCTGCTCGACGTCGCCATGAACACCCACGCCGCCCGCGTCGAGCAGGCCTACGGGCGGCCGATCTTCGCGAGCTTCCACGCATGGTGGAACGTCGGCGCGCTGGTCGGGGCCGGTGCGGGCGCGCTGCTCGCGGCGGTCCCGATCGGCGTCCACTTCCCGGTGGCGGGCGCGGTGCTGCTCGTCGTGGCGGCCGGCGCGACGCGCGCCTTCCTTCCGGGCCCGGACGCCGGGCAGGGCGGGGCGTTCACCTTCCCCGGGCGCGCACTGCTGCCGCTCGGCGCCATCGCGTTCTGCGGGTTCCTCGCCGAGGGCACCGTCAACGACTGGAGCGCGGTGCACCTGGAGGCGAGCACCGGCGCCGGGGCGGCCGTCGCGTCGCTGGGGTTCGTCGCGTTCTCCGCGGCGATGGTCGCGGTGCGGCTGGTCGCCGACCGCCTCGTGGCCGCGGCCGGGGCACCGCGGGTGCTGCGCGGGTCCTGCCTGGTCGCCGGGACGGGGTTCGCGGTCACCCTGGCCGCGCCGACGCCGGCCGTCGGCATCGCGGGGCTGGCGCTGGTGGGGCTCGGCCTGGCGGCGGTCGTCCCGCTGGCCTTCAGCGCGGCCGGTGCCCGCGACCCGGCCGCGGCGAGCCGGGCGATCGCCGGCGTCGCGACCTGCGGCTACCTCGGGTTCCTGGTGGGCCCGGTACTGGTCGGGGTCGTCGCCGAGGCCGCCGGCTACCGCGCCGCGCTCGTCCTGCCCGCCCTCGGCCTCGTCGCGGCCGCACTGCTCGCGTCCGCGCTGGTGGTCACCCCAGGTCGATCGCCACGCCGTCGTTGGTGAGGACCAGGTAGCGCGGCGCGAAGTCGTCCGGCACGGCGAAGCAGACGACGCCCTCGCCCGGCGTCGTCAGCCGCGGCGGGAGGCCGGACGGGCCGCAGTCCGGGAGCTCGACGGTCCGCCCCGCGCCGGTGCCGATCAGCCGCAGGTTGGGCACCGGGGCGCCGTCGCCGGGGTCGACGGCGAGCGGGATGCGGACGGTGTCGAACCCGCCGGCGGTGCCGGCCACCGGCGGGCCGGTCACGGTGAGGGAGTCGCCCGGCGCGGTCGGCACCGGTGTTCCCGCGGTCGCCACGGCGTCGACGGTGCGGGTGCTCAGCAGCGGGTCGGGGGACGGGCCGGTGGGCGGGTCGGCGTACCCGGCCATCGCGTCGGGCAGCGGGTACGGCGACAGGCCGAGGTCGGGTGCGGGCCGGATCAGCAGCGCGGTCAGCGCGAGCCCGCCCACCGCGCACAGCACCGGTACGCCGACGGTGGACCGCGACCACCCGCGCACCCCGAGCACCAGCGCCGCCGCGGCGACCAGGAGGCCGAGCACGCGCAGCACGACACCGGCACCGTGCTGCGCGACCGGCACGGTCGCGAGCGGCGACCGGACGGCGAGGATCTCCCCGTCGTAGGTGGACCGGGTGACCAGCACGGGGGCGCCGCGGTCCAGGCCCGCGGCCGACGCCGTGAGCCCGGCCCCGTTGCCCGACCCGGCCAGGTCGATGACCCGGCCCGACGCGGTGACGGCCCGGACCGTGTGGTCCCGGGTCGTGCCCCCGCGCCCCTGCTCGGTCTCGACCGACGACGCGTCGATCACCGCCCGCACCTCGACCGACGGGGCGACGGACTGCCCGGTCCACTGCACGGCGACCGCCACCCCGGCCCCGGCGACGGCCATCAGGACTCCGCGCACCCACGGTCGCTCGAGCGCGGCGGGAGGCACCCGGTGATCATGCCCTGACCGACCCGGGCGTCGCGAGGAACGCGTCCGGCCGGCCCGGTGCAGGATGGACCGGTGACCTACCTCGCTGACCCCACCCGGTACGACGCCCGATCCGACGGCACCGCGACGTTCCGGCGCACCGGCCGCAGCGGGCTCCTGCTCCCCGCGATCTCGCTGGGCCTGTGGCACAACTTCGGCGACGGCAGGCCACTGGAGACGCAGCGCGCCATCCTGCGCCGGGCGTTCGACCGCGGCGTCACCCACATCGACCTGGCCAACAACTACGGCCCGCCCTACGGCAGCGCCGAGTCCAACTTCGGCACGATCTACGCCCAGGACCTGCGCCCGTACCGCGACGAGCTGATCCTGTCGACGAAGGCGGGCTACGACATGTGGCCCGGCCCGTACGGCCAGGGCGGCGGCTCGCGGAAGTACCTGCTCGCGAGCCTGGACCAGTCGCTCGCGCGGATGGGCGTCGACTACGTCGACATCTTCTACAGCCACCGCTTCGACCCCGACACCCCGCTCGAGGAGACGATGGGCGCCCTCGACACCGCCGTCCGGTCCGGGAGGGCGCTGTACGCGGGCATCTCGTCCTACTCCGGCGAGCGCACCCGCGAGGCCGCGGCGATCCTGCGCGACCTGGGCACGCCCCTGCTGATCCACCAGCCGTCCTACTCGATGCTCAACCGCTGGATCGAGGAGGACCTGCTCGACGTGCTCGGCGACGAGGGCATCGGCTGCATCGCGTTCTCCCCGCTCGCCCAGGGCATGCTGACCGGCAGGTACCTCGACGGCGTCCCGGCCGACTCCCGCGCCGCGCAGGACACGTCGCTCTCGCCCGACCTGCTCACCGAGCAGACGCTGCACCACGTCCGCGCGCTCAACGACATGGCCGCGGCCCGCGGTCAGAGCCTCGCGCAGCTGGCGCTGGCCTGGGCCCTGCGCGACGAGCGCGTGACGTCGGTGCTGATCGGTGCGAGCAGCGTCGAGCAGCTCGACGACAACCTCGGCGCCCTGGACCACCTCGGCTTCGACGACGACGAGCTGAAGCGGATCGACGAGCACGCCGTCGACGGCGGGATCAACCTGTGGGCGGCGAGCAGCGTGGGCTGAGTGCGCCTACGTCGGCACCGGCGTGTTCGCCTGCATGCTCGGCGGCGACGACGGCCGCACCCCGTTCCTCTGCACGGCGCCCTCGTTCGCCGAGCACGAGCGCCGCCCGGTCCGCGAGGCCCGGCTGCTGGCGACCCGCGTCGACGTCCGGCACGCCGGGCGACCCTGACCACCGGCCGGACACCCACCGCGAGCTCGAACGCTTCCGGGAGGCGGTGGGCTGACCGGGGCCGGGCGGGTCACCCGCCGGGTGGCGTCGCCCGGGCGGTGAGCCGGTGGCGCCGGACCGCGTCGCGGTTGGCGCAGGCGGGGGTGCAGTAGCGCTGCCTGCCGGTGCGGGAGACGTCGGCGAACACCCGCGGGCACCCGTCGGCGGCGCACCGGTCGAGGCGGTGCATCCCGCGCCCGGTCAGGTGCAGCGCCGTGCCCACGCTGACCAGCGAGCGGACGACGCCGGCGAGGGTCATGTCGTCGTCGCGGTAGTGGATGTGCCAGCCGGTGCCGACGTGGTCGGTCAGCCTCGGGTGCGCCGCCGACGCGGCCAGCAGCACGTTGAGCCGGGCCGCGCGGGTGGCCGGGTCCGGCGCGTCGACGATCGCGGTCCAGGCGTCGAGGTAGGCCCGGACCTCGACGAGGTCGGCGTCGCCCACCGGTCGCTCGACGACCAGCCCCGCGTCGAGGCAGCGGGCCCGCAGGGCGGCGGGGGACCCGGGCGGGTCGTTCACCAGGTCGGCGGCGAGGAGGACCGGGTCACGCCCGTAAGGGTTGATGTGCACAAGGCCATTACAGCAGGCTGGTCGCCATGACGCACCTGTGGTTCACGATCTCCCGGCACCTCACCTCGGAGGGCCTCGTCAGCTACCAGCGCTGCCCGTGCGGGCGGTGGCGCACCCTCCAGGACGGCGACCCGCTCACCCGGCCCGGCGGGCACTGCTCCATCGGGGTGACGCGCGGGGGAGGGGTCCCGGTGCGCGCCTGAGAGCATGACGCCATGTTCGGCATCCCCATCACCCCGCACCCCGACGGCTCGTTCCGCGCCACCGCCATGGTCGAGGCGGGCCGGTCCTCGGCCGTCGTCAAGCGCTCCTGGGTCACCTTCGGATCGACCTGGGGCGGCAGTCACGTCCTGATCTCGGCGCTCGACGACCACGGCAACGTCATGCCGCGCGGCGTCCTGCAGGCCGACGTGCCCAACAACCGGCGCGTCGTGCTGGAGATGCCGTCGGGCGCGGTGATGGTGACGGTCGAGGGACGCGCGGACCCCGGCGCCGTACCGGCCGCCGGGGTCTCGGAGATCTGGCGCGACTACGACTGACCCGGCCCGGGGAGGCCCCGCTGACGGGCCTCGCCGAGTCGAACTGTCATAACCTCGATTATCGGATCGTCAGGAGCGGGTCACTGACCCCGGCCGGTCTGGGCCTGCAGGTCGTCGATCCTCTTCGACGCGTCGGCCTTGGACAGGTCGTCGGGCACCTGCTCGCCGGCCTCGGTGGCCAGCGTCTGGAGGTAGGACTTCTGCGCGCCCGTCATGGGCTCGTCGCCGGTCGTCCAGTCGTCGGGATCCTTCTCCGCGGTGACCGGGACGTCGTTCTTGTCAGTCATGGCTCGAACGTATCTTCGAACCCCCACCCCCGCACCTCGGAGCGCCCCGGCGTCCGTTATGACATTCCTGCGTCTGCGTAGTCGTACGGCGGGACAGGGCCGGACGGCTCAGTAGGCTGCCCCCGTGGACCCCCTCCAGGCCGGTGACCCGGACAGCGTCGGGCGGTACCGCCTGCTCGGCCGCCTCGGCGAGGGCGGTATGGGCCGCGTGTACCTGGGTCGCACCCCGGAGGGCCAGCAGGCCGCGGTGAAGGTCATCCGCGACGACCTGGCGGGCGACACCGGGTTCCGGCACCGCTTCCGCCGTGAGGTCTCGGCGGCCACCGCCGTCGCCGGGATGTTCACCGCACGCGTCCTGGACGCCGATCCCGAGGGCGAGCCGCCGTGGCTGGCCACCCAGTTCGTCGAGGGTCCGCCGCTGCGCGAGGTCGTGCTGACCCACGGCCCGCTCGACGAGCGGTCGCTGCACCGGCTGACGCTCGGGCTCGCCGAGGCGCTGAGCGCGATCCACGCGGCCGGGCTGGTGCACCGCGACCTCAAGCCGGCCAACGTCCTGCTGGCCGCCGACGGCGCGAAGGTCATCGACTTCGGGATCGCCCACACCTCCGACGCGACGCCGCTGACCGGCACCGGCGAGATGATCGGCACGCCGGAGTACATGTCCCCGGAGCAGGTGGCGGGCAGCGGCCCGCCCGGTCCGGCGAGCGACGTGTTCTCGATGGGCGCCACGCTGTGCTTCGCCGCCACCGGGCGCGGCCCGTTCGCGGCGGGGAGCTCGGCGGCGGTGCTGTACCGGGTGCTGGAGTCCGAGCCCGACCTGCGCGGGATGCCGCCCGCCGCGGCCGACATCGCCCGCCGCTGCCTGGTGAAGGACCCCGCCCGCCGTCCGACGGCCCCGCAGGTCGCGATGTGGCTGCGCGGGGCGAGCACTCCCCCGCCGATGCCGCTCCCGCCCCGCCCCCCGCGTCCCGGACGGCGCCGGGCGCTGCTGGTGGCGGGGACCGTGGTCGGGGTGGTGCTGCTGGCCGGGGCCACGGCACTGGCGGTGGCGAACCGCGGCGCCGTCGAACCCGTCGTCGAGACCGCGCCGACCACGACGCCCGCGGTCGTGTCCGACGTCGACCCGGACGGTCCGGAGGCCCGGTACGTGCGGCGGCTGTGCGAGAGCGGTGACCTGCTCGTGGACATCAGCGAGTCGACGGGGGCGACGACGGTCACCGGGGACCCGACCGTCGCGCGGCAGGAGTACCTCGCCGGGACGTCCCGGACGATCGCGACGATCGACATCGCCCTGATCGACTACCGGTACCTGCAGGACGAGGCGCCGACCCCGGCGATCGCGTCGGGTTTCGGGCTGGTCATCGACGAGTTCACGCAGGCGCGGGCGTCGCTCGTCGAGGGGCAGGGGATCGTCGAGGCGTCGGACCCGCTCACGGCCGACGCGTACTCCCAGGGCGTCGCCCGCTTCGGCGACGCCACCCGCAACCTGTCCTACGCCGCCACCCTGCTCCAGCAGCTCGGTGTGACCGGGCTGCCGGAGTCCTACCAGGAGGCGGGGGCCGTGGAGCCGGCCTGCGCCGACTAGCCGATCAGCCCGGGTTCGGGGGCTGGTCGACGAGCTGGGCCAGGTACAGCTGCTCGCCGAGCTTGTCGATCAGCTCGAGGTTGGTCTCGATGTAGTCGATGTGGTGCTCCTCGTCGGCGAGGATCTCCTCCAGCAGGGACGCGGAGGTGGCATCGCCCTTGGCGCGGCACATGATGACGCCGGGGCGCAGCCGCTCGACGACGGCGATCTCGATCGCGAGGTCGGCCTCCAGCTGCTCCTTGACGGTCTGCCCGATCCGCAGCGTGCCCAGCCGCTGGTAGTTCGGCAGGCCCTCGAGGAACAGGATGCGGTCGGTGATCTTCTCCGCGTGCTTCATCTCGTCGATGGACTCGTCGCGGGTGTAGGCCGCGAGCTTCGTGAGTCCCCAGTTCTGCTGCATCTTCGCGTGCAGGAAGTACTGGTTGATCGCCGTGAGCTCGCTGGTCAGCTGCGCGTTGAGCAGCTCGATGATCTCGGGGTCGCCACGCATCGGTGTCGTGTCCTCGCGTCGGGGGGAACGGTCGACGGGGACGTTAACGGCCCGTTCCGGACACGAACGAGCCAGGATCGCCTGATCGGCGGTAAGTGCCGCCTCAGCCGGTGGCAGGCAGGTCGTCGAGCACCGACGGCGCCAGGGTGGCCGTGAGCAGGGTGTCGATGTGGCCCTGGCAGCCGCCGCAGCCGGTGCCGGCCTCGGTGACCTCGCCGACCTCCTCGACCGTGCGGGCGCCCCGCGCGATGCACGAACGGATCGTCCGGTCACACACGGCGAAGCACATGCACACGTACACAGCCACTCCTTTGTTTAGGCCAGCCTATGTTCGCACCCGGGCAGTGACGTGCGCAATAGTCTGTGCGGGTGCCGCTCGACGAGTACCGCCGCAAGCGCGACGCCGCACGCACGCCGGAGCCGGTCCCGCAGACGGATCCGCAGGTCACGGGCCCGGGCACCCGGTTCGTGATCCAGGAGCACCACGCGCGGCGGCTGCACTGGGACGTCCGCCTCGAGCACGACGGCGTCCTCGCGTCGTGGGCGGTGCCCAAGGGCCTGCCCACCGACAACGAGACGGTCCGCCTCGCCGTGCGCACCGAGGACCACCCGATGGAGTACCTGGACTTCCACGGCGAGATCCCGGCGGGCGAGTACGGCGCGGGCACGATGACGGTCTGGGACACCGGTACCTACGAGACCGAGAAGTGGCACCCCCGTGAGGTGGCGGTGGTGTTCCACGGCGAGCGCGCGCGGGGCCGCTACCTGTTCCTCCGCACCGGGCGGGGGGACCGCGACTGGCTGCTGCGCCGCTCGGACCCCACGCCCGCGGGTCAGGAACCCCTCCCCCGCGACGCCCGTCCCATGGAGGCGACGCCCGGTCCGCTCCCCGAGGGCGACGACTGGTGGCTGCAGGTCGGCTTCGGCGGGCGCCGGGTGATCGTCCGGGTCGACGGGGGCCGCGCCACGGTGGCCGACGCCGACGGGGAGGACCTCACCGCGACGCTCCCCCACCTGCGCGGGCTGGGCCCGTCGCTGTCGGCCACCCGTGCGCTGTTCGACGGCGAGCTGGCCCCCGACACCGCCGACCTGTGGATCGGCGACCTCCTGCACCTCGACGGCCGCGACACCGCGGCGCTGCCGTTCCGCGAGCGCCGCGCCCTGCTCGACGCGCTGCCGCTGGCGGGCGTGCACTGGCGGCCGGCGCCGGTCTTCCCCGGGGCGGGCGCGGAGGTGGTCACGGCGGTGGCCGCGCAGGGGCTGCCCTCGGTGATCGCCAAGAACGGCGGGTCGGCGTACGCGCCCGGCCCGAGCGGGGACTGGGTGGAGGTCGCCACCGGGCCGGGCAGGCCCGCGCCGCCGGTGCGGCGCGCACCCGTCGGGAAGGCCCGGCTGACCAACCCGGACAAGGTCCTCTACCCGATGACCGGCACCACCAAGGCCGAGGTACTGGAGCACTACCTGGCCGTCGCGGAGGTGATGCTGCCGCACCTGCGCGACCGCCCGGTCACGATGGTCCGCTGGCCCGACGGCGTCGAGCGCGGGTCGTTCTTCGAGAAGGACGTCTCGCGGCACGCCCCGTCGTGGATCCGCACCGCGCGCGTCGGCACTCCGGGCGGGCGCTCGGAGAGCGCCGACTTCCCCGTCATCGACGACGAGCAGGGCCTCGCCTGGGCGGCCAACCTCGCCGCGCTGGAGCTGCACGTGCCGCAGTGGCGCCTGGGCCCGCGCGACGGGCGGCAGACGCCGGACCTGGTCGTGTTCGACCTGGACCCCGGCGACGGCACCACGATCGTCGACTGCGCCCGGGTGGCGCTGCGCATCGCCGAGCGCCTCGCCGACGACGACCTGCTCGCCTACCCGCGCACCAGCGGCGGCAAGGGGATGCAGCTCTACCTGCCGGTCGCGGTCTCGCGTCCCGAGCAGACCTCGGAGTTCGCGAAGGCGATCGCGGAGGAGCTCGCGGGCGACGATCCGAAGCGCGTCACCGCGGTGATGGCGAAGGCGCGGCGGCGCGGGCGGATCTTCGTCGACTGGAGCCAGAACAACCCGCACAAGACCACGATCGGCAGCTACTCGCTGCGCGGCCGGGCCCGCCCGACCGTCGCCACGCCGCTGACCTGGGACGAGGTGCGCGCGTGCCGCACGCCCGCGGACCTGACGTTCGTCCACACCGACCTGCCCGCGCGGATCGCCGAGCACGGCGACCTCATGGCCCCGGTCCTGGGTGCCGGGCAGCGCCTGCCCCGCCGCTAACCTGGGCGATCATGGGACACCCCTACCTCGACGGCCCCTACCCCCGCGCCTACGCCCACCGCGGCTGGCACGTCGGCGGGGGTCCGGAGAACACGCTCGCCGGCTTCACCCGCGCGGTCGACGAGGGCTTCTCCTACCTCGAGTTCGACGTGCACGCCTCGGCCGACTCCGTGGCGGTCGTGCACCACGACCCGACGCTGGACCGCACCACCGACGGCTCCGGTCGCATCTCCGCTCTCGACTCGCGCGAGATCGCCGCGGTCCGGGTGGGTGGCACCGACCCCGTGCCGCTGCTCGCCGACGTCCTCACCGCGCTGCCGGAGACGCGCTGCACGATCGAGATGAAGTCGGCTGCGGCCGTCGACGTGACGCTGCCCGTCCTCGAACGCCTCGACGCCTGGCACCGCGTCTGCCTCGGGGCCTACGACGAGCGCTGGCTGCACCGGGCGCGCCGCGCCGCGGGCCCGAAGCTGTGCACGTCGATGGGGCAGACCGCGGCGCTCGGCCTGCGCACGCGGGCGTGGCTCGACGCCCTGCCCGCCCCGCTGTCGAGCCTGCCCGCACTCCCGTTCGCCGGGCAGCTCGCGCAGCTCCCCCGCCGCTTCGGCCCGCTCACCGTCGTCGACGAGCAGCTGGTGCGCACCGCGCACGCGGCGGGCCGCGAGGTGCACGTGTGGACCGTCGACGACCCCGCGGAGATGGTGGAGCTGCTCGACATGGGCGTCGACGGCGTGCTGTCCGACCGGCCCGACCTCCTCCGCGAGGTGCTGCGGGACCGCGGCGCCTGGGCCTGACGCGCACCCCGCGCGGCGGCGCGCACCGTCGAGCGTGCGCGCCGGGCCGGGCGGTGCGCGTCGGGCCGCTACCCTCCGCCGGTGAGTACCGACGTGCCCGTGGGCGCCCCGTCCGTCACCCGCGGCCAGGTGCTGGCGTGGGGGCTGTGGGACTGGGGTTCTGCGGCGTACAACGCGGTGATCCTGACGTTCGTCTTCTCCGTCTACCTCACCGACTCGGTCGGGGCCGACCTGCCGGGCGACGTCAGCGCGAACAGCTGGCTCGGGTACTCCATCGGCGCGTCCGGGCTGATCATCGCCCTGATGGCGCCGGTGATCGCGCGCCGGGCCGACGCGGCGGGGCGGCGCAAGCGGGCCGTCGCGATCTGGACGGCGCTGACGATCGCCACGATGGCCGGGCTGTTCCTGGTGCAGGACGCCCATCAGTTCCTCGCGCTCGGGCTCGTGCTCCTCGGGTTGGGCTCGATCTTCTTCGAGCTCGCGTCGGTGTCCTACAACGCGGTGCTCTCCCAGGTCTCGACGCCGGCGACGGTGGGCCGCGTGTCCGGCTTCGGCTGGGCGATGGGCTACCTCGGCGGGATCGTGCTGCTGCTGGTCGTCTACGTCGGGTTCATCGTCGGCGGCGGCGGGGTGCTGGGCGTCACCACGGAGAACGGGGTCAACATCCGGCTCGTCGCGCTGGTGGCCGCGGGGTGGTTCCTGGTGTTCGCGATCCCGATGCTGCTGGTGGTCCCCGAGGTGGCGCCGACGCGCGCCGCGGAGGCCCGGCTCGGCGTCCTCGCGTCCTACCGGGCCCTGTTCACCGACCTGCGGGCGCTCTTCCGCGAGAGCCCGCACACGCTGTACTTCCTCGGCGCGAGCGCGCTGTTCCGCGACGGGCTCGCCGCGGTGTTCACCTTCGGCGCGGTGCTCGCGGTGACGGTGTACGGGATCGCCGAGGACGACGTGCTGATCTTCGGGGTCGCGGCCAACGTCGTCGCCGCGGCGGGGGCGCTCGCAGCCGGGTACGTCGACGACCGGATCGGGCCCAAGGCGGTGATCGTGGGGTCGCTCGCCGGGATGCTCGTCGTCGGGGTGGTGCTGCTGGTGGTGTCCGGGCCGGCGATGTTCTGGGTGTTCGGGCTGGCGCTGTGCCTGTTCGTCGGGCCGGCGCAGTCGTCCTCGCGCACGTTCCTGGCCCGGCTCGCCCCACCGGGGAAGGAGGGCGAGCTGTTCGGGCTCTACGCCACCACCGGCCGCGCGGCGTCGTTCCTGGCACCCACGCTCGTCGGCCTGTTCACCTACCTGTTCGCCTCCGACCGCGCCGGGATCCTCGGCATCCTGCTGGTCCTCGGCGTCGGGCTGGTGGCGCTGCTCCCCGTGCGCCGGCCCGCATGAACGGCCCCACCACCCCGGAGGAGCGCGAGCGGCGCGGCTGGATCTTCTACGACTGGGCCAACCAGGTCTTCCAGACCTCGGTGATCACGGTCTTCCTGTCGCTGTACCTGACGGGGGTCGCCGAGGCGGACGCCCGCGCCCGGGGACAGGCCTGCACGGGCGACAGCGCACTCGTCCACTGCGATGTGGACCTGCTCGGGTTCGACGTCGCAGCGGGCTCGGTGTTCGGCTACCTGGTCTCGCTGGCGACGGTGCTGCAGGTGCTCGTCCTGCCGATCACCGGTGCGATCGCCGACCGCACGCAGGACAAGCGCCGCATGCTGGGGATCTCCGCGTTCGTCGGCTCCGCGGCCACCGCGGCACTGGCGCTGACCGCGGGCACGAGCTGGCAGCTCGGGTTCGTGCTGTTCCTCGTCGCGAACACCGCGTACGGCGCGTCGATCGTCATCTACTACGCGTTCCTGCCCGAGCTGGCCGGCCCGGACGGCCGCGACGCCCTCTCCGCGCGCGGCTGGGCGTTCGGCTACCTCGGCGGCGGGCTCGCGCTGCTGTTGCACCTGGCGATCTACCTGGGTCGCGACCTCGTCGGCCTCTCGGAGTCCGACGCCGTGCGGATCTGCTTCCTCACCGCCGGGCTGTGGTGGGCGGCGTTCACGCTGATCCCGCTGCGGCGGCTGCGCCGTCACCAGGCCCCGCAGGGCAGCGAGCGCGGGGCCGCGGTGGTGACCGCGGGGTTCCGGCAGCTCGCCGACACCCTGCGCCACGCGCGGGGCGTGCCTCTGACGCTCGCGTTCCTGGGCAGCTACCTGATCTTCGCCGACGGCATCACGACCGTCGCGCAGATCGCCGGGCTCTACGGGGAGCGCGAGCTGCTCCTCCCCCGCGAGGTGCTCATCGTGACGATCCTGATCGTGCAGTTCGTGGCGTTCGTCGGTGCCGTGCTGCACGGCCGCATCGCTGCGCGGTTCGGGGCGAAGCGCACGATCCTGGGCAGCCTCGTGGGCTGGACCGTCGTCGTGACCGGGGCGTACTTCGTCACCGCGGGCCAGCAGCTGCAGTTCTACGCCGTGGCGTTCGGCATCGGCCTGGTGCTCGGCGGGACGCTGGCACTGACCCGCTCGCTGTTCAGCCAGATGGTGCCCCCCGGGCGCGAGGCCGAGTACTTCGCGCTCTACGAGATCGGCGAGAAGGGCACGTCGTGGCTGGGTCCGCTGGTGTTCGCGGCGGTCGCGGACGCCACCGGATCGTTCCGTCCGGCGATCATCTCGCTGATCGTCTTCTTCGTCGTGGGGGGCGCGCTGCTGGCCATGGTGCCGGTGAAGCGGGCCATTCGGGCGGCAGGTAACGAGGAGCCGGCCGTCTTGTAAACACCAGTAGTTAGCCTGGTGACATAAGTCACAGTTGGCTGACACGTCACAGTCGCGTGTGCGATCGGGCCGGATGGGCCACACTGTCGGATCGGGGCGGCGAACAGCAGGTGTCGGTCGCACTGTTCTTCATGAACAGAGCACATCGACACCGGTCGTCTGCGGCCCCGGAACGGGAACAAGCGCCTGCGACGTAGACGTTACACCCGGTAGTGAACACCGAGGGAGGCTCCCTCGGTGAAGAACGGGAGGAAGACGCATGGCCGACCGCGTGCTCCGTGGCAGCCGGCTCGGGGCTGTCAGCTACGAGACCGACCGCAACCACGACCTCGCGCCGCGGCAGTCGATGCGCTACGCGTGCCCGCGTGGGCACGACTTCGAGGTGCCCTTCTCGCACGACGCCGAAGCCCCGCACACCTGGGAGTGCCGCCTGCACGGCAGCATCTCCAAGCTGGTCGACGGTTCGGAGCCGGAGCAGAAGAAGACCAAGCCGCCGCGCACCCACTGGGACATGCTCCTCGAGCGCCGCTCCGTCGCCGACCTCGAGGTGCTCCTGAACGAGCGCCTCGAACTGCTGGCCGAGCGTCGCCGCGAGATCGCCTGACCCGAGATCGTCTGACGCAGCCGAACCACCACGGAGCCGGGCCACCCCAGTGGGGTGGCCCGGCTCTTGTTCGTCCGCGGCCCGTCGCACCATGATTCCGGCATGAGCAGCGAAGACCCCGGCCACCTGGCCTTCTGGGCCCGCCCGGACGACGAACGCGCCGCCGTCTTCGCCGCGCTGCGCCGCCGGGACGGGCTGCCGTGGGTCCCGTTCACCAACCGCGCACCGTTCACCCCGAGCCGCGACGGCTTCCACGCCGTCGTCCGGCACGCCGACGTCGTGGCGGCGACCCGGGACGCCCGGCTGTTCGGCAACGCCCCCAACGCCGCCTCGCTCTACGACATCCCCCCGTGGCTGCTGCGCTACCTCGACTCGATGATCAGCAAGGACGGGCCGGAGCACGCGCGGCTGCGCAAGGTCCTCGCGCGGGCGTTCTCGCCGAGGATGCTGGCGCGGCTGGAGTCCGACATCCGCACCCGTGCCACCCGGATCGTGGACGACGTGCTGACCGAGCGCTCCGGGGAGTTCGTGTCCCGGGTCGCGCAGCGGCTGCCGGTGGCCGTCATCTGCACGATGCTCGGTCTCGACGACACCCACCACGACCTCGTCGCCCGCCACGGCAACACCCTGGTCGGCTCCAACGACCCGGAGCACAACGGCGTCAGCCGCGCGTACCTGATGCGGCACGGGGCGCCCGGCGTGCGGCACCTGCTGCCGCTGAGCGCCCGCCTGGCGTTCGCCGGTGAGCAGCTGCACCGCCTGGTGCGCCGCACCGGTCGCGAGCGGCTGCGCGAGCCCCGCGACGACCTCATCTCGACCCTGGTGCACGCCGACGTCGACGGCGAGCGGCTCACCCCGCGCGAGGTCGGCACCCTGTTCATCCTGCTGGTGCTGGCCGGCAGCGAGACCACGCGCGCCACGATCTCCCACGCCCTGCGCCTGCTCACCGACCATCCCGAGCAGCGCGAGCACCTGCTGGCCGACGTGCCGGGACGGATCGGCGGCGCGGTCGAGGAGACGGTGCGCCACGCCAGCCCGGTGCTGCAGTTCCGCCGCACCGCCACCGCCGACGGCGAGCTCGCCGGCACCCCGGTCCGGGCCGGTGACAAGCTGCTGCTGTTCTACACCTCGGCCAACCGCGACGAGGCCGTGTTCACCGACCCGGACCGGTTCGACATCACCCGCTCCCCGAACCCGCACCTGGGCTTCGGCGGCCCCGGACCCCACTACTGCCTGGGTGCGGCGCTGGCCCGCACCGAGGCGACGATCCTGCTCACCGAGCTGCTGACCCGGGCACCCACGATCCGGGCCGTGGGCGAGCCGGACCGGTTGCTGTCGGACTTCGTGAACGGCGTGAAGCGGCAGGCGTACGCGCTCTGAGAGACCTCAGGCGTCGAGGACCTGGCCGGCGCTGCGCACGACGGGCGGCAGGGTGCTCCACGGGAAGTTGATCCACTTGTCGGTGCGCCGCCACACGTACTCGCACTGCACCGTGGAGTGCGGCTTCTCGTAGACCACCGCGCAGCGGACGTCGGCGACGTGCCCGACGCAGAAGTCGCGTACCAGCTTCAGCGTGGCCCCGGTGTCGGCGACGTCGTCGGCGACCAGCACCCGCGCCCCGGACAGGTCGACGACGTTCGGCACCGGCGGGAGCATGATCGGCACGGGCAGCCGCTCGTCGACGCCGGTGTAGAACTCGACGTTCGCGACGTGCAGGTTCTTCACGTCCAGCGCGTAACCGAGCGCGCCGGCGACGAACAGCCCGCCGCGGGCGATGGACAGGACGATGTCGGGCAGGTATCCGTCGGCGGCGACCTGCTCGGCGAGCTCGCGCGAGGCGGTGCCGAACAGCTCCCAGGTCAGGGTCTCGCGCTCGCTCACGCGCTCACGCTCGCCCCGCGCCGGCGCAGCACCCGCTGCGCGCCCCACCTCGTGACCAGCCACAGCGCCTCGGTGACGATCGACCGGCTCATCTTGGACGCCCCCCGCTCCCGTTCGACGAACGTGATCGGCACCTCGCGCACCCGGAACCCGGCGAGCACGGCACGGTAGGCGACGTCGACCTGGAAGCAGTAGCCCTGCGAGGCGACCTCGCCGAGGTCGAGCTCCTCGAGCACCTGGCGCCGGAAGGCGCGGTAGCCGCCGGTGATGTCCTGGATCGGGACGCCCAGGGCGAGGCGGGAGTAGAGGTTGCCGCCGCGGGAGAGCCACTCGCGGTGCGCGGGCCAGTTGCGGACCGCGCCGCCCGGCACGTACCGCGAGCCGAGGACGAGGTCGGCGTCGCGCAGCGCGTCGAGCAGGGAGGGCAGGTCCTCCGGGGCGTGCGAGCCGTCGGCGTCCATCTCGACGACGACCTGGTGCGGGCCGTCCAGCGCGTGGGCGAACCCGGCGAGGTAGGCGGCGCCGAGGCCGTCCTTCGTGGTGCGGTGCAGCACGCTGATCCGGGGGTCGGCCGCGGCCATCTCGTCGGCCAGCTTCCCGGTGCCGTCGGGACTGTTGTCGTCGACCACGAGCACGTCGGCGGTGGGGACGGCGGCGTGCAGCCGCGCGACGACCGGCCCGATGTTCTCGCGTTCGTCGTAGGTCGGGATCACCACCAGCACGGGTCCCGGGACCTCAGACATCGGACTTCCTTCCCGCCGCCCGGCGGCGCGCGGGGACCGCCACGGCGACGGCCCCCAGACCCAGGGCGACCACGACCCACTCCGGGCCCGATCGCAGCTGGCTGGCCAGGGTAACGGTGGTGCGCAGCGTCGTCCGATCGACCAGGGTGTCCGGGGTGAACTGCTGCGTGCGGGCGGTGACGGTGCCGTCCGGGGTGACCGTGGCGCTCACCCCCGACGTGGTGACGACGACCGCCGACCGGTCGAACTCCACCGCGCGGATCCGCGACATGGCCAGCTGCTGGTAGGTCATGTCGGTGAACCCGAAGGTCGCGTTGTTGCTCGGCACGGCGATCATCTCCGCGCCCGCGGCGACGCTGTCGGCGAGCAGGTCGTCGAAGGCGATCTCCCAGCAGATCGCGATGCCGACGCGCACCCCGTTGACGTCGAGCGCCCCCTCCCCCGGCCCGGGCAGGAAGTTGCTGGCCCGGTCGACGTAGGGCGAGAACAGCCGGAAGAAGCTGCGCCAGGGCATGTACTCGCCGAAGGGCTGGATGCGGCGCTTGTCGCTGCGCTCCACCACCCCGACGCCGGGCTCCCACACCACGGCGGCGTTGCTCGACGTCGGGCCGTCGGAGTTGGCCATCTCCGGCGGGTTGCGCAGGATCGTGCCCAGCAGGATCGGCACGCCGATCGCGGTGGCCGCGCGGTCGATCTGCGCGGCTGCGTCGGGGTTCTGCAGGGGGTCGATGTCGGAGGAGTTCTCCGGCCACACGACGACGTCGGGCTGCTCGGCGCGGCCGGCGGCGACGTCGGCGGCGAGCTCCTCGGTGACGCGGACGTGGTTGTCGAGGACGGCGCGGCGCTGGGCGTTGAAGTCCAGGCCCAGGCGTGGCACGTTGCCCTGGACCGCGGCGACGGTGACGACCCGGTCGGGCCCGCCACCGAACGCGGGAACCAGCGCGGCGATCGGGCCGGTGAGCAGCGCGGCGACGGCGATGACCGCGGGCGTCCGGACCGAGGCGATCCCCTCCCGCACGACGAGCCTGCGCACCAGCTCCCCCAGCGCGAGCCCGGCCAGCACGGTGACGAACGACAGCAGCGGCACCCCGCCGATCGCGGCGACCGGCAGGAACGGGCCGTCGGGCTGGCCGAAACCGACGCGGCCCCACGGCATGCCGCCCCACGGGATCCGGGAGCGCACCGACTCGCCGATCCCCCACACCGCGGCGGCCCACAGCGGCCACGCGGGCAGGCGGGTGACCACGGCCATCCCGGCGCACGCGACGGCGACGAACAGCGACTCGAAGACCGACAGGGCGATCCACGGCAACCACTGCACCAACGAGCTGACCCACACCAGCAGCGGCGTCAGGAACGCCATCGAGAACACGAACCCGTAGCCGAACCCGGCGCGCGCCGACCCGCCGCGCAGGACCACGCCGAACAGGCCGAACGCCGGCAGCGCCAGCCACCACAGCGTGCTGGGCGGGAAGCTCAGGTACAGCAGGTACCCGCCCGCCGCGGCGGCGACCAGCCGGACGGGGACGAGCGCGCGTCGGCGCGGCGGAGCCCCGGGGGCGGGACGGGATCGGTGGTGGGAGCGGCCACGGGGGTGAGCCTACGTCCGGGGTCGGACGTCACGGCTCACCGGCGTTCGAGCACCAGCACCTCGTCGCTCACAGCGACCGGTGTCAGCGTCGCCACGGGCCGCCCGGCGAGCAGGATCCGCAGGAACGGCGTCTCCTCCTCCACGACCTGCCCGCCGCCGTCCTGGGGGTGGCGGTAGAGCACGAGGTACCGGGCGTCGAAGCGGTCCATCGTCGCGGCGACGGTGTCCTCGTTCCAGCGCAGGTCCGAGAACGTCGACTCGACGAGCCCGACGACCGGGCGGCGCAGGACGTAGCCGGTGGCCTGGCCGTCGGCGGCGAGGACCGGCTCGTCGGGGCCGAGGCGGGCGTCGAGCCACTCCGGGACGGTGTCTCCGCCGGCCACCGGTGCGGCGAGCCGCTGCGCCACACCGGCGTCCGGCGGCGGGTCGGACGTCGTGAGCACGCCGAGGACCCCGACCAGCAGGCCGATCGCCGCCACCGCGGTCGCGCCGGCGTACCGGGGTCCGCGACGCGGAGGCTCGGCGGTGCGCGGGGCGGGGACGACGGGCACGGTGGCGGCCGCCAGGAGCGCGAGCAGCAGCAGCGCGGTGGGCAGCAGGGGGAAGAACATCCGCGGGCCGTAGGAGATCACCGAGACCAGCCCGGCCTCGAACATCAGCACGCCGTACACCGCGACGACCGCGCCGAGCAGCACGACCGGACCGGTCGCGGGGCGCGGGCGGCGCCGGACCAGCACGACGAGCCCGACCAGTGCCGCGAGCCCGAGCACCGCCTGGGCGGCACGGGCCGGCAGGCTCGACGCGTCGCCGATGACGAGGTGCAGCAGCGCGTCGGCGGTGTCGAGGACCAGGCCGCCGACGGGGTGGTCGACGGACACGGTGTTGCCGCCCCGCCAGCTGCCCGCGACGACCACGTTGCGCAGCAGCAGGGCCCCGAACAGCGGGGCCGCGACGCCGACGGTGATCGCGAGCGTCTCCGCGGCCCGCCGGTCGCGCCGCAGCAGCAGCAGCACCGTCAGCCCGACCGCGGTGCCGACGACGACGAACAGGCCCGCGTAGCGCACCCACACCGACAGGCCGAGCGCGACGCCGGCCAGCACCGAGGCGCGGCGGTGCCCGACGGTCCGCTGCGCGGCCACCAGCCCGAGCGCGGTGCCGGTGACGAGCAGCGTGAACAGCGCCTCGCTGAGGACCGAGCCCGCGAACGTCAGGGTGAACGGGTTGACGGCGAACGCGAGGAGCGCCGGGCGGGCGAACCGGGCGGGTACCTGCAGGGTCCGGGTGGCGAGGCCGAGCACCAGCACGGTCAGGGCCACCGCGAGCACGGAGACCGTGACCGCCGCGCCGACCGGGGGCAGCCCGAGCAGGCGCAGCCCGGCGATCGCGAACGGGTAGCCCGGAGGCTGGGTGGTGAACGGGGCGGGGAGGACGCCGTGGGACTGCTCGACGTCGAAGAAGGGCAGGTCTGTGGTGATGCCGTGGCCGGTGAGCAGGTTCTCGGCGACGCCCAGGTACTGGTAGCCGTCGTTGCCGATGTTCAGGTGGGGCACGGCGAGCGTGACGGCCGTGGACACGGCACCGGCGGCCGTTGCCCAGACCCCGATCTCACGCAGGGACTGCGGCTGCCCACGGCGGGTGGTCGGACGGGCCGTCGACCCGGTCCGGACGGTCACGGCCACGGACGCCTCCCCAGGGTCGACCCGGACCCCCGACGGACCCGGTACGGGCGTGCGGCGACCCTGCAGCGCGCTCCTGGCCCTGTGTCGGCGGAGCCACCGGAACCGTTACACCCGCGGTGCGCCGAGGAGGTGGGCGTTGCCGAGCCGGTCGAGCACGCCCGCGGGGCCGGTGCGCCGGTACCACTCGTAGCCGTAGGCCGCGGCGAACGTGGCGAGCGGGACATCCTCGGGGCCGAGCTGGCTGGCGTGCGCGGTGATGGCTGCGCGCTTGGCGTCGAGGTGGGCCGTCGTGCCGCTGACGGCGAGGGTGATCTCGACGGTCGCGCGGCCGAACGGGGTGGCGCCGCCGACCTCGTGCACCGCGCGGGCGGCGCCGTGCACGAGGTGGCCGTCGCGGGCGGCGGTGTGCAGGTGCTCGCGGTCGACGGTGGTGCGGTACGCCGTGGCGCCGGTCAGCTCCGCGGCCAGCGCGCCGACGCGGAACGCCGCGTTGTGGTCGGGATGGCCGTAGATGCCGTGCTCGTCGTCGTGGACGATCGTGGCGGCGCCCTCGTCGTCGGCGAGCTCGGCGACGTGCCGGGCCAGCGTCAGGGGGTCGGCGGCGGCGAACGCGCGGGGGTGGACGAGACCGGGGCCGCCGGGCAGGCCGGAGTCACGCCCCCCGAGCAGCACCAGCCGCGAGACGCCGAGCAGCCCGGCTGCGGTCTCCAGCTCGGCGATCCGCCGCTCGGGCACGGTCTCCCCGGTGCGCAGCGGGACGCGCGAGCCGCCCAGCTCCCCCGCCGTGGCGAGGACGAGGACCGTGCGTGCGCCCGCGTCGGCGAGGCGGCGCAGCGTGAGGCCGGAGAAGATCGACTCGTCGTCGGGGTGGGCGTGGAGGACGAGGACGGTCTGGCCGCGGAGATCGGGCTCGTTCATGAGGTGATCGCAGACGTGCGGGCCGCAGGATGCGGGCAGGCGGACGGGGCCGGGGGCGTCAGCTACAGCGACAGCGCCCCGGACAGCACCCACGCAGCGCGGGCCCGGTCCGGTCGATCACGCGGGAACTATGGCACAAGCGGTCGGTGCTCGTCACCCAGGGTGTCGTGCAGCACGCGGCCGCGCTGCACGGTGCGCAGGCAGGTGCCGCCCTCCCGGTCCCACAGGGCGTAGGAGGCCGGGGCGCCGGGGGCGATCCGACCGGCGAGCGGATCGGCGTCGCCGGCCGCCCGGTACCCGCCGACGGTGTGGGCCGACATCGCCTGCGCCGTCGTGAGGCCCGAGCCCGGGGTGCGGTGTCCGACCGCCGCCCGCACGGCGTCCCACGGGCCGATCGGCGTGACCGGGCTGTCGGAGCCGAGAGCCAGCACCACCCCGGCGGCGTGCAGGGCGGCGAACGGGTTCATCGCGCCGGCGCGCGGGCCGAGGCGCGCGGCGTACATACCGGTCCCGCCGCCCCAGTACGCGTCGAACAGGGGCTGGACGCTCGCGACGACGCCGTGCTCGGCCAGCACCGCCATCTGCGCGGCGTCGACCATCTCCAGGTGCTCGACGCGGTGCCGCACGCCTGCGCGCCCCGAGCGGCGCAGGCCGTCGACGAGCATCGCCGCGGCGGCGTCGCCGATGACGTGGAAACCGGCCTGGATCCCGGCTGCGGTGCAGGCCGCGAGGTGCGCGGCCACGGCGTCGGCGTCGAGGTAGCGGATACCGGTGCTGTCGGGGGCGTCGGTGTAGGGGGTGCACAGCGCGGCGGTGCGGGACCCGATCGAGCCGTCGACGAACAGGTCGCCTGCCAGGCCGTGCGCACCGGTGGCGGCGAGGAGGGCACGGGCCTCGTCGGCGGTGGTGACCGCCTCGCCCCAGTAGCCGACGACGTCCGGCCCGTCGGTGCGCAGCAGGGCGGCGAGGTCGGCGCGCGAGGAGATGTCCGGTCCCGCGCACTCGTGCACGACGCCGATCCCGCGGGCGGCGGCGTCGGCCAGGAAGGCACGCTGGGCGGCGTCGCGGACCGGGGCGTCGACGGCGGCCAACGCGGCGCGGCGGGCGTGGTGGTGCGGGTCGGCGGTGACCGGGCCGTCGGGGGTGCCCGGGGCGGCCAGTGCACCGCTGACGAGCGCGGAGTGGACGTCGATGCGGCTGAGGTAGACCGGCGCTCCCCCGGCGGCGCGGTCGATCTCGGCGCGGGTGGGGACGGGTGCGTCCCACTCCTGCTCCTGCCAGCCGTGGCCCCAGACCAGCGCGCCGGGGCGGGCGGCGGTGCGGGTGCGGACGGCGTCGAGCAGGGCCTGCGGGGACGGGCAGCCGGTGAGGTCGAGCCCGTCGACGAGCAGTCCGGTGGAGGTGGCGTGCACGTGGGCGTCGACGAATGCGGGGGTGAGGACGGCGCCGTCGAGGTGGACGACGTGGTCGCCGCGCTCCGCTCGGGCCGGCGCGACGCGGGTGATCGTGCCGTCGACGATCTCGACGGCGGCCGGGCCCGCCGGGGCGCCCGGGTCGAGGACCCGGGCGCCGAGCAGCAGCGTCACACGCTGCGCTTGGGCATCAGCACCCACATCACGATGTAGGCGATGAACTGCGGCCCCGGCAGGATGCAGGACAGGACGAAGGCCATACGGACGAGGAACGGGCTCAGCCCGAACCGGTCCGCGATCCCGGCGCACACGCCGGCGATGACCTTCCCGTTGCGCGGGCGGGTCAGGGTCGATGCCACGAAGGGCTCCTCTCGGTGCGACGCGTCTCGTCGCCGTGGTCCACGCTCCGCCGGATGCGGTCCGTCGACATCGGGTGAACGCCCGGAGGACACCCTGAGGTTCCCGGGTGTCAACCCCGGTCGCCGGATCCGGTGGACAACCGTCGCTGATCGTGATCGCGGCTGCTCCGCACGGGGGTTGTCCACAGGCATCGGCAGATGCCCTGGTCAGGCGGTGCATCCGGACCCTAGCGTCGGGCCCGTGATCCGTTCCCGCCGCCTGCTGCTCCCGGCGCTCGCCGTGCTCCTCCTCACGTCGCTCGGCGCACCCCCGGCGGGGGCGGCGGAGCGGCGCAGCGCCGTCGTCGCGCTCGGCGACAGCGCCGCCTCCGGTGAGGGGGCGGGCGACTACGTGGCCGGTACCCGCGGGGAGGGCGGCGACTGGTGCCACCGCTCCGCCCACGCCTACGTGCACCGCACCGCTCTGGCCGACGAGTCGGTCAACCTCGCGTGCTCCGGGGCGGAGGCGGCCGACGTCGGCTTCGGGTCCGGCTCGCACTACACGGAGGGTTCGCAGGCGGCGCGGCTCGGGGAGGTGGCGCGGGAGTACCGGGTCACCACGGTGATCCTGCAGGTCGGGGCGAACGACGAACCCGAGCTCACCGGCACCGGCATCGCCTGCATCCGCGCCTACCTCGACCCGACGGTGCCCCCGTGCCGGGAGTCGCTCGGGGCGGACGTCCCCGGGCGGATGGCTGCGGTGGCGCCGCGCGTGGAGTCGGTGGTGCGCGACGTGCGGGCCGCGATGGGGCAGGCCGGGTACGCCGACGACGACTACGTGCTCGTGCTCGCCTCCTACGCCTCGCCCGTCACGGAGGCGATGGTGCCGCTGCAGGGCGCCCGCGGGTGCCCGTACAGCCGGGCCGACGCGGGTTGGGGTCGCACGGTGGTGTTCCCCGCGCTGTCCGACGCCCTGCGGGGCGTGGCGGAGCGCACCGGGGTGCGGTTCATCGACATGGCGCGGGCCACCGAGGGGTTCGAGGCGTGCAGCCGCAGCCCCCGCTCGGAGGAGTGGCAGCGGCGGATCACGGTCGACCCGGAGGCGTTCGTCTACGGCGGGCTCGACGCGGTGGGCTACCACCTGGCCCAGGAGTCGTTCCACCCCACGGCCGCGGCGCACGCGGAGATGGGCCGGTGCATCGGGGAGTTCGTCCGGTCCGGTGCCCCGGGCGCGGCCTGCGTCGCCGGGGCCGACGGCCGGGTCCGGGCCGAGGTGGGCGCCGCCGCGGCGTCGCCCGCCTGAGGCCCGCCCGCCCGAAACACCGTCAGCCGGGCAGGACCACCAGGTCGCGGGGGCGGGTGTTGAGGCGCTCGCAGCCGTCCTCGGTCACCACGACGATGTCCTCGATGCGGGCACCCCACTCCCCGTCGAGGTACACGCCCGGCTCCACGCTGAAGGCCATGCCCGGCTCGAGGGTCAGCGCGTTGCCGCCGACGATGTAGGGCTCCTCGTGCACGTCGAGGCCGATGCCGTGGCCGGTGCGGTGCACGAAGTTCGTGCCCAGCCCCGCAGCGGTGATCGGCTCGCGCGCGGCGGCGTCGACGGACTCCGCGGTGACGCCCGGGCGCACCGACGCGACCGACGCCTCCTGCGCCGCCTGCAGCACGGCGTAGGCCTCGCGGATGTCGGCGGAGGGCTCGGCACCGACGGCGTAGGTGCGGGTGCTGTCGGAGTTGTAGCCGCTGGGCAGCGGGCCGCCGATGTCGATGACCACGACGTCACCGCTCTCGATGACGCGGCCCGAGACGTCGTGGTGCGGGCTGGCGCCGTGCGGCCCCGACCCGACGACGACGAACGCCGCGCCGGTGTGGCCCTCCTCGACGATGGCCGCGGTGATCAGCTCCCCGACCTCGGCCTCGGTGCGCCCGACCTCCAGGAACTCCGCCATCCGGGCGTGCACGCGGTCGATCGCGGCACCGGCGGCGCGCAGCTCGGCCACCTCGACGGCGTCCTTGCGCATCCGCAGCTCGCGGATCACCGGCCCGGCGAGGACCTGCCCGACCTCGGGGAACACCTCGCGCAGGCCGAACACGTGCCGGGCCGGCATCTCGTCGGCGACGGCGATCCGGGTGGGTCCGCCCGCGAGGTCGCTGACCAGCAGGTACGGGTCCTCGGCGTCGGTCCAGGTGACGATCTCGACCCCCAGCTCGTCGAGCCCGAGGCCCGCGAGGCCGGGGGCCTCGAGCCGGGGCACGACGAGGGCGGGCGGGGCGAGGTGGCCCTCGGCCGGCAGCACCAGGCAGGTCAGCCGCTCGTGGGTCTCCCCCGTCATCCCCAGCAGGTACCGCAGATCGGTGCCCGGGGTGATGAGCAGGACGTCGGCACCGTGGTCGGCGGCGACGAGCCCGGCGCGGCGGATGCGGTCGGCGAACGCGGCCGTTGTCATGACCGGCAGGGTATCCGGCAAGCTGCACCCATGAGCGAGCCCCTGGGAGCGAAGCGTGTCCCGTCACTGATGCTGCTCGACGCCGCGAGCCTGTACTTCCGGGCGTACTACGGCGTGCCCGAGTCGATGACGGCGCCCGACGGCACCCCGGTCAACGCCGTGCGCGGGTTCACCGACATGGTGTCGCGGCTGGTCACCGAGCACCGCCCGACGCGGCTCGTGGCCTGCCTCGACCTCGACTGGCGCCCGGCGTTCCGGGTGGACGCGCTGCCCACCTACAAGGCCCACCGCCTGCCGGGCGAGCCGGACACCGCGCCCGCGGGCGTGCCGGAGCTGGTACCCGACACGCTCGGGCCGCAGGTCCCGGTGATCCTGGAGGTGCTTGCCGCGGCCGGGATCGCCACCGGCGGCGCGGCGGGCTACGAGGCCGACGACGTCATCGGCACGCTCGCGGCCACCGAGAAGACCGACCACGTGCTCGCCGTCAGCGGCGACCGCGACCTCATGCAGATCGTCGGCGACGGGGACCCGGCCGTCCGCCTGCTCTACGTCGGTCGCGGGCTGGCCAAGGCCGAGCTGCTCGGGCCGGCCGAGGTGGCGGAGAAGTACGGGGTGCCGATCGGCCGGGCGGGCGAGGCGTACGCCGAGATGGCGATGCTGCGCGGCGACCCCTCCGACGGGCTGCCCGGCGTCCCGGGGGTCGGGGCGAAGACCGCGGCCACGCTGGTCGGGCGCTTCGACTCGTGGGCCGAGCTGCGGGCCGCGAT
The DNA here is from genome assembly GCF_019263705.2 of Pseudonocardia abyssalis. Taxonomy (NCBI): domain Bacteria; kingdom Bacillati; phylum Actinomycetota; class Actinomycetes; order Pseudonocardiales; family Pseudonocardiaceae; genus Pseudonocardia; species Pseudonocardia abyssalis. The sequence continues at coordinate 1,626,831 of NZ_JADQDK010000001.1, forward strand.
CGAGGACCGCACCGACGCCCGCATCTCCGCGACGGTCCGCACGAAGCTCGTCGCGGCCGAGCCGTACCTGGCGGTCGTCGAGCCGGTCGTGCGCGTGGCCGTCGACGCCGACGTGCGCCTCGACCGCCCGGACGCCCTGCCCACCGAGCCCGTCGACCCCGAGCGCCTCGACGCGCTGGCGCAGCGCTGGGGTATCGGCAGCTCGGTGGAGCGGCTGCGCACCGCGCTCGCCCGCTGAGCCGCCCCGGATGGAACGGATGAGGGACGCGACGACCGTGGCCGAGGGAGCGGGGGCCGAGGGAGCGGGGGCCGACGGGGCGGGCACCTGGGCGCTCGGCGTCGATCTCGGCACGAGCTTCGCGGCGGGCGCGATCGCCGTCGACGGCGCGGTGGAGCTGCTGGAGGTCGGCGGCGAGCCGCGGGTGCCGACCACCGTCCTGCTCACCGAGGACGCCCGGCTCGTCGCAGGCAGCTACGCGCAGCGGGCGGTGGGGCGACTGCCGGACCGGGCCGAGCGCAACCCGCGTCGCTACGTCGGGCGCGCCCCGATGCTGCTCGGCGGGCGGCCGGTGAGCGCCGTCGACGCGCTCGCCGCACTGCTGGTCCTGTTCGTGCAGGAGGGCCGCCGCCGCCACGACGACGCCGACCCGTCCCGCCTGGTCCTCACCCATCCCGCGGGGTGGCCCGTCGACCGGCTCGCAGAGCTCCGGGAGGTCGCCGCACGCGTGCTGCCGCGCGTCGACGTCGAGCTGGTCCCGGAGCCGGTCGCGGCCGCCGTGCAGCACCGGGTGACGGGCCCCGTCGCCGTCTACGACCTGGGCGGCGTCACCTTCGACGCCACCGTCCTCGTCCCGGACGGGGCCGCGTTCCGGATCCTCGGACGCCCCGGCGGCGACCCGGACCTCGGCGGGGAGGTGTTCGACCAGCTCGTGTTCCGGCACTTCGGCGAGCAGCTCAAGCACGCCGCGCCGCAGTGGTGGGAGGAGCTGACGACCGACCCGGCCCGGCTCGCCGCCGAGTCCGACCTGCTCACCGAGGCCCGACTGGCCAAGGAGGCGCTGTCGACGTTCGAGACGGCGAGCCAGTACGTCGCCGGGGCCGACGCCGACGTCCACATCACCCGCGCCGAGCTCGACGACCTGATCGGCGACGACGTGCGCCGCAGCGCCCGGCTCCTCGCCGAGACGCTCTCGGGGACCGAGGTCGACGTCGTCCTGCTCACCGGCGGTGCGGCCCGCACCCCGCTGGTGGAGCGGGTGCTGCGCGAGCGGTACGGGGCGCGGGTCCGCACGTCGACGGATCCGAAGGGGGCCGTGGCGCTGGGTGCCGCGCTGCTCGCGGGGGGTCGGCCCGTGGCCCCGCCGGCACCGGCACGACCGGTCGCACCGGCGGGGGCGCCCGACCCACCCGCGAAGGCGGCGCCGGACGGGAGGGCGGCGCCGGACGGGAGGGCGGCGCCGGACGGGAGGGCGGCGCCGCTCGGGAGAGCGCGTCCCGCGGCGCCCATCGCGCAGGGAGCACCCCCCGCCCCGACGACGTCTCCGGGCATCGTCCCGCCCGCCGCGGTGACCCGGATCGGGCCCGTGCCCCGCCGCGACGAGCTGGTGCCGCTCGCCGAGGACGTGCTCGACGCGCAGGTCGTCGGCGGTCGGCTCTACGTGTGGTCGGCACCCGACGGCCCGGCCGGGCGGCACCGGATCGCCCGCATCGACCCGGTGACCGGGCAGGCGGACCGGAAGATCCGGTTCGGGCGGCTCGTGGGGTGGGCGGTGGCCGAGGGCGGCATCGTGGTGGCCGAGCGCCGCGGCGGCGACCTGCACTGCCACACGCTCGGGCCCGACCTGTCCGTCGGCACCTCGACGCCGCTCCCGACGCCCTACCGCCCGTTCCTGGTCGCCGCGGGCGGGATCGCGTGGGCCGTGCTGCGGTCGCCGGACACGCGGATGACGGGCCCGTTGGAGGAGTCCGGCACCCTCGCCGTACAGGTGATCCCGCTGCGCCGCGGCGCGCCGGGACCGGTGCTGCCGCTCGGGCCGGCCGTGTTCGCCTACCTCGACGGCACCCGGCGGTCGCTCGACCCGACCGCCCGGGCCGGCAGTGCGGTACCCGCGCTCCTCGGCGACGGCCGTTCCCTCGCGCTGGTGCTCGGGCGCGCCGGCCGCCAGGCGGTGTGCCTGGTCGGACCAGGCGGCGAGATCACCGCGGTGGCCGACGAGACCGGTGTCCGCCAGGTCGTGGCCAGCGGCGGACGCTGGCTCCTGGCGGGCGCCGCGGGGCTGGAGCACCGGGCCGACCCGCGCGGCACCGGCCGCCGGGTCGTCCTGCCCCGCCCGCCCGGCGGCGACGTCCGGTGGGCCGTCGCGGGCCGTCAGGCGTTCGGGCTGGCGGTCGGGGCGACCGGGCTCGTCGTGCACGCCCTGTCCGACGGCGGCCTCCGCGAGCTCGGCCGGCTGCCGTCGCTGCTCGGCTCCCCCGCCGCCGCCCGCGCCGACGAGGCACCGCGGGTCCGGGCCGAGGGCGAGTCCCTGCTGCTCGGCGCGGGAGACGGATCGGGGAACTCGCAGCTCGTGGCGGCGGGCCCGCCGGGGCTGCGCGTGCTCGCCACCGCCCGCGGATGGCTCGAGCCCGTCGGGCGGGCGGCGGGCGCCCTGCTCGCCCGCCACGTCCCCGCCGCGGCCCCCGGTGACTCCTGCTCCGACCCCGGGACCCTGGTCCGGATCAGCTAGGGGGCCAGCTCCTTCGCCAGCTCGGCCGACAGTTCGCGGCCCCGGCGGCCGGCCTCGGTGAGGGTGTCGAGGCGCCCCTGCGCCGCGGCGGCGGCGCGCTTGCGGGCGGCGGCGTCCTGGGCGGCGAGCCCGGCCAGCTCGCGGCGGCGCGCGTCGAGCTCCTGCTGGCGGGTCGCGAACGCGGCGTCGACGGCCTGCTCCGCTCCCCCGCGCCACGCCGCCACCGCCTGCTCGATCGCCACCGCCATCTCGTTGGTCGCGACCGCGAACGCGTCGCCGAGCGCCTTCGTCAGCGCGGTGCGGTTGCGGGTGGCCTCGGCGAGTCGGCGGCGGTGGGCGAGCAGCGTGCCGGCGAGCAGGCCGCCGATCGCGACGGGCGCGAGGAACGACAGCCCGAACGCGAGCCCGACGAACGCGTGCGAGGACAGGAACCCGACGCTGCTGGCCATCATCAGCGCCGGGACGCCCTCGCCGATCACGTCGAACTTCCCGCCCGGCCCCTCGGCGCGCAGCTCACCGGGGCCGCGGACCGGGGCCTCCATGACGACCCGGTCGAGCTCGGAGGGGTCGACGCCCATCTCGGCGAGGTAGCGCGGCAGGGCGTCGGCGACGGTGCGCTCGGTGTCGGCGGCGATCTCCTGCCACGCCGCGCTCAGCGTGCGCTCGATGCTCTCGGGCAGGGTCGCGGCGTACCGGCTGACGTCCGCGGGCTTCGTCAGCTCGACGAGCTCGCGCTCGTAGGTGCGCCGGTAGGCCTCCAGCCGGGCCCGGGACCGGTTGACGACCCGGCGGCCGATCAGCTGGTGGTCGATGCTGCGGCGCCTGCGCTCGCGCTTGAGCGCGGCGAGGACGGCGATCTCCTCGTCGACGGCGGCCTGCCGCTGCGCCAGCCCGTCGTCGGCGTCACCGGCGGCGCGGTCCTCCTCCGGCTCGGACAGCGCCCGGATGCCGGAGACGGCGAGCCCGAGGACCCCGCCCGCCCGCACCAGCTCGCGGCGCTCGCTGCAGCGCTGCACGTGCCGGCGCAGCCCGGGCAGGCCGCTGCGCTCCAGGCGGGCCGCGGCGCGGTCGGTGTGCCCCGCGGCCTGCAGCGTCAGCGCGGCCTCGCCCAGCTTCGCGCTGACCGGCAGCCACGGCGCCTCCAGCAGCCGTCGTGCGACCTCCGGGTCGACGCCGGGTCCGTCCGGGCCGCAGAACCGGGCGAGCCGCTCGCGGTTCTCGCGGAGCAGGTCGCGCCACGACGTCGAGTCCTCCACCTTCGTCAGCACGAACGCCACCGACAGGATCCGGGCCGCGGCCTCGGCGAGGAACTCCAGCTCGTGGCGCAGGATCGGCTGGTCCTGGGCGCTGACGGCGAACAGCAGCGCGTCCGCGCGGGCCAGCGCCCCCATCGTCGCATGCCGGTGGCCGAGGGTCAGGCTGTCGACGCCGGGGGTGTCGACCAGGCGCAGTCCGTCGAGCAGGGGTTCGTCGATCGTCACCTCCAGCCCGGCGACCTCGCGGAGCACGGCCGGGTCGCCGAGCACGGAGGCGTAGGCGGGCAGCTCGGACGGGTCGACCTCGGTGCGGCTGCCGTCGGTGCGCAGCACCGTGACCGCCAGCGCCGGCCCGCGGGTGACGGCGACCTGCGTGTGGGTGGCGATGTCGGCGTCGACGGGGAGCAGGTCGGGGTGCCCGACGAGACAGTTGAGCAGCCGGCTCTTGCCGCGCTTCTGGGCCCCGGCCAGGACGATCGTGGTGGTTCCGTCCTTCCAGCGCGCGGCCTGCTCGGCCAGCGGGGCCCGCAGGTCCTCCCGCCCGGCGGCCTTCGCCAGCCCGTGCACCTCGTTCGCCAGGCGCAGCACTCCCGCGACGACCCCGCTCATCCCGATCCTCCAGCGCTCGTCCGCAACGTCAGACCCTCGAACACCGCGCACACCGCCTGCACGGCCCGCCGCTCGGCCACCGGCAGCGGCCGGTGCAGCAGCACCCGGAACCGTGCGGCCAACGCGGCGGGGTCCTCGACACCGAGGGCGTCGGGCGGCCCCGACGACCCCCGCAGCCGCGTCACCGCGGCGCGCTCGCGGTCGCCGAGGACCGGGGACCGGGCGAGGCGGTCGAGCTGGGCGGTGTCGAGCCCGGTCCACCCCGGCCGTGCGATCCGGTGGATCCGGGCGGCCGTCGGGTCCGGCGCGGGCGGTGGCGGCGGCGCCGGCGCCGGGACGGGCACGGGGGCACTCGCGAACGCGGCCGCCGCGATGTCCTCCAGCGCGCCGAGCACGTCCCGGGCCCGCTGCCCGCCGACGGTCGGCCCGGCGAGCGCGACGACGCGGCGCCACCGTCGCGACGCCTCCCCCGCGGCCGCGACGACGTCGGCCGCGGTGCAGGTCAGTGGCAGGCCGAGCCCGGTGGCGGGGTCGTCGTAGCGGGCCAGGCGCATGAGTTCCGCGGTCATGTCGTCGTCCAGGCGCAGTTGGCCGCGGCCCACGGCGGCGCAGGCCGCGAGGATCCGCAGGCCGCGCAGGCCCGCGACCACCGGCCGGTTCTCGTCGACGGCCTCGCGCAGCTCCGCGACCAGGGCGGCGTCGCGGGGGTCGACCTCGCGGCGGGCGAGCGCCCGGATCCGGCCGACCGCGGCGAACGCCTTGAGCCGCCCGGCGTGGCGGGCGAAGCGGTCGAGGACGTCGGCGAGCGTGCGGGGCAGGTCGGGGCCGCTCGCGTCGGCCTCCCAGACGACCGTGCCGCTGTCGGCGGACACGTCGGCGCCGTAGCCGGAGCAGCCGGCCAGCCAGCGGTGCAGCTCGGCGGGCCCGGTCGTCGGGCGCTTGCGCAGCCGGGCGACGGCCTCGCGGATGCCGTAGCGGTGCAGGCGGGCGACGAGGACCGCACGGGTGGGGAGGTCGACGGGCCCGTAGGCCTCCGTCGTGAACTCGTCGAGGTCGAGCAACAGGTCGTCGAGCTCGTCGGCGGGCAGGGCGGCGAGCTCGCGCAGCGCGTCGACCTCGGCCGGACCCAGCGCGTTCGCCCGCGCGGTCTCGGCGAGCAGGCCGATCACCGGGGCGACGTCGAGGACCCGGCCGCCGAGGTCGGCCGAGGCCTTCGCGACGAGCCGGCGCGCGGTGGGCCACGGGTCGCCGTCGCCGTCGCCGCGGCGGTCGATCTGGGTGAGCACGGCGGCGGTGTTGACCGCGGTCATCCCGCACGCGGCCGACAGCGCCCGGAACTCGTCGAGGGTGTCGGCGTCGAAGCGCTGGACGTAGCGCAGGACGTAGAGCAGCGCCTGGGCGTGCTCGGCGGCGGAGTCGCCGAACAGCAGGCGGCGGGTGGCGTCCTCGTTCTCGGCGGAGACGGTGTTGACGCCGGGGGTGTCGATGATCGTGACGGTGCGCAGCGCCGGGTCGGCGAGCTGCACCCGCAGCCGCAGCACCACCGCGGGATCGACGCCGAGTTCGGCGGGCAGCCGTCCGTCCTGCAACGCGAGCCGGTGCACGGTGCCGTCGACGCACTCGACGAGGACGACGCCGTCGCGCTCGCCGTGCTCGTACCAGGTGACCAGCCGCGTGCACTCCCCCGCGTCGGCCGGGGCGACCGAGCGCCGCAGCATCGCGTTGATCAGCGTCGACTTCCCGGCACTGACCGATCCGGCCACCGCGAGCTGCAGCGGCCGGTCCAGCTGCGACCCGACCGCCAGCAGCTCGGCACGCAGCCGTGCGTCGCGGGCCCGCGACGCACCGCCGTGGCAGAGCTCGCGCAGGGCGGCGAGCGGGTCGGCGGCGTTCACCAGCCGGTGCCGGGGTCGTGGTGCCCGTGGTCGGCGGCCGGGTCGGTGCTGTCGGGTCCGACGTGGTCGGGGTCGTCGGTGGGCCCGTGGGCGTCACCGTCGTGCGCGGAGTGGTCGTCGTGCGCGGAGTGGTCGTCGAGGGCCGGGGCGTCGTCGTCGAACCCGTCGGAGGCCGGGTCGGCGGGGTCCGGGTCGGCGGGGTCCGGGTCGGCGGGGTCCGGGTCGGTCGGGTCCAGGTCGGCGGGGTCCGCGTCGGCCGGGATGTCGAACAGCCCGTCGGGCGGCAGGAGCTCAGAACCGTCGGACCCCTCGGCCGCGAAGGTCTGCGCGAACATCGCGTCGGACCCGGCCGGCAGGGCGACGTCGTCGAACAACAGCTCGTGCAGCGCGTCGCGGGACACCATGTCGTCGGTCATCGCACTCTCCGTTCTGTGAGTCGGTTCTATCCGGGTCGAACCGTTGGGGCCATGATGGCTAACGATCCACGGTCGCGCCGCGAACCATGATCCGAGCGCCCCCGAGCCGCAGGAGGACCATGGCCACCGGCCCCTTCCCCGAACCGGACGAACCCGGTGACGAGGCCGCACTGGTGATCGCCGCCCAGGCGGGCGACCAGGAGGCGTTCAAGACCCTGTGGAGGGCCTCCGAGCGCCAGGCGCACGCGCTGTGCCTGCGGCTGACCGGCAACCGCACCGACGCCGCCGACGCCCTGCAGGAGTGTCAGATCGCGGTCTGGCGCAACCTGCACCGCTTCGAGCACCGCTGCCCGTTCGGCGCGTGGGTGTTCACGATCGCCCGCAACGCCGCCCTGAGCGTCATCCGGGCCCGCGGCCGGCGCCCCGAGACCAACGTCGACGACATCGAGGACCGCCCCCGCGACGCCTCGGCCGGCCTGTTCGCCGACGTGCTGGTCGAGACCATGGCGGTGCAGGCCGCCCTGGAGACGCTGCCCGAGAAGCATCGGGAGGCGCTGCTCCTGTGGGTCGGTGGCATGCCCTACGCGCAGGTGGCGGAGCTGATGGACGCCCCCCTCAACAGCGTGAAGGTGTGGATCCACCGGGCCCGTACCGCGCTCAAGGCGCAGCTCGGGCGCTGAGGTCGGGAGTGCCGGGGGTGCGGGAGCCACGTCAGGACGCCGCCGCCGTGCGCGGGTAGGTGTCGTCGTCGGCCGGGGACGGGAACGGGCCGTCCGCGGCGCCGAGCACCTCGTCCGGGACGCCGTCCCGGTCGGTGTCGAGGAACCCCACGTCGGCGCGACCGTCGTGGTCGGTGTCCACGGCGACCAGGTCGATGCGGCCGTCGGCGTCGATGTCGACCCCGCCCACGTCGGTGAGGCCGTCGGCGTCGACGTCGACGAGCACGGTGTCGAACGCGCCGTCACCGTCGGTGTCGAGCAGCGTGGTCTCGGCGTAGCCGTCACCGTCGCGGTCGACGTACTCGGTGGTGGGGTCGGCGTAGGTGGTGGGGTCGGCGTAGGTGGTGGGGTCGGCGCACTCGGACATCGCGGGCTCCTCGGACTCGTCGGCTTCTGTCCCTACCGACGCCGCCCGGCCGCCCCGGGTTACAGCGACCTCCGGGAGATCTTCAGAAGTACGTCCCGCACCACGGCAGGCGGTCGGCGGCGAACAGCGCGTCGGCCCGGGCCGGGGCTCCGGCGTCGTGCACCCGCCACCATCCGGTCGCCGCGAGCAGCGACGGCGCGCGGTCACCGAGGTAGGCCATCGCGAGTGCGTCCACGTCGCACTCCAGCTCGGGGTCGGCGCCCACACGCTCCGCGGTGCCGCCCCCGATCCGGTAGACGCCGTCGTTGGCCGGGAGCAGGCGGTCGTGCACCCCGACCAGCACGGGCGCCCCGTCGCCCCAGGCCCGTGCGGCGAGGGCCGCGGGCACGTCGACCAGGCGCAGCCACGTCTCGTCCTCGGCGCCGGTGACGGTGCAGTCGCGGGGGTCGGCGAGCAGCAGCTCCAACGGCTCGTCGACGGGGCGGAGCCAGCCGTCGACCCGGTCGACGAGGTCGATCCCGGTGAGGAACGCCCAGAGCGCGGCGGTGGAGTCGGGGCCGTCGGCGTGCAGGTCGTTCACCTTCAGGGCGCGGTGCGAGAACGAGCCCTCCGGTAGCGGGGACGCGAGCGCGAACCCGTCGTCGCCGTCGGGGCCGGTGTGGACGGCGGCTACCAGGTGCTGCTCCTTCGCGACGAACCGCCCGACCTGCGCCCACCACCACGCCGGTCGGCGGGTGATCCCGCCGGGACGGCGCAGCGCGAGGACGTCGTGCAGCGCGGTGAGCGTGGGCTCGATGTCGGCGCCGAGGACGAGCCGCACCGCCCCCGCCGGCTCCCGGCGCCATCCCGCACCGCGGCCGCTGACGCAGACGTGACGCCCCCGGCTGGCCACGCCGTAGCCGAAGCGGCCGTAGATCCGGGCCTCGCTGGCCCGCAACGACGCGAGCGGCTCGCCACGATCCACGGCGTCGTCGAGCAGGGTGCGCATCATCGCCGACAGGACGCCGCGGCGGGTGCGGTCCGGGCGCACCCCGACCCGGGTGACGGCCGCGGTGTCGAGCGCGGCCCCGCCGGGCACCGCGGTGCGCGTGGGGAACGACGTGGCCGTACCGATCAGCGCGCCGTCGTCGGCGACGCCCAGGGTGCGACCGGGGCTGTAGCTGCGCCCGGCGCGCTCCCAGTCGTCGTCGGGTACGGGGTCCTGCTGGATCGTGGCCGCGAACAGGCGGTGCGCGGCGCGCAGCTCGTCGGGGCCGAGGACGTGGACCGGTGGCATCAGGCGGGCCTGCTGACCTCGTAGTCGCCGGTGCTGCTGGTGACCCGGACCGGGACGGTGGCCGGGGCTCCGTCGATCGTGGTGGTGCAGGTGAAGCCGGCGCCGTCGCTGACCCGGATCGACTCCCCCGGCGCACCGCAGGTGACGTCGCCGACGACGCCGTACCCGTAGTCCTCCACGAGGACCCGCTGCACGCCGGTCTGCAGGGCGGCCTGGTCGAACACGGTCGTGTTGAGGAACCCTGGCGAGACGAACGCGAGGACCGCGCCGAGCACGAGCAGCGCGACCACGATCGCGCCGACGACGAGCGGGACGCGCGACCGGCGCGGGGCACGGCCGACGTCGGGCAGGGGCGGGTAGCCCTGACCCCACTGCGGGCCCTGCGGGTAGCCCTGCTGAGGCCCGCCGGGGTACGGCTGCCCCGGGTAGGGCTGCGGGCCCGGGTACTGCGGCGGGTACTGGCCCGGTGGCGGGTACTGCCCCGGCGCCGGCCCCCACCCGGACGGCCCGCCCTGCTGCTGCGGCGGCACGTTCCAGCCCCCCGCGGGCGGCGGCTGCTGCGCCCACGCCGGCTGCTGACCGGCCGGCGGGGCGCCCCACACCCCCGGCTGCTCCACCCGGGTCGCGTCCTGGTCCGGCCGGTCGGGCCAGGACCGGTCCACGCGGGTCTCGTCCTCGTTCCCCGGCGCGCTCTCGCTCCACGAGCGGGTCTCCGAACCGGGGTCCGGGGACGGGTCCCGGGACGGATCGCCCCAGCCCCCGGCAGGCGGCCGGCCCCAGGCGGCACGGTCCGTCCCCTCGGCCGGACTGCCGTGCGGGGACTCCTCGGGCGTCGTCATCGCCGACCTCTCCTCGTCGTGTCCGGGGACATCCGGGCACAGCCGGGATCCAAGCACAGGCGACCCGGACGGCGCAGCCGAACGCCGGATCGGGCGGGGCCCCGATCAGGTGGGGTCCCGATCAGGTGGCGCCGACCGCCACCACGCCGCGACGCACGGCCTGCCCGGCCTGCACCGCGACCCGGCCGACGCCGCTGGAGCGCCCGGCGACCCCGGCGATCTGGTCGAGCAGGTCGAGGACCTGGCGGCACCAGCGCACGAAGTCGCCGGCCGAGAGCTCGGAGCCGTTCTGCTCGGCCGCGGTGAGGACGGCGGAGAGCGACTCGCCGCGCGCCCAGCGGTGCATCGGCCACGCGAACCCGAGGTCGGGCTCGCGGGTGCGGTCGACGTGGTGGCGCCGCTCGTCGGCGTCGAGCTCGCCCCAGATGCGGACGGTCGTCGCGAGGGCCTCGCTGACCGGACCGGACGGCACGCGTGGCACCGGCCCGTTGTCCCGGCGCGTCTCGTAGACCAGCGCCGAGACCACGGAGGCCAGCTCCGCGGGCTCCAGCCCGTTCCATGCGCCGTGGCTCAGGCACTCGGCGGTGAGCAGGTCGGACTCTCCCCACAGCCGGGCCAGCCGGGCGCCGTCCTCGGTGACCTCCTCGCCGTCGAGGTAGCCCCGCTCGCCGAGCAGGGACCGGATGCGGTCGAACGCGCGGGCCAGCGAGTGCGTGGTGGCCTGGCGCTTCTGCCGCAGCTGCTCGGTCTCGCGCTCCAGCCGCGACGCGCGCTCGGACCAGCGGGCGTGCGCCTCGCGGTCGTCGCACCCGTGGCAGGGGTGGGCGCGCAGGGCGCGGCGCAGGGTGGCGAGCTCCGGGTCGTCGACGGAGTCGCCGCGGCCGCGGCGGCGCGGTGTGGTCGGTGCGACGATCCCGGTGCCGCGCAGCGACGACGCCAGGTCCCGGCGGACGCGCGGTGCGCGGTGGTCGACGCGTCGCGGCAGCCGCATCCGCCCGAGGGCCTCGACGGGCCCCGGGAAGTCGGCGGGCGAGAGCCGACCGGCCCAGCGGTCCTCGCTGAGCACCAGCGGGCGCGGGTCGCCGTCGGAGTCGACGCCCGGGTCGAGCACGACGGCGAGCCCGGCGCGACGCCCGGCCGGGACGGCGATGACGTCACCGACCTTGAGCCGGCGCAGCGACGCCGCGGACGCCTCCCGGCTCTCGGCCACGCCCTGGCGCGACAGCGACTTCTCCCGGTCGGAGACCTGCCGCCGCAGCCGGGCGTACTCGCCGAAGTCACCGAGGTGGCAGCGCATCGACTCCTCGTAGCCGGCGAGCGCCTCGGCGTTGCGGTCGATCCGCCGGGAGATCCCGACGACCGAGCGGTCGGCCTGGAACTGGCCCAGCGACTGCTCCAGCAGGTCGCGCGCGGCCTCCGTCCCCAGGCGGGCGACCAGGTTGACGGCCATGTTGTAGCCGGGCTTGAACGAGCTGCGCAGCGGGTAGGTGCGCGTCGACGCGAGCCCCGCGACCTGCACGGGGTCGACGCCCGGCTGCCAGATCACGACGGCGTGGCCCTCGACGTCGATGCCGCGGCGCCCCGCGCGGCCGGTGAGCTGCGTGTACTCCCCCGGCGTCAGCTCGGCGTGGCTCTCGCCGTTGTACTTGACCAACCGCTCCAGCACGACCGTCCGCGCGGGCATGTTGATGCCGAGCGCCAGTGTCTCGGTGGCGAAGACGGCCCGGACCAGCCCGCGTACGAACAGCTCCTCCACCGTCTCCTTGAACGCGGGCAGCATCCCGGCGTGGTGCGCGGCGATCCCGCGCTCCAGGGCCTCGCGCCACTCCCAGTAGCCCAGCACGGCCAGGTCGGCCTGGGGCAGCTCGGAGGTGTGCGCGTCGACGATCCGGCGGATCTCCGCGACGTCGTCCTCGGTCGTGAGCCGCAGACCCGAGCGCAGGCACTGCCCGACCGCAGCGTCGCAGCCCGCACGGCTGAAGACGAACGTGATGGCCGGGAGCAGGCCGTCGCGGTCGAGGCGGTCGATCACGGTCGTGCGCGACGGCGGGCGGAACCGCGTCTGCGACCGGCCCCCTCCCGGGCGCGGGGAGCGCCCGCGGCCGCGGTCCCAGACCGAGCTCGACCGCTCCAGGTCGCGGGTGCTGCGGACCAGGTCGGGATCGACCTGCAGCTCGCCGGACTCGTCCTCGCCCGCGAACAGGTCGACGAGGCGGCTGCCCACCATCATGTGCTGCCACAGCGGTACGGGCCGGTGCTCGTCGACGACGACGGTGGTGTCGCCGCGCACGGTGACCAGCCAGTCGCCGAACTCCTCGGCGTTGCTGACCGTCGCCGACAGCGACACCAGTGCCACGTGCTCGGGGAGCTGGAGGATGACCTCCTCCCACACCGCGCCGCGGAAGCGGTCGGCGAGGTAGTGCACCTCGTCCATGACGACGTACCCGAGGTGCTCGAGCGCCCGACTGCCCGCGTAGATCATGTTGCGCAGCACCTCGGTGGTCATGACGACCACCTGCGCGTCGCCGTTGATCACCGTGTCGCCGGTGAGCAGCCCGACCGCGTCGACGCCGTGCCGGGCGACGAGATCGGCGTACTTCTGGTTGCTCAACGCCTTGATCGGTGTCGTGTAGAAGCATTTCTGCCCCTGCGCGAGCGCGAGGTGGACGGCGAACTCGCCCACCACGGTCTTCCCCGCCCCGGTCGGCGCGCAGACGAGCACGCCGTGCCCGTCCTCGAGCGCCGAGCAGGCGCTGCGCTGGAAGCCGTCCAGCTCGAAGGGGAGACCTGAGGCGAACTCCGTCAGGTTCGGTCGTGCGGCCCGGCTCCGGGCGGCGGCGTAGGCCTCCGCGGGAGCAGGCGTGCTGCTGGCCACCGGACCACACTGGCACATCCGCGGTGCCGGTGCGTCGCGGCACCCTGCCCGGCATGACATCGCTCACCGAGATCGCCTCCCGGGCTGGGACTGCCCCACCTCCCCCGGGTCCACGGCTCAGCGGCGACCTGGTCCGGCAATGGCGCGCATGACCTGCTGGTCATCGGCTTCCCGGGCGGGACGTCCCTCGTCGAGGGGGTCGGCCCGGGGCACCGTCCGGTCGATGCCCCGGCCGATCTCGTCAGGTGACGTCGTCCAGACCGCGGCGAGCGGCCTGCGGGCTCCCGCCCGGGGTGCTGTCCACCGGGGCCGGGGTGGGTTCGATCCTGCTGGGGCTGGTGTCGATCGGGCTGGGTGTGGTGTCGATCGGCGACGGGGCATCGGGGTCCCAGTCGTCCCAGCCCTCGGCCGCGCGGCGCTTGGCCCGGCGCTTGTCGTTGAACCGGGCCACCTGGATGGCCACCTCGAACAGGATCACCAGACCGATCGCCAGCGCCATCATCGAGATCGGGTCCTGGCCGGGCGTGGCGATCGCCGCGAAGACGAACAAGCCGAAGATCAACCCGCGCCGGGACGCCTTGAGCTTGTCGTAGGTGATGACGCCCGCGAAGTTCAGCATCACGACCAGCAGCGGTATCTCGAAGCTGACGCCGAAGATCAGCAGCAGGCCGATGACGAAGTTGAAGTACTGATCACCCGACAGTGCGGTGGTCTGCACGCCGTCACCGATGGCGAGCAGGAACGCGAGTCCCTGCGACACCACGAAGTAGGCGAGCAGGGCACCGCCGACGAACAGGATGGCCGCGATGGACACGAAGGTGATCGCGTAGCGGCGCTCCTTCGAGTACAGACCGGGCGTGATGAAGCCCCACAGCTGGTAGAGCCACACCGGGCAGGCCAGCACGACGCCTGCGGTGACGCCCACGCGCAGGCGCAGGTTGAACTGGTCGAACGGACCGGTGGCCAGCAGCGTGCAGGACCCGTCCTGGGTGAACTCCGCCCGTTGCCCGGCCGGGATCGAGCAGTACGGGTCGGTGAGCAGTTCACCCAGGCTCGGGAGCCCGAAGAAGTCGACGCCGTACCAGATGTACCCGAACACCGTGGTGACCGCGATCGCGATCAACGAGATGGTCAGCCGGTTGCGCAGCTCGTAGAGGTGCTCGACGAGCGACATCGTGCCGTCGGTGCTCCGGGCCTTGCGCCCGGCCCGACTCAGGGAGAACCTGGCCACCGGCGCAGGCTACTGGCCGGACGTGGAGTGGCCCTGCCCGGTGGCCGGGGTGGGCTCCTGCACGGGAGGGGCGGCCTGCACGGGCGGGGTGACCGGGGTCGTCGCCGCGGGCGGGAGGGGCGCGGGCGGCGCGGGGGCGGCCGCGGGCGGCGGGTCGGCCGGCGCGTCCTTCGCGCTGCCGTCCTCCTTCATCCCCTTCATCTCGCCCTTGAACACGCGAGCGGACTGACCGATCGAGCGGGCCATGTCCGGCAAGCGCTTGGCACCGAAGAGCAGTACCAGGATGCCGATCAGGATTACGAACTCCCAGCCGCCGAGGCTCGGCATGGCTTTCGTCCTTCCGCCGTGGTCAGTACGACGGCCACCTTACTCGGGTCGCGGCCACGGGCCGGGGGCGGGCGACGGCGACGGGAGGCATCCGGCACCCGACCACCGGTGTTCACCCGACCGGGCGACGGACCGCGGGCAGTGCGGCCCGGCCCCGGTCCAGCCCGCCGCGCAGGTCCGCGGCCGCCGCCGAGAGCCGCCGCAACCGCGGCAGAACGGCGACCAGCACGCCCACCAGCAGCAGCACACCGATCCCGGCGATCACCAGGGCCAGCACCATGATCAGCTCTCCGTCCCGTCCAGCGCGAGGGCCTCGCGGGCCCGCTCGGCCACGGCCGTGGCCAGCTCCGGCGGGTCCAGCACCCGCGCCCCGCCACCCAACCCCAGTACCAGCCGCACCAGCCACGCGGGGTCGGCGTAGCGCAGGACGACCCGCAACCGCCCGCCGTCGACCTCCTCGGCCTCCTCGACGGGGTAGTACTCGGACACCCAGAGCGCGTCGGGTTCGAGCAGCAGCACCGCGGCGGGGTGGTCGGGCCGCGCGCGGAACGCGCCGCCGGAGACGTCGGACGGCTCGGCGTCCGGGGGCGGCTCCGCGGGCTCGTCGAGCACCGTGACGTCCTCGACGCGGTCGAGCCGGAACAGCCGGACGCCTTCGGCGCGCCGGCACCACGCCTCCAGATAGCCGCGGCCCTCGACGATCAGCAGCCGCATCGGGTCGACCACGCGCTGCGACACCGCGTCACGGCCGGCGGTGTAGTAGACGATCCGCAGCGCCCGCCCGCCCTCCAGCGCGTGGCGTACCGCGGCCGAGGTGGTCTCCTCCTCGCGGGACAGGTCGACCGCCACGCCCGAGAGCCCGGCGTCCCCGACGGCCCGCTCGATCTTCGCGGTGGCCCGCCGCACCGACCCGGTGTCGACGACGCCGGGTTGTTCCCCCAGCGTCCGCAGCGCCACCAGCAGGGCCGTCGCCTCGGCGGTGGTGAGGCGCAGGGGGCGGCGCATTCCGGCGTCCTCGGTGACCGTGACCGTGTCGCCCGCGAACGACAGGTCCACGAGGTCGCCGGGGCCGTAGCCGGGGAGCCCGCACATCCATAGGAGCTCCAGGTCGCGGCGCAGCTGCCGCTCGGTGACGCCGAAGTCGGCGGCCACCTCCGAGACGTACACGCCCGGCCGGGCCAGCAGGTAGGGCACCAGCGACAGCAGCCGCGGCAGCCGCTCGGTGACGCCGCCGGTGCTCATCGCAGGCCCACCGCATCGGCGGCGGCCGCCCACGTCGCCCTCACCCGCTCGGCCAGCTCCGGCGGGTCGAGCACGGCGACGTCGGGTCCGTGCCCGGCGAGCCAGCGTGCCACCATCGCGGGGTCGCGCAGGTCGATCTCCAGCTCCTCGCCGGGCCGTCCGCCGCGGGTGCGCGGGCCGAGCACGCGCGCGAGCCGTCGCAGACCCTGGGCACGGCCCTCCGCCACCCAGACCCGGGCGACCCCGCTGACCGGTGGGAGGTCGGTGCCCTGCCGGACGGCGGCCGCCAGATCGACGCCCTCCGGGACCCGGACGGCACCGACCGGCCCGGTCGCGGTGACGGTGCCGACGATCCGGGAGACCCGGAACGAGCGCCGGTCGTCGCGGTCCCGGTCGTGGCCCACGAGGTACCAGCGGCCCCGCCAGGACACCACCCCCCACGGCTCGACGTGCCGGCGCACGACCTCCCCGCCCGGGCCGCCGCGGCGGTGGTCGAAGGTGACCGCGCGCCCGGCCTGCACGGCGGCGAGCAGCGGCGCGAACGCCGGGTCACCCGCCCGGACCCGTGGCTGGATCCGGCCGGAGTCCTCGTCGACCTCCACCCCGGCGGCCCGGAGCTTGACCAGCGCCCCCCGGGCGGCGCCGGCGAGCTGCGGGGAGTCCCACAGCCGCGCGGCCAGCGCGACGGCTGCGGCCTCGTCGGGTTCGAGGTCGATCTCGCCGAGCTCGTAGTCCTGGCGGGCGATGCGGTAGCCGTCGGCGGTGTCGAAGGTGGAGCGCCGCCCGGTCTCCAGCGGCACGCCGAGCTCACGCAGCTCGGCCTTGTCGCGCTCGAACATCCGGAAGAACGCGTCGTCGCCGGGCGCGTCGGCGTAGCCGGGCACGATCGTCCTGATCCGCTCCGCCGTGAGGAACTGGCGGGTGGACAGCAGGCAGAGCACGAGGTTCACCAGCCGCTCGGCCCGCGAGGAGGACACGACCCGCATCGTAGGCCCGCAGGTCACCGGCCCGTGGCCGACCGCCGTAACCCCCCGCGTGTCTCATCCTGCGACACCCGCCGCCGGGCGGCTTGACCACGGCACCCCGGCGGCGAAAGCTCGCCGGGAGCCGCGACGAAGGGGAACCCATGAGCAGTGCCGAACCGAACGCCGAGACCGAGACGTTCAACCCGTGGACGGTGGTGAACCTGGTGTTCGGCCACCTGTCCGACCACGGCCTGCACCCGGTCCTGGGCGAGGCCGGTGATCCGGCGGTGCCCGCGGCCGCCCTGCTGCGCGCGTTCGGCATCGAACCCGGGCGCAACGACGAGACCGTGGCCTCACCGAACGTGCAGGACACGCTCAGCCAGATCCGCCAGCACATGCTCGGCGAGCCCAAGCCCTGAGTGCCCCCCGGGCCGGGGGTCAGCCGGCGAGGAGCGTCAGCGCCAGGCCGACGCCCGCCGGCACGCTCTGCACCAGCAGGATGCGCGGGCTCACGGTGATCGCGCCGTAGATCCCGGCCACCACCACACAGATCAGGAAGAACACGGCGAACGCGAAGCCGACCGTGCTCGTCACCCCTGCGACGAGCGCGACGACCAGCCCGGCCACCAGGAACCCGTTGTAGAGGCCCTGGTTGCCGGCCAGCGCGAGCGTGGCCTCGGCGAACTCCGGCGTGGTCCCGAACGCGGCGCGCGCCCGCGGCGTCCGCCACAGCACCATCTCCAGCACCACGATGTAGACGTGGATCAGCGCGACGATCGCGATGAGGAACGACGCGCCGAAGGCCACGGCTACAGGGACGCGATCAGCCGGTCGACCCGCTCGTCGACCGAGCGGAACGGGTCCTTGCACAGCACGGTGCGCTGGGCCTGGTCGTTGAGCTTGAGGTGCACCCAGTCGACGGTGAAGTCGCGGCCCGCGGCCTGGGCTGCGGCGATGAAGTCGCCGCGGAGCTTGGCCCGGGTCGTCTGCGGCGGGGTGTCCTTGGCCGCCTCGATCTCACCGTCGTCGGTGACGCGCTCGACCATGCCCTTGCGCTGCAGGAGGTCGAACAGGCCGCGGCCCCGGCGGATGTCGTGGTAGGCGAGGTCGAGCTGGGCGACCCGCGCGCTGGCCATGTCGAGGTTGTTGCGCTCGCGGTAGCGCTCGACGAGGCGGTGCTTGATCGCCCAGTCGATCTCCCGGTCGATCATCGAGAGGTTCTGGCTCTCCACGGCGTCGAGCGTGCGACCCCACAGCTCCACCACGCGCGTCATCGCCGGGTCCTCGCTGCCCCGCGTGGCGAGGTGCTCGACGGCGCGGGAGTGGTACTCCCGCTGGATGTCCAGCGCGCTGGCCTCGCGTCCCCCGGCCAGGCGGACGGTGCGCCGGCCGGTGAGGTCGTGGCTGATCTCGCGGATGGCGCGGATCGGGTTGTCGAGGGTGAAGTCCCGGAACTGGACGCCCGCCTCGATCATCTCCAGCACGAGCGTGGCCGAGCCGACCTTCAGCATCGTCGTGGTCTCGGACATGTTCGAGTCGCCCACGATGACGTGCAGGCGCCGGTAGCGCTCGGCGTCGGCGTGCGGCTCGTCGCGGGTGTTGATGATCGGCCGGGACCGGGTGGTGGCGCTGGAGACGCCCTCCCAGATGTGCTCGGCGCGCTGCGAGAGGCAGTACACGGCCCCGCGCGGGGTCTGCAGCACCTTGCCCGCACCGCAGATCAGCTGGCGGGTGACCAGGAACGGGAGCAGCACGTCGGCGATCCGGGAGAACTCCCCGGCCCGGGCGACGAGGTAGTTCTCGTGGCAGCCGTAGGAGTTGCCCGCGGAGTCTGTGTTGTTCTTGAACAGGTAGATGTCGCCGCCGATGCCCTCGTCGATCAGCCGGCGCTCGGCGTCGACGAGCAGGTCCTCGAGGATCCGCTCCCCCGCCTTGTCGTGGCTGACCAGCTGCGCGAGCGAGTCGCACTCGGCCGTGGCGTACTCCGGGTGGGACCCGACATCGAGGTAGAGCCGCGCGCCGTTGCGCAGGAAGACGTTCGACGAGCGCCCCCACGAGACGACGCGGCGGAACAGGTACCGCGCCACCTCGTCCGGGGAGAGACGCCGCTGGCCGTGGAAGGTGCAGGTGACCCCGAACTCGGTCTCCACACCGTAGATCCGCCGCTGCATCCCCACAGCCTAGGCGGCGCGGGCCCGATCCGTGACGGATGTGACCGACGGTTTCCGGGCGCGCCGCACCGCACCGGGGCACCGGCCGTAGGGTCGGGCGGGTGAGCAGCCGGGTGCGCAGGAGCAGAGGACGAGTCAGTGACCTGGACCGTGCGTTGACCCGCGCGGTGTCCGAACTGCCCCCCAGTCCGGTCGACGGCGCCATGAAGGCCCTGTCGACGTCGGCGAACCACAGCCTGCTCTGGTTCGCCGTCGGTGGGGTGCTCGCCGCGCGCCGCGGGTCGAGCCGCAAGGCCGCGCTGCGGGGCCTGTTCTCGATCGCGGCGGCCAGCACCACGGCCAACGCGGTGCTCAAGCCGCTGCTGCCGCGCCGCCGCCCGGCCGCCTCCGAGCTGCCCGCCTACCAGAAGCTCCCCTACCCCCCCACGTCCTCGTCGTTCCCGTCCGGGCACGCGGCGTCGGCGGCGGCGTTCGCCACGGCCGTCGCGATGGAGAGCCCGAAGCTGGGGCTCGCGGTCGCCCCGCTCGCCGCCACCGTCGCGTACTCGCGGGTCCACGTCGGCGTCCACTGGACCTCCGACGTCGTCGCGGGGGCTGCGGTCGGCACGGGGATCGCGCTGCTGTCGCGGCGCTGGTGGCCCGTCCGGCTCACCGACGAGGCCCGCGCGCGCCCGCTCGACACCGTCCCGGTCCTGTCCGGGGGCGAGGGCCTGGTGATCGTGTCCAACCAGCGCTCGGGCGACCCGGAGCACGACCCGGCCGACGACCTGGAGGCCGCGTTCCCGCGCGCCGTCGTCGTCCGCGCCGAGCCCGACCGCGACCTCGACGAGCAGCTCGACGCGGCCGTCGAGGCCGCGGGCGAGCGGGTGCAGGCCATCGGGGCCGCGGGCGGCGACGGCACCGTCGCGGCCGCGGCGGCCGTCGCGGGCCGGCGCAGGCTCCCGTTCGTCGTGGTCCCCACGGGCACGCTCAACCACTTCGCGCGCGACGTCGGCGTCTACGACCTGCAGGAGGCCGTCGACGCCACCGCGGCGGGCGAGGCCGTCGCCGTCGACCTCGCGGTGGTCGAGGTGCACCCCGGCCCGGACTCCGAGGCCGTCGTGCGCACCCGCTGCTTCCTCAACACCGCGAGCCTGGGCTCCTACCCCGACCTGGTGCGCCTGCGCGAGCAGTGGCAGCCGCGGTGGGGCAAGTGGCCCGCGTTCGCGGCGGCGCTGGTCGTGGTGCTGCGCCGCGCCGAGCCGGTGGCGGTCCGGATCGAGGGTCGCTGGACGAAGGTGTGGTTCCTGTTCGTCGGCAACGGGCCCTACCACCCGCGCGGCATGGTCCCGGCCTGGCGCCCGACGCTCGACTCGGGCCTGCTCGACGTGCGCTGGCTGCGGGCCGACGTCCGCTTCTCCCGGCTGCGCGCCGTCGCGGCCCTGCTGCTCGGCGCACTGGACCACAGCCGGGTCTACGGGCAGCGCGAGGTGCCGGAGTTCGACGTGCAGCTCTCCGTGCCGGGGATGCTCGCCACCGACGGCGAGGTCGTCGAGGAGGCGGGGCACTACACCTTCCGCGTCGCCAAGGAGCCGATCGAGGTCTACCGGCGCCGCGAGGAGAACTGGACCGGCCGCGACCGGCCGTTCCTCCCGTAGCCCCGCACGTCCTGAGGAGCTCCCGCACCCGCAGCAGCGCCCGTCCGAGCTGGTTGCGACCGTGAACGGGGCGGGGAACCACTGGCCCGGCACGCACGGGCCCGGCCCGTCCCGGATCGGGGTGTGGCCCCGGAACAGCAGCGGCTCCGGCATGGCCCGAGTGTGGCCGGACCGGTAGAACGGGGGCATGCACGTCACCGGACTCGATCATCTCGTGCTCGTCAGCGATGATCCCGAACGGCTCATCGCCTGGTACGTCGACGTGCTCGGGCTGGAGCCGCTGCGGCTGGAGCGGTGGCGGGCGGGCGAGGTGCCGTTCGCGTCGCTGCGGGTGGACGCCGGCACGATCGTCGACGTGCAGCGCGGCTCCCGGTCGGGCACCAACCTCGAGCACCTCGCGCTGGTCGTCGACGCCGATCCCGACGCGCTCGCCGCGCTGGCCACCGCGCACGGCGTCGGCCCGCCGCGGGACCTGTTCGGGGCCCGCGGCCAGGGCCGGGGCATCTACCTACGCGACCCCGACGGCAACGGGGTCGAGCTGCGCACCTACTCCCCCACCCGCCCGGCCGCGGCGCTCGCCGACCCCGTCGACGGGTTCCGCCTCGCCTACGACGACCTCGGCGACGGCGACCCCGTCGTCCTGCTGCACGGCTGGCCCGGCGACCGGCACGACTTCCGCGACGTCGTCGGCCGCCTCGCCGGGTCGTGCCGGGTCGTGGTGCCCGACCTGCGGGGTTTCGGCGCCACCGAGCGCCCGGCCGACGCCGGGCCCGCCGAGTTCGCCGCCGGCCCGCAGGCCCGCAGCGTCGTCGGGCTGATCGAGCAGCTGGGGCTCGGCCCGGTCGTCCTGGGCGGCTACGACGTCGGCTCGCGCACCGCGCAGGAGCTGGCGCGGTCCCGCCCGGACCTGGTCCGGGCGCTGGTGGTCTCCCCGCCGACCCCGGGTGCGGGGCCGCGCGTGCTGTCCGCGGCGGCGCAGGAGCAGTTCTGGTACCAGCACTTCCACCGGCTCGCGCTCGCCGAGCACCTCGTCGACGGCGACCCCGTCGCGGCCCGCCGCTACCTCGCCCACTTCTGGTCGCACTGGTCCGGGCCCGGCTTCACCCCCGACGACGCCGAGCTCGACCGGCTCGCCGCCGGCTACGGCCGCCCGGGCGCGTTCGTGGCGTCGGTCAACTGGTACCGCGCCGGGGCGGGCACGGTCGCCCGGTCCGTCGCGGAGCAGGTCCCGGCACCCGCCGACCGCCTCGCGGTCCCGACGACCGTCCTGTGGCCCGAGCACGACCCGCTGTTCCCGCGCGAGTGGTCCGACCGGCTCGACGCGTTCTTCTCCGACGTCGACCTCCGGTTCCTCGACGGCGTCGGCCACTTCGTCCCGATCGAGGCGGCGGCGGAGTTCGCCGCCGCGATCCTCACCCGCGTCCAGGAGAGTGCATGAGCAGGTCGCATCCGCAGCAGTGGTCGGTGAACGCGTCGGTCGACCGGCCGGACCCCGCCGACGTCGCCGCCCTGCGGGAGTTCTCGACCACCCAGATCGCCGACTGCGGCGGGCCCGTCTCGGTGGTCGGGCCGCCGCTGCGGCGCGTGGCGGGCGGGCCGGAGATCTGCGGGACCGCCGTCACGGTCTGGACGAAGCCGGGCGACATCCTGTTCGTGCTCAAGGCCCCCGACCTGATCGGCGAGGGCGACGTGCTCGTCATCGACGCCGGGGGCCGCGACGACGCCGCCGTCATCGGCGACATCGTGGGTCGCACGATCCGCGACCGCGGCGCGGTGGGGCTGGTCGTCGACGGGGCGGTGCGCGACGTCGCCGGGCTCGACGAGGTCGGCCTGCCCACGTTCGCCCGCGGCGCCCATCCCGCCACCGGGTCGAACCAGGGCCCCGGCGCGATCAACGTGCCCGTGCAGTGCGGCGGCGTGGCCGTGCACCCCGGCGACGTCGTGCGCGGCGACTCCAGCGGGCTGGTCGTCGTGCCGCGCGCCGAGCTGGCGGCCGTGCTGGAGCTGACGCGCGCGGTGGCGCAGCGGGAGACCGACTGGCTCGCCGCCGTGGCCGGCGGGCAGACCCTGGCGCAGGCCACCGGGATCGACGCCCTGATCGACGCCCGCGGCGGGACCGAACCCCCCGCTCCCTGATCACGGCGGCGCCGACACGGGTGTGCGCGACGGGCGGACCGCGGCCCGGCCCGTCGCGCAGCCGTCAGGAGTTGGTGCCGTTCTCCGGGACCACCGGGCTCTCGTCGCCGCCCACGTCGTCGGAGTCGGCCGGGGCGTCGACGGTGCGGTTGGCCTCGGGGAGCAGCTCGCGCAGCGCCGGACCGGTGATGCGGCGGAACGAGCGGCGCGGGCGGCCGCGGTCGAGCACCGCCACCTCCAGCGCGCGCACGCCGAGCACGGCGGGCTGGGCGGTGCCGGCGTTGCCCGGGGTGGAGCTGGTCTGCAGTGCCTCGACCGCGAGCGCGATCGACTCCGCCAGGCCCAGCCCGGCCCGGTAGGTGTCCTTGAGCTTCGCGCTGATCGGCTCCGTGGTGCCGCCCATGACCACGAACTGCGGCTCGTCGGTGATCGAGCCGTCGTAGGTGATGCGGTAGAGCTGGTCGGCGTCGGCGGTGACCCCGACCTCGGCGAGGCACAGCTCCACCTCGTAGGGCTTCTGCTGCTCGACGAACGACGTGCCGAGGATCTGGGCGTAGGTGTTGGCGAGCATCCGCCCGGTGACGTCGCGGCGGTCGTAGGTGTAGCCGCGGACGTCGGCCATCCGGATCCCGGCGTTGCGCAGCGTCTCGAACTCGTTGTAGCGCCCGACCGCGGCGAACCCGATGCGGTCGTAGATCTCGGAGACCTTGTGCAGCGCGGTGGACCGGTTCTCCGCGACGAACAGCACGCCGTCGGTGAAGGTGAGGACCACGACGCTGCGGCCGCGGGCGATGCCCTTGCGGGCGAGCTCGGAGCGGTCGCGCAGGAGCTGGTCGACCGACGAGTAGAACGGCATCGTCATGGGGTCAGCCTCCGGGGTTCTCGGTGCGGCCGGCCACGACCTGGGCGACGACCTCGGCGATCTCGGTCTCCGGGCGGCGCATCGCGCCCTCGGGGCCGGTGATCGACACGACGATCGGGTAGAGCTTGCGGGTGAGGTCGGGTCCACCGGTCGCCGAGTCGTCGTCGGCGGCGTCGTAGAGCGCCTCGACCGCGGTGCGGACGGTGGTGGCCAGGTCGGCGTCGACGCGGTGGCGCTTCTTGAGCGCCGACTTCGCGAACACCGACCCGGAGCCGACGGCGTGGTAGCCGAGCAGCTCGTCGTAGCGGCCGCCGGTGGCGTCGTAGGTGACGATCCGGCCGGCCTTCGACGGGTCGGGGGCCTCGGTGTCGTAGCCGGCGAACAGCGGCACGACCACGAACCCCTGCATCGCGGCACCCAGGTTGGCGCGGACCATCGCGGCGAGCTTGTTGGCCTTGCCGTCGAGGGACAGCGTGGTGCCCTCGATCTTCTCGTAGTGCTCGAGCTCGACGGTGAACAGCCGCACCATCTCCAGCGCGATGCCCGCGGAGCCGGCGATGCCGACGGCGGAGTGCGAGTCGGTGACGAACACCTTCTCGATGTCGCGCTGGGCGATGACGTTGCCCTGGGTGGCGCGCCGGTCGCCGGCGATGACCACGCCGCCGGAGAACACCAGCGCGACGATGGTGGTGCCGTGCGGGACCTCCAGCGCCCCGCCGGCGGGACCGGCCGGCACCGCGGAGGGGAGCAGGTGCGGCGCGTGGGCGGTGACGAAGTCGGTGAAGGACGACGGGCCGGGCGCGAGGTACGCGTCCAGGCCGACAGGGGCGCGACGCCCCGGATCGGGGAACGACATGGTCAGGTCTGCGCCTCTCGTCGTGCGGGTACTGCTCGTGCGGGGTGCGGGGTGCGGGGCAGCCGGGGAGGCTACTCGCCGCCCTTCTGGACGTAGGCGCGGACGAAGTCCTCCGCGTTCTCCTCGAGGACGTCGTCGATCTCGTCGAGGATCGTGTCGACGTCCTCGCCGAGCTTCTCGCGACGCTCCTGGCCGGCCGCCGCGGCGTCGGCACCCTCGTCGTCGTCCCCGCCGCCGCCACCCTGACGCTTCGTCTGCTCCTGCGACATGACGCCTCCTGTCGATAGGTCGTGCTGGGTTGAACACTAACCCAGTACGCCGACGAAAGTCCGTGATCCGGCGCGCGACGATGCCGCTCAGCCGCGGGTGAGCGCCTCCACCAGCTCCTCCGCCGTACGCGAGTTGTCGATCAGTTCCCCGACGTGCGAGCGGGTGCCGCGCAACGGCTCCAGCGTCGGGATGCGGACCAGCGACTCGCGGCCCAGGTCGAAGATCACCGAGTCCCACGAGGCCGCCGCGACCTCGGCCGGGTAGCGCTCCAGGCACCGCCCGCGGAAGTAGGCGCGGGTGTCCTCCGGCGGCGCGGTCATCGCGGCGGTGACGTCGTCCTCGGAGACCAGCCGCTTGATCGAGCCGCGCGTGGCGAGCCGGTTGTAGAGGCCCTTCGCCATCCGCACGTCGGCGTACTGCAGGTCGACCAGGTGCAGGCGGGGTGCGTCCCAGGTGAGCCCGTCGCGCTCGCGGTAGCCCTCCAGCAGCCGCAGCTTCGCGGTCCAGTCGAGGCGGTCGGCGGTGCTCATCGGGTCGCGCGCGAGGTCGTCGAGGACCTCGCCCCAGATCTGCATGACCTCGGCGGTGGCCTCGTCCGGGCTGTCGCCGACGTGCGCGCGCGCCTTCTCGAAGTACGCCTGCTGGATGTCCAGACCCGTCATCCGCCGGCCGTCGGCCAGGTCGACCGTGGTCTTCAGCGTGGGATCGTGGCTGATCCGGTGCACCGAGCGGACCGGCTCGGCCAGGCGCAGCTCGTCGAACCGCACGCCCTTCTCGATCATGTCCAGGACGATCGCGGCCGTCCCCACCTTCAGGAGGGTGGAGTACTCGCTCATGTTGGCGTCGCCGATGATGACGTGCAGGCGGCGGTACTTGTCGGCGTCGGCGTGCGGCTCGTCGCGGGTGTTGATGATGCCCCGCTTGAGCGTGGTCTCCAGGCCGACCTCGACCTCGATGTAGTCGCTGCGCTGCGCGAGCTGGTAGCCGGCCTCGTCGCCCGCGGCACCCCGGCCGACCCGGCCCGCGCCGCAGACGACCTGGCGCGTCACGAAGAACGGCGTCAGCCCCGAGACGATCGACGGGAACGTGGTGGAGCGCGCCATCAGGTAGTTCTCGTGGGCGCCGTAGCTCGCGCCCTTGCCGTCGACGTTGTTCTTGTAGAGCTGGATCCGCGGAGCCCCGGGCACGGTGGCCGAGCGCATCGCGGCCTCCTCCATCACCCGCTCCCCCGCCTTGTCCCACACCACGATGTCGCGCGGGGTGGTGACCTCGGGGGTGGAGAACTCGGGGTGGGCGTGGTCGACGTAGAGCCGCGCGCCGTTGGTGAGGATGACGTTCGCGGCGCCGAGGTCGTCGAGCTCGGAGTCGACGGGGTTGTGCATCGTGGGCGCGGAGAGGTCGAAGCCCCGGGCGTCGCGCAGCGGCGACTCCACCTCGTAGTCCCAGCGGGCGCGCCGCGAGCGCGGGATGTCGGCGGCCGCGGCGTAGGCCAGCACCACCTGCGTGGACGTGATCACCGGGTTGGCGGTGGGGTCGCCCGGGACCGAGATGCCGTACTCGATCTCGGTGCCCATGATCCGACGGGCCGTCACGGGCGGGCCTTCAGCGCACTCATGCGTCGAGCCTAACCGCCGCGGCCGCAAGGCCACCGGCGTGCGCCCGTCGATCATGTTGCATGATGAGACCGGCATCACATGCGGCCTCCTGCATGATCGGGGTTTCCCGAGCCCGAAGGGGGCGGTTCTCGATGCCGGAGACGATGAAGTCCTTCGTGATCAAGACGGTCGGAGCGACCGAGGTGGTCGAGAAGCCGATCCCCGATCCCGGTCCGGAGGAAGCGATCGTCCGCACCACCGCGGCCCTGATCTGCACCTCCGACGTGCACACCGTCAAGGGGGCGCTCCCGGTCCCCGACGGCCGCACGCTCGGGCACGAGTCGGTCGGCGTCATCCACAAGCTGGGCTCGGCCGTCACCGGCTTCGAGGAGGGCCAGCGCGTCGTCGTCTGCGCGGTGACGCCCTGCTACCGGTGTTCGGCGTGCCAGCGCGGGTTCACCAGCCAGTGCGGCGGGGCGCTCGGCGGCTACAAGTACACCGTCCAGATGGACGGCAACATGGCCGAGTACTTCGTGGTACCCGCGGCCGCGGCCAACCTCACCCCGATCCCCGAGGCGATCAGCGACGAGCAGGCCGCCTACTGCTGCGACATGCTCACCACCGGGTTCATGGGCGTCGAGCACTGCTACCTGCAGTTCGGCGAGACGGTGGCGATCTTCGCGCAGGGCCCCGTCGGCCTGTCCGCGACGATCGGCGCGCAGCTGATGGGCGCCGGGCGGATCATCGCGGTGGAGTCCCGCCCCGAGCGTCAGGCCCTGGCGAAGCGCTTCGGCGCCACCGACATCGTCGACTTCAGCCAGGGCAGCCCGGTCGAGCAGATCATGGACCTGACGAACGGGGAGGGCACCGACGCCGCGATCGAGGCGTTCGGGTTCCCGCAGACCTTCGAGGACTGCCTGCGCGTCACGAAGGCGGGCGGGCGCGTGTCGAACATCGGGTACCACGGGGAGAACCCGGCCCCGCTGCAGCTGCCGCTCGACGCGTTCGGCCTGGGCATGAACGACAAGTCGGTCCACACCGGCCTGTGCCCCGGCGGCAGCGAGCGGATGAAGCGGCTGCTGCGCCTGCTGGGGTCCGGCCGCATCGACCCGACCCCGATGACGACGCACACGTTCGGCTTCGACCGGATCGGTGAGGCGTTCGAGATGATGACGACGAAGGCGGACGGCATCGTCAAGCCCCTCATCACCTTCCCCTGACCCCGCCCCGTGATCGGCCCTTCCGCCCCGGCTGGAGGGCCGATCACGGGTCCGCGGGCGAGTCCCCCGCCGCCGGCCACAGCGGCTCCGGTGACAGGTGCGCCACCAGGATGTCGCTGATCTCCCGCAGCGCCGCCTGTTGTTCCGGGCCGAGCCGGTCGAACAGCAGCGCCCGGACCTCGTCGACGTGCCCGGGTGCGGCCGCCCGCAGCCGCTCCATCCCGGCCTCGGTCAGCGAGGCGAGCTGGCCGCGCTTGTCCGACGGGCAGGGTCGCCGCTGTACCCAGCCGGCCTCCTCCATCCGCGCGACGGCGTGCGAGAGCCGGCTGCGCGAGCTCAGCGACGTCGAGGCGAGCTGGCTCATCCGCAGCGTCCGGTCCGGGGCCTCGGAGAGCCGCACGAGGATCTCGTAGTAGGCGTGCGGCAGTCCGGCCCCCTGCTGGAGCTGGCGCTCCACGCGGTCCCAGAGCAGCCGGCTGGCCGTGAGGAAGCTCCGCCAGGTGCGCTGCTCGTCGGCGCTCAACCATCGTGTGTCGTCCACGTCACCCTCCCGGAATAGTTGAACTCTCAAGCCGCTTCCTCTAGTGTCACTCTCAACACCTGAGAGTTCAACTAATCACGGAGGCTTCGATGACCACGGCAGCACAGACCCAGATCCCCGGCTACATCGCCGGCACATGGGACATCGACCCGGTGCACTCCGAGGTCTCCTTCTCCGTCCGCCACATGATGGTCAGCAAGGTACGCGGCAAGTTCACCGCTTTCAGCGGCGCGATCACCACGGCCGACGACATCACCGCATCGGGTGTGCAGGTCGAGATCGACGCCACCTCGATCGACACCAGCAACGCGCAGCGCGACGGCCACGTCCGCTCCGCCGACTTCTTCGACGTCGAGAACCACCCCACGTGGGCCTTCTCCTCCACCTCGGTGCGCGCCGACGGCGGCGAGCTGGTCGTCGACGGCGACCTCACCATCAAGGGCATCACCAGGCCGGTCACGCTCGACGTCGAGGTCGGCGGCTTCGGCCCCGACGCCTACGGCGGCACCCGCGCCGGGTTCACGGCCACCACCAGCATCAACCGCAGCGACTACGGCGTCGACATCGCGATGCCGCTCGACGGCGGCGGCGTCGTGGTCAGCGAGAAGGTGCAGATCACGCTGGAGATCCAGGGCGTGCTGCGCACCGCCTGATCCCCCACCGACCCGGCTCCCCGACGGCCCCTGACGCCCCGCGTCGGGGGCCGCGGTGTATCCAGGGCGTCGGGGTCCGCCGCTACCGTGGCCCCGTGACCCACCGCGAGTTCCGGACGCCGGCACCGCTGGCCGGGCTCGTCGAGTGCGGCTGGGTGTCCCGGACCGGCGCCGACGAGCCGGGCGGCGCCCGGGACGTGCTGCCCGACGGTTGCATGGACCTGATCTGGACCGGCGACGGCGTGATCGTCGCGGGACCCGACACCGCACCCCATCCGGCCCGCCGCGTCCCGGGCACGGTGCTGGTGGGCCTGCGGTTCGCCCCCGGCCGGTTGCCCGGGCTGCTCGGCGTGCCGGCCGCGGCGCTGCGCGACCGGAGGACACCGCTGGCCGACGTGCTCGGCGCCCGTCCGGCGGCCCGGCACCGCGGACCCGACCCGGTCACCGACGCCCGCGGGGCGGCCGCGCTGCTCACCGACCTGGTCACGGGCCTGCCCGGCCCCGGTCCCGAACGCGCGGCCGCGGAGCTCGCCGCCCGGATCGGGGCGGGGTCGGGCGTCGCCGCCACGGCCGACGCGCTCGGCTGCACGACCCGCACGCTGCACCGGCGCTGCCTGGAGGCCTTCGGCTACGGCCCGTCGGTGCTGCGCCGGGTGCTGCGGTTCCGCCGCGCGGTGGCTCTCCTGCACGCGGGCGTCACCCCGGCCGAGGTCGCGGCCCGCGCCGGGTACGCCGACCAGCCGCACCTCTCGCGCGAGGTGCGGGCGCTGGGCGGGGTGGCGCCCGGTCAGCTGGGCGCGAACAGGTCGACGGTCAAGCCGTCCGGGTCGAGCACGCCGGCGTAGCGCTGGCCCCACGGCGCGTCGAACGGCTCCCGCTCGCCCCGGTGTCCCGCGCCGGTCAGCTCGGCGTACGCCGCGTCCACCCCCGCCGGGTCCGGCAGCAGGAACGCGATCCCCACCCGACCCCCGGTCACCGGGGGCACCCAGTCGGGGTCCAGCGACCGGGCGACGTCCTCGGTGTCGAACATCAGCCGCAGCCCGCCGGGCAGCGCCGCCTCGACGTGCGGCGCGGACTCTGCACCGTCGGGGAACTCCAGGCCCAGCATGCGGTAGAACGCGCAGGTCGCCGCCATGTCGCCCACGACCTGCCCGATGGCGTCCAGCTTCGCCTCGATCGTCATGCCGCCACGCTAGGGCGCCGCGCCGCGTACGTCGTGTACGGATCGGACACGGCATCGGGCGACCCGCGCCCCCGGGCCGCGTGTGGGCGTTCCGCGGTCTCGGGCTGCTCGCCGCCGGGGTGACCTGGCTCGCCGTCGGCTCGGCGACCGGTCTCGAACCCGCCGGGCGCACGGTCGCCGCGATCGGCGTGCTGACGCTGCGGGCCGTCGGGACCCATCCCCGCCGCACCGTGCTCGGCATCATGATCGCGACGGCGTTCCTGTCGATGTGGGTGTCGAACACCGCGACGACGCTGATGATGCTGCCGATCGCGCTGAGCGTGCTCGCGCTGCCGGTCGGCACCCCGCCCAACGCGATCGTGTTCGGCAGCGGCACGGTGACCATCGGGCAGATGGCCCGCGGCGGGGCGGTGCTCAACGTCGTCGGCGTCCTGCTGATCACCCTGTTCAGCCGGCTGCTCGGCGGGTGGGCGCTCGGCCTGCAGTACTGAGCGCGGCGGGCTCAGGCCGGCCCGACGTAGACCCAGCGCCCGCCCACCCGGCGGAACCGGCTGTGCTCGGCCACCACTCCCCCGTCGTGGTGCGCCCGGAACTCGACGGTGCCGGTGGACTCCAGGAGCCCGCCGCCGGTGCGGTCGAGCACCTCCAGGCGGGTCCAGCGCGTGTCCGGGTCGACGTCGACGCGTCGCGGGCGGGTCTCCGGGTCCCACGACGTGCGCAGGTACTCGGCGTCCCCGACGGCGAACGCGCTGAACCGCGACCGCATCAGCGCCTCCGCGGTGGGGACGGCGGCTCCGCGGTGGTACCGGCCGCAGCAGTCGTCGTAAGGGGTGGGGAGGCCGCAGGGGCAGGTGCGCACGGGGCGAGTCTCCCGGCCGGAGCCCGCGCGCGGCACCGCGGGTGGCTGCGGGAGGATCCCCGCATGTCCGTCGAGCCGGGACCGCGGCCCAGCGCGGGCGAGGTGCTGCTCCCGGACGGGACCCGGGTGCGCGGCCGCGGACGACGCGAGCCACCCGCCGAGCCGCCCCCGGAGTTCGGGCTCTACCTGCACCGGCGCCGCACCCTGCTCGGTCGCCCGGTGCTCACACCCGACTGGGCCGCGCAGTGGCTGGACTGGCCCGACTTCCGCGTGCCCCGCGACGGTGAGCGGGCCGCGGCCGCCGTGGAGCACGCCTACCGCCTCGCCCGCGACGGCCGCCGCGTCGAGGTGGCCTGCGACGGCGGCACCGGGCGCACCGGGACCGTCATCGCGTGCATGGCGGTGCTCGCCGGGCACCCCGCCGCCGACGCCGTGGCCTGGACCCGTCAGCACTACCGCCCCCGCGCGGTCGAGACCGCGGCCCAGCGGCGCTGGGTCCTCTGGTTCGCCGACCGCTGACCCCGGGGACGCCGACGGGGCCGGTCGCACTGCGACCGGCCCCGTCTCCAGGCGTGCCCTACAGGTACTGACCGGTGTTCGACGCCGTGTCGATCGCCCGGCTGCTCGCCTCGTTCTTGCCGGTGACCAGCGTGCGGATGTAGACGATCCGCTCGCCCTTCTTGCCCGAGATCCGCGCCCAGTCGTCGGGGTTGGTCGTGTTGGGCAGGTCCTCGTTCTCGGCGAACTCGTCGACGATCGCGTCGAGGAGGTGCTGCACCCGCAGGCCGCGCTGGCCGGACTCGAGCACCGCCTTGATGGCCGACTTCTTGGACCGGTCGACGATGTTCTGGATCATGGCGCCGGAGTTGAAGTCCTTGAAGTACAGGGTCTCCTTGTCACCGTTGGCGTAGGTGACCTCCAGGAACCGGTTCTCCTCGGTCTCGTCGTACATCCGCTCCACCACGCGCTCGATCATCGCGTCGATGCAGGCCTTGCGGTTGCCGCCGAACTCCGCGATGTCGTCGTCGTGCACCGGCAGGGTGTCGGTGAGGTACTTGGAGAAGATGTCCTGGGCCGCCTCGGCGTCCGGACGCTCGATCTTGATCTTGACGTCGAGCCGGCCCGGCCGCAGGATCGCCGGGTCGATCATGTCCTCGCGGTTGGAGGCGCCGATCACGATGACGTTCTCCAGGCCCTCGACGCCGTCGATCTCGGCGAGGAGCTGGGGCACGATCGTGGTCTCGACGTCGGAGGACACGCCGGACCCGCGGGTGCGGAAGATGGAGTCCATCTCGTCGAAGAACACGATCACCGGGGTGCCGGCGCTCGCCTTCTCGCGCGCCCGCTGGAAGATCAGCCGGATGTGCCGCTCGGTCTCGCCCACGAACTTGTTGAGCAGCTCGGGACCCTTGATGTTGAGGAAGAACGCCCGCCCCTCGTTGGGGTCGTCGCCGCGCTGGGCCGCGATCTTCTTGGCCAGCGAGTTGGCGACGGCCTTCGCGATGAGCGTCTTGCCGCAGCCGGGAGGACCGTAGAGCAGCACGCCCTTGGGGGGCCGCAGCTCGTACTCGGTGAACAGCTCGGCGTGCAGGAACGGCAGCTCCACGGCGTCGCGGATCTGCTCGATCTGCCGGAACAGGCCACCGATGTCGGAGTAGTCGACGTCGGGCACCTCCTCCAGCACGAGGTCCTCGACCTCGGCCTTGGGCACCCGCTCGTAGGCGTACCCGGCCTTGGAGTCGACGAGCAGCGAATCGCCCGGCTTGAGCTTGACGAGATCCGGGTCGGAGGTGTCGAAGAGCGGCGCGGCGAGCCACACCACGCGCTCCTCGTCGGCGTTCCCGACGACCAGCGCACGGCCCGCGAGGCCGTCGGCGGTGGGCTCGGACAGCACCTCGCGGAGCCCGAAGACCTCGCCGATGCGCTCGAAGTCGCCCGCCTCGACGACGGTGAGCGCCTCGTTGAGCCGCACGGTCTGGCCGCTCTTGAGCTCATCGATGGACACCGCGGGCGAGACCGCCACCCGCATCCGACGACCGGAGGTGAACACGTCGACCGTCGCGTCCGGGAACTGCTCCAGGAACACGCCGTACCCGCTCGGGGGCTGGGCCAGCCGGTCGACCTCCTCGCGGAGGGCGATGAGCTGCCCCCGGGCGTCCTTGAGCGTCTCGGTCAGCTTCTCGTTGCGTGCCGAGAGCTGGGCGAGCCTGCTGGCCGACTCGGCGAGCCGCTGCTCCAGGGCACGAGCCTGGCGGGGCGACTCCGTGAGCTTGCGGCGGAGTAGGGCGACCTCTTCTTCGAGGAAGCGGATCTGGGCAGTTGCCTCGTCGGGACTCATGTCCCCCGAGCCACCTGGGTTCTGTCTGCCGGTTCCGTCGTAGGGGTTCACGGCATCCTCCCTCCGTGTTCCGTTTCCATACGGTACCTGGACACCCTGACACATGCGGTGCGGCGAAACGGTGATTGATCACTCACGCGGACGGCATCTTGACGAGCGAGCTACCTCCCGTTCCCGTGACGGTATGCGCGCAGGTGGCGGAGCGCGCCGCGTCCGGTCAGCGGGTGGAGGTGGGCCGGCGCTGCGGTCGGGGCGGGCTGACGCCGTCGGCCAGTCGACGGGCCGTGACCAGGAACGCCGTGTGGCCCTGCATCCGGTGCTCCGGACGGACGGCGAGCCCGACCACGTGCCAGGCCCTGACCAGCGACTCCCAGGCCTCCGGCTCGGTCCAGCACTGCTGCTCGCGCAGCGCCTCGGTGAGCCGGGAGAGCTGCGTCGTGGTGGCGACGTAGCCGACGAGGACTCCACCCGGGACGAGGGCCGCAGCTACCGTCCCGAGCTGCTCCCAGGGGGCCAGCATGTCCAGGACGACCCGGTCGACCTGCCCGTCCGCGACGTCGGCGTGCGCGGCGAGGTCGGCAACGGTCAAGGACCAGTTGGGTGGGATCGAGCCGAAGAACTGCTTCACGTTGCGCTCGGCGTGCTCCGCGTGGTCCTCGCGGATCTCGTAGGACACCACCCTTCCGGTGGGACCGACGGCCTGCAGCAGCGAGCAGGTGAGCGCGCCCGATCCCGCACCGGCCTCCAGCACGCGGGCACCCGGGAACACGTCGCCCCACATGAGGATCTGCGCGGCGTCCTTCGGGTAGATGACCTGCGCGCCGCGGGGCATCGACAGGACGTAGTCGGCCAGGCGGTGGCGCAGCGCCAGGTACGGGGTGCCGACGGGCGAGAGGACCAGGCTGCCCTCGGGCTGCCCGATGAGGTCGTCGTGCCGGATCCCGCCGCGGTGCGTGTGGTACTGCGCGCCGGTCTCGAGGGTGATCGTGTAGTGGCGGCCCTTCGGGTCGGTCAGCTGCACGCGGTCGCCCGAGCGGAACGGCCCGCCGCGCGCCGGACCGGTGGCGACGTCGTCGTCGCTCACGCGGTGCCGGCCAGGCGCCACTGACCGTCGATGAGCTGCATCGAGGCACCGTCGGTGCGGGGCTGGCCCTGGCGCGTCGAGGTCCAGCGGATCGTCGCGTTCAGCCCCTGCACCACGACGTCGTCGACGACCGTGCTGCCCGCGGCCTCGACCGCGGTCTCGGCCGCCCCCGGCTGGCCGAACACCGCGGCGAGCGCCTCATCGCAGGTCCCGGCCTGTCCCCCGCCCGCCTGCACCGCCGCCACGAGCTGCGCGCTGGTCTCCGGCGCGCTGAGCGAGCAGGCGATCGGCCAGTCCTGGGTGGCGATGGCCTGCTGGTAGGCGCGCAGGGCGGCCTCGACGGCGGCCTCCTCGGGCCCGACCGCACCGGGCCCGGGCGTCGCCGTCGGGGCCGCGGTGGCCGTCGGGGCGGCGGACGTGGGGTCCGCGGGTGCCTCGGCGCCGCCCGTGGAGCACGCGGCGAGCAGCGCCGCGAGCGCTGCGGCGGCCACTGCGGATCGCATGGTCTTCATCGCAGGACAACCTACGGGGCGCGGCCTCCTGCGGATCGCCGACCCCGGATCGGCGACCCGGGAGGGTGTCGGGGTCGTCGCCTACTGTCGCTGCGTGACCCGCCGCCCCGCCCTCTCGCCGTCGCGGGCCGGCGACTTCAAGCAGTGCCCGCTGCTCTACCGGTTCCGCACGATCGACCGGCTCCCCGAGCGGCCCACCCGGGCCCAGATCCGCGGCACGCTGGTGCACACCGTGCTGGAGCGGATCTTCGACCTGCCGGCCGCGCAGCGGGTGCCCGCCGCGGCCCGCGCACTCGTCGCACCGGCCTGGGCGCAGCTGTGCGAGGAGGACCCGGGGCTGGTCGGGGTCCTGTTCGAGGGGGCGGAGCCGGAGCTGGCCGGGTGGCTGGAGTCCGCGGGCGCCCTCCTCGACGCCTACTTCCGGCTGGAGGACCCCCGCCGGCTCGAACCCGAGGCCCGTGAGCTGCTGGTGGAGACGGAGCTCGACTCCGGGCTGCCGCTGCGCGGCTACCTCGACCGGCTCGACGTCGCGCCGGGCGGGCAGATCCGGGTCGTCGACTACAAGACCGGCGCCGCCCCGCGGGAGGTCTTCGAGGCGCGGGCGCTGTTCCAGATGAAGTTCTACGCACTCGCCCTGCTGCACCTGCGCGGCGTCGTGCCCACCCAGCTGCTGCTGATCTACCTGGCCGACGGCGCGTGCCTCACCTACACCCCCGACGAGGACGAGCTCCGCCGCTTCGAGCGCACCCTCGAGGCGATCTGGGCCGCGGTGCTCACCGCGGGCCAGACCGGCGACTTCCGGGCCAGCCCGAGCCGGATGTGCGACTGGTGCAGTCACAAGGCGCTGTGCCCGGCGTGGGGCGGCACTCCCCCGCCCTACCCCGGCTGGCCCGCCGTCACCGGGGACGACGGCACCGGGGACGACGGCACCGGGGACGAGGGCACCGGGCACGAGGGCACCGGGCACGAGGAGTCGGTGCTCGACCGGGCCGACTGAACAGGCATGATCGACGCCGTGCCGGCAGCTCTCGAACCCTTCTACATCCCCACCGACGGTCCCGACGGCGAGCGCTTCCACGCCACGTTCTCCACCACCGGGCCGTGGTTCGCCGACGCGCAGCACGGCGGGCCGCCCGCCGCGCTGCTGATCCGGGCGTTCGAGCGGTGCGAGCCGCGGCCCGGGATACAGCTCTCCCGCATCACCGTCGAGGTGCTGGGCAGGATCCCGGCGGGCGACGTCGAGGTGCGTGCGCAGGTGGAGCGGCCCGGTCGCAGCATCGAGATGCTCGGTGCGGAGATGCTCGCCGGTGGGCGCGCGGTGCTGCGGGCCCGCGCGTGGCGCCTCGCGGAGGGCGACACCGCCGAGGTCGTCTCGGGCACGGAACCCGCCCTCCCGCCACCCGACGGCGCGCAGGTCCACCCCGACCGGGCTGAGGGCTGGCTCCCCGGCTACATCGACGCCGTCGAGTGGCGATGGGTCTCCGGCGGCTGGGACGTCCCGGGGCCGGGCGAGCTGTGGGGCCGCCCGCGGGTCCCGCTCGTCGAGGGTGAGGAGATCACCCCGCTGCAGCGCCTGGCCGTGGTGGGCGACAGCGCCAACGGCATCGGGTCACCGCTCGACATCCGCCGCTGGCTCTACGTCAACACCGAGCTGACGGTGCACGTGCACCGCGCCCCAGTCGGCGAGTGGGTCGGGGTGCGCGCGAGCAGCGTCATCGGCCCGACCGGGCTGGGCACGGCCACCGGCCTGCTGTTCGACGAGCACGGCCACACGGCCCGCACGACCCAGGGCCTTACCGTGCGGCCGCGCTAGCCGGACTCAGCCCCGGCCGTCGATCGCGCGGCAGGACCGGATCTCCGAGGCCAGGATGGCGCGGGCCCCGAGCTCCGCGAGCTGGTCCATGACCCGGTTGACCTCGCGCTTGACCACCATCGACCGCACCGCGGACCAGCCCGCCTCGGTGAGCGGCGAGACGGTGGGCGCCTGCAGCCCGGGGCTGATCTTCTTGGCGCGGTCGAGCAGCTCGTTGCGGCAGTCGTAGTCGAGCATCAGGTACTGGCGGGCGTAGACCACGCCGCGCAGCCGCTCGATGAACACGATCTTCTCGTTCTTGATGTCGACCGACTCCTCGCGGTCGGGCCGCGGCTCGCGCTCGATCAACGTGGCCTCGGACTGCGCGATGGCGTCGCCGATGACCTGCAGGTTGTGCTGGCGCAGCGTCCGCCCGGACGACACGACGTCGGCGATGGCGTCGGCCAGGCCGAGCTGCACCGAGATCTCCACCGCGCCGTCGAGCTTGACGATCTCCGAACGGACCCGGTTGCGGGCCAGGTGCGAGCGGACCAGCCGGGGGTAGGACGTGGCGATCGTCTTGCCCTCGAGGTCCTCGAGCTTGCCGATGTCGCCGTCGACGGGGGCCGCGTAGCGGAACTTCGACTGGCCGAAGCCCAGCTCCAGCACCGTCTGGACCTGGCTGCCGGACTCCTCCATGAGGTCGGCCCCGGTGACGCCCAGGTGCAGGTCTCCGGATCCGACGTAGGTGGCGATGTCCTTGGGCCGCAGGTAGAAGAACTCGATGCCGTTCTCGTCGTCCTGCATCGACAGGTCACGCGAGTCCGAGCGCTGCCGGTAACCGGCCTCGCGCATCATCGTGGCGGCGGGTTCGGCCAGGGTGCCCTTGTTCGGGAGTGCGACGCGAAGCATGAGCTCGTCCTTACGGGAAATCGGCCTTACAGGAACTTGTAGACGTCTTCGAGCGTGATGTTGCGGCCGATCATCAGAACCTGCACGCGGTAGAGCAGCTGCGAGATCTCCTCGGCCAGGGCGTCGTCGGCCTCGTGCTCGGCGGCGAGCCACACCTCGCCCGCCTCCTCGAGGACCTTCTTGCCCTGCGCATGGACGCCCGCCGCGAGTGCCTCCACCGTGCCCGACCCCGCGGGCTTCGTGGCGGCCTTCTCCGTCAGCTCGACGTAGAGCTCATCGAAGGTCTTCACCGGGATTCACCTCTCACGGAACCAGTGTCATATGTCGTGTACGGCGTGCCTCGTCGCCGTCGGGTGGCTGCTGCCTCCGGCCACTCACCTGCGCCGGACGGGCGGTGGGGACCGTGGAACGCGCAACGAACTCCGACGAGAGGCCACCTCGCGCGGTCCAACGGTCTCACGCCGCGTCCGCCTCCCGTGCCCGGGTGTAACCACTACGCAGTTCGGCGGCGGTCAGACCGACCAGTGAGTCGCGCTGCACCCGGCCCGGCCCGGCGGGGACCGGCACCTCGCACGGCACCACCAGCACCGCAGCGCCGGCCCGCCCGGCCGCCAGCGCGCCGGTCGGCGAGTCCTCCACGGCCAGGCAGTCGCGCGGGTCGACGCCGAGCAGCTCCGCGGCCCGCAGGTACGGGTCGGGATCGGGCTTGCCGCGGGGCACCTCGTCGCCGCAGACCGACACCGTGAAGTGCTCGCGGCCGATGCCGTCCAGGGCCAGCTCGGTGAGCTCACGGCCGGTGTTGGTGACCAGCGCGGTGGGCCAGCCCGACTCCCGCACCATCCGCAGTGCCGCCTGCGCACCCGGCCGCCACTCCAGGCCCCCGCGGAACAGCTCGCCGGTGCGGCGCAGGATCAGCCGCTCCGCCTCGGCCATCCGGTCGGCCTCGTGCGGCAGGCCGAGGTCGTCGAACATGATGACCAGCGTCCGCGGCAGGTTGGAGCCGATGATCGCCTCACGGGCCGCGGCGCTGAGCTCGCCGCCGAGACGCCGGGCGGTGTCGGCGAGCGAGACCGTCCAGACCTTCTCGGAGTCGACGAGCGTGCCGTCCATGTCCCAGAGCACCGCACTCGGGCTATCCGGCATTGAAGTACTTCGCCTCCGGGTGGTGGGCCACCATCGCGTCGGTGGACTGCTCGGGGTGCAGCTGCAGCTCCTCCGACAGCTCGACGCCGATCCGGCCGGGCTGCAGCAGGTCGACGAGCTTGGTGCGGTCCTCCAGGTTGGGGCACGCGCCGTAGCCGAGCGAGTAGCGGGCGCCGCGGAAGCCGAGCTTGAAGAACTCCTCCACGTTCTCGGGGTCCTCCGCCGCCACCGCCTCGCCGGAGGGGAACGTCAGCTCCTCGCGGATCCGCCGGTGCCACAGCTCGGCGAGTGCCTCGGTGAGCTGCACGCCCAGGCCGTGGACCTCGAGGTAGTCGCGGTAGGCGTCCTTCGCGAACAGCTCGTTGGCGTAGTCGGCGATCGGCTGGCCCATCGTGACCAGGTGCAGCGGCAGGACGTCGACCTCGCCGCGCTCGATCGCCACCGACCGCGGCCGCCAGAAGTCGGCGAGGCACAGGTGCCGGTCGCGGCGCTGGCGCGGGAAGGCGAGCCGGTACTTCTCGGGGGCGTCCGGGCGGGGCTCGGTGAGCACGACCAGCTCGTCGCCCTCGGAGACCGCCGGGAAGTAGCCGTAGACCAGCGAGGCCCCCGCGAGGACGCCCTCGGTCGACAGGCGGTCGAGCCAGTACCGCATCCGCGGGCGACCCTCGGTCTCCACGAGCTCCTCGTAGCTGGGCCCGTCGCCCTTCTTGGACCCGCGCAGCCCCCACTGGCCCAGGAACAGCGCGCGCTCGTCGACCATGCCGGAGTACTCGGCGAGCGAGATGCCCTTGACGACCCGGGTGCCCCAGAACGGCGGCGTCGGGATCGGGTTGTCGACGGTGACGTCGGAACGGTCCGGCATCGGCCCGGCGACGGCGGCCTCGGCGGCCTTGCGCTTGGCCGCGACGCGCTGCGACTTCTCGTGGCGCGCCTTGCGTTCGGCCTTCGCGGCCTCCTCCTCCGGCGTGGTCTCGGGGACCTCGCCGCGGCGGCGCGCCATCGTGGCGTCCATCAGGCGCAGTCCCTCGAAGGCGTCGCGGGCGTAGGACACGCGGCCCTCGTAGACCTCCTGCAGGTCGTTCTCCACGTAGGAGCGGGTGAGTGCGGCGCCGCCGAGCAGCACCGGCAGCTTCGCCGCGGCCCCGCGGGAGTTCATCTCCTGCAGGTTCTCCTTCATGATCACCGTGGACTTGACCAGCAGTCCGGACATCCCGACGGCGTCGGCCCGGTGCTCCTCCGCGGCGGACAGGATGGTGGAGATGGGCTGCTTGATGCCCAGGTTGACCACCGTGTAGCCGTTGTTGGTGAGGATGATGTCGACGAGGTTCTTGCCGATGTCGTGCACGTCGCCCTTGACGGTGGCGAGCACGATCGTGCCCTTGCCGGTGTCGTCCTCGGCCTTCTCCATGAACGGCTCGAGGTAGGCCACCGCGGTCTTCATCACCTCGGCGCTGGCCAGGACGAACGGCAGCTGCATCTGGCCGGAGCCGAACAGCTCGCCGACGGTCTTCATGCCCGACAGCAGCGTGTCGTTGATGATCTCCAGCGCGGGCCGGGACTCCAGCGCCTGCGCGAGGTCGGCGTCGAGGCCCTCGCGCTCGCCGTCGACGATCCGGCGCTCCAGGCGCTCGAACAGCGGCAGCCCGGCCAGCTCCTCCGCCCGCGTGGCGCGGGCCGAGGACGCGGAGACGCCCTCGAACAGCTCCATGAACCGGTTGAGCGGGTCGTAGCCCTCGCGGCGGCGGTCGTAGACGAGGTCGAGGGCGACGGAGCGCTGCTCGTCGTCGATCTTGGCCATCGGCAGGATCTTGG
Organism: Pseudonocardia abyssalis; assembly: GCF_019263705.2. Classification (NCBI taxonomy): domain Bacteria; kingdom Bacillati; phylum Actinomycetota; class Actinomycetes; order Pseudonocardiales; family Pseudonocardiaceae; genus Pseudonocardia; species Pseudonocardia abyssalis. The sequence continues at coordinate 1,667,150 of NZ_JADQDK010000001.1, forward strand.
CCGCCGAGACGATCGCGGTGTCGAGCCCGGCGTTGACGCACTCGTGCAGGAACACCGAGTTCAGGACCTGGCGGGCGGCGGCGTTGAGGCCGAAGGAGACGTTGGAGACGCCGAGCGTGGTCTGCACGTCGGGCCAGCGCCGCTTGAGCTCGCGGATCGCCTCGATCGTCTCCAGCGCGTCGCGGCGGACCTCCTCCTGCCCGGTGGTGATCGGGAAGGTGAGGGTGTCGACGACGATGTCCTGCACGTGCATGCCGTGGTTGGTGGTGAGGTCGCGGATCAGCCGGTCGGCCACCCGGACCTTCCACTCCGCGGTACGGGCCTGGCCCTCCTCGTCGATGCACAGCGCCACGACCGCGGCGCCGTGCTCGCGCACCAGCTCCATCGCGCGCTGGAAGCGGGAGTCGGGCCCATCGCCGTCCTCGTAGTTGACCGAGTTGATGATCGACCGGCCGCCGAGGCGCTCCAGTCCGGCCCGGATGACCTCGGGCTCGGTGGAGTCGAGCATCACCGGCAGCGTCGACGCGGTGGCCAGGCGCCCGGCCAGCTCGTTCATGTCGGCGACGCCGTCGCGGCCGACGTAGTCGATGCACAGGTCGATCATGTGCGCGCCCTCGCGGGTCTGGTCGCGCGCGATCCCGACGCAGGTCTCCCAGTCCTCCTCGAGCATCGCGTCGCGGAACTTCTTGGACCCGTTGGCGTTGGTGCGCTCGCCGATCATGAGGACGGAGGTGTCCTGGCGGAAGGGCACCGACGCGTAGAGCGAGCTCAGGCCCGGCTCCGGGCGCGGCTGTCGCGGCGTCGGGGTGAGGGTGCGGACGGCCTCGGCGAACGCGGTGACGTGGGCCGGGGTGGTACCGCAGCAGCCGCCGACGAGCTGCAGCCCGTAGTCACGGACGAACGTGGCGAGCGCCTCGGCGAGCCCGTCGGGGTCGAGCGGGTACTCCGCGCCGTTCGGGCCGAGCACCGGCAGGCCGGCGTTGGGCATGACCGAGAGCGGGATGCGCGAGTGCTTCGACAGCGTGCGCAGGTGCTCGCTCATCTCGGCGGGGCCGGTGGAGCAGTTGAGCCCGATCAGGTCGATGCCCAGCGGCTCCAGCGCGGTGAGCGCGGCGCCGATCTCCGAGCCCAGCAGCATCGTGCCGGTGGTCTCCATCGCGACCTGCGTGATGATCGGGATACGGCGGCCCTCGGCCACCATCGCCCGCTTCATCCCCAGCACCGCCGCCTTGACCTGCAGCAGGTCCTGGCAGGTCTCGACGACGATCGCGTCGGCCCCGCCTTCGAGCATGCCGCGGCCGCACTCGGTGTAGGCGTCGCGCAGGCTGGCGAAGGTGGCGTGGCCCAGCGTCGGCAGCTTGGTGCCGGGGCCCACGGAGCCCAGGACGAAGCGCGCGTGGTCGGGGGTGGACATCTCGTCGGCGACCTCGCGCGCGAGCTGCGTGCCCTTCAGCGCGAGCTCGTGGATGCGGTCGGAGATGTCGTAGTCGGCCAGGTTCGGCAGGTTCGCCCCGAACGTGTTGGTCTCGACGGCGTCCGCGCCGGCCTCGAAGTACGCGCGGTGGATGTGCCGCACGACGTCGGGCCGGGTGTCGTTGAGGATCTCGTTGCAGCCCTCGAGCCCGGCGAAGTCGTCGAGGGTCAGGTCGGCGGCCTGCAACATGGTGCCCATCGCGCCGTCGGCGACGACGACGCGCTGGTCGAGCACGTCCATCAGGGTGGTGTCGAACGGCGTCTGCTTCACTGCGGGGGACTCGGGTGGCACGAGTACCACGTTAACGGTCGTGGGGGTGGCGTGTACCGGGGCGCTCGGCCGTACGCTGGGGCGATGACCGATCCCGGCCCGGCATCCGACCTGCCCCGCCTCGTCGACCCGGTGATGATCGCCGCGTTCGAGGGGTGGAACGACGCGGGTGAGGCCGCGAGCACGGCGCTCGAGCATCTGGAGCTCAGCTGGGACGCCACCCCGCTGACCTCGATCGACCCGGAGGAGTACTACGACTTCCAGGTCACGCGCCCGCACGTCCGCTACACCGACGGCGTCACCCGCAAGATCGAGTGGATGACGACCCGCCTGTCGGTGGCCACGCTCCCCGGCACCGAGCGGCACGTCGTGCTCGTCAACGGCATCGAGCCGAACCTGCGCTGGCGGTCGTTCTGCTCCGAACTGCTCGGGCACATCGAGCGGCTGGGCGTGACCAAGGTCATCACGTTGGGTGCGCTGCTGACCGACATCCCGCACACGCGGCCCACCACCGTGAGCGGCATCTCCTACGACGTCGACTCCGCGAAGCGGATGCAGGTGGAGCAGTCCACCTACCAGGGCGCCACCGGGATCGTCGGGGTCTTCCAGAACGCGTGCGTCGAGGCCGGCATCCCGGCGATGTCGTTCTGGGCCGCCGTCCCGCACTACGTCTCCCAGGCCCGCGTGCCGAAGGCCGCCGTGGCGCTGCTGCACCGCATCGAGGAGGTCCTCGACGTCGAGGTGCCCCTCGGCGGGCTGCCGGAGCAGGCCGAGGAGTGGGAGCGCACCGTCTCGGAGATGGCCGAGGCCGACGACGAGGTCCGCGAGTACGTGCGCCAGCTCGAGGAGCAGGCCGAGGCGGAGGACACCGATGTGCTCCCCGAGGCCGACGGCGACGCGATCGCCGCCGACTTCGAGCGCTACCTGCGCCGGCGCGGCAGCGGGGGCGCAGGCAGCTGACGGGGCGCGCCGCCCGGGCCGGGCTCTACGCCGGCGCGTTCCTGGGCCCGTTCGGCGGGGGCGTCACCGTGGCGATGCTGCCGGAGCTGGGTTCCGCGTTCGGCGTCTCCGCGGGCACCGCCTCCGTCTCGGTCACCGCGTACCTGCTGCCGTTCGCAGCGGTCATGCTCGTGTCCGGCACGCTCGGTGAGCGGTGGGGGCGTCGGCGCACCGTCGTGCTCGCCTACGCGGCGTACGTGCTGGCGTCGCTGCTGTGCGTCCTGGCCTGGGCGTGGCCGGTGTTCCTGGTCGGGCGGGCGTTGCAGGGCGTCGCGAACGGGTTCACCACCCCCCTGCTCCTCGCCGCGATCGCCTCCGCGACGGCCCCGGACCGGCTCGGCCGGGCGCTGGGCTGGTTCGGGTCGCTGCAGGCACTCGGCCAGACCTCGGCGCCGCTGCTCGGGGGGCTCGCGGCCGAGGTCGACTGGCGCTGGGCGTTCGGCGGCGTCGCCGTGGTGGCCGCGCTGCTCGCGGTGGCCGGGATCCCGTCCGGTGCGCCGTCGGCCGGGCGGGCCTCGCCGCGGCCCTCCCTGCGCTCGGCGTGGCGGCTGTCGGTGCTGCGGGCGGGGCTCGTGGCGGCCGTCGGCTGGGGGTGCCTGGCCGGGCTGAACTTCCTGGTCGCGCTGCGGTTGGAGGAGGAGTTCGCGCTGGGTTCCTCCGCGCGCGGGCTCGTGCTGACCGGGCTCGGGGTGGTCGGGCTGCTCACGGCACGGCTCGTCGGCGGCGGGGTCGACCGCATCGGGCCTCGGCGCGCCGTGCTTCTCGGGGCCGGGCTCGGGGCGCTGGTCGTCGTCGCGATGGGGCTCGCGCCCGTGGTGTGGGCCGTCGCGGCGGCGTGGGCGGTCGGCGGGGCCGCGACCCAGCTCGTGCTCGTCGGCGTCAACGCGCTGGTGCTGGGCTCGTCGGAGGGCAACCCGGGCGGGTCGATGTCGGTGGTGCAGGCCGTGCGGTTCGGCGGCGGCGCGCTCACCCCGCTCGCCCTGACCCCGGTCTACGCCGCCGACCCCGTCGCGGCGTTCCTGGTCCCCGCACTCGTGCTGGCGGTCGCGGTGCCGGTGGCGCTGCCCCGTCAGGCTCCGAGCGCGACCAGCAGCGCGCGGGAGTAGGCGCGTCGACGTCGACGTCGACGTGGCGGGTGCCGTCGGCGGTGACCACGGCCCCGCCGTCGCCCACCGGCTCCAGCGCGCGGAACGCCGGCCCCAGCGCGGTGCGGAGCCGGCCCTCGTGCGGGAGCCGGACCGCCGCCTCGGCGTCCATCGCCGTCCGGGCCCGTCCGGTGGTGCCGGTGAACCGCAGGGTGCGCCCGCCCGGGCCGTCGTGCACCTCGATCGTCAGCTCGCTGGCACCCACACCTGCTCGTCCATGCCCCGGTCGGCGATGACGAACCGGTCGCCCGACGTCGGCGCCCACGGCAGGCCCGCGGCCCGCAGACGGTGCGCGAGGTCGAGGGAGATCACGGGACGGCGTGCTTCCTCAGGTCGGCGAGGTCGATCCACTCCAGCGTGCGGGCGTGGGTGGCCTCGAGCACGACCGGCGGCGCGGCGCCCGCCTCCAGCGCCTCCGCCCACCGCGACGCGCACAGGCACCAGCGGTCACCCGGGTTCAGCCCCGCGAAGCCGTACTCCGGCTTCGGCGTGGACAGGTCGTTGCCCGCTGCGGCGCTGAACTCCAGGAACTCCGCGGTGACCTGGGCGCACACCGTGTGCACGCCCTGGTCCTCACCGCCGGTGTCGCAGCAGCCGGTGCGGTAGAAGCCGGTCATCGGGTCGGTGCCGCAGACCGCGAGGTCGCCGCCGAGCACGTTGTGGGCCATGTGCGACATGCAACCAGAACGGGTAGCCGGGGGCATGTCCGCGCACGAGAACCAGCAGCCCGACCCCGACGGCCCCCTCAACCCCCACGCCCCCGAGCTCGACCTCGAGGTGCCGGTCCCGGCCTCCCCGGCCGAGACCAGCCAGGACGACGAGGACTCCGACACCCCGGAGACCCCGGACTAGAGCCGCACCCCGAGCAGCGCGTCGAGGGCGTCGCGGACCAGCGCCGGGGCGGCCTCGTCGGTGCCCCGGCGTTCCAGCGCCAGCGCGGCCCACGCGTCGACGGCGGCGATGGCCCGGGGGGTGTCGAGGTCGTCGGCGAGATGGGTGCGCAGGCTCGTGACCAGGTCGTCGGCCGCCGGGGCGGCGGTCAGCGCGACGGCCTCGCGCCAGCGGGCCAGCCGGGCGTTGCCCTCGTCGAGCAGGGCGGCGGTCCAGGCGCGGTCGGTGCGGTAGTGCCCGGCGAACAGGGCGATCCGGATCGCGTTCGGGTCGACGCCCTCCGAGCGCAGCTTCGAGACGAAGACCAGGTTGCCGCGGGACTTGGACATCTTCTCGCCGTCGAGGCCGATCATCCCGGTGTGCGTGTAGTGCCGGGCGAACGGGTGCACGCCGGTGAACGCCTCGGCATGGGCGGCCCCGCACTCGTGGTGCGGGAAGATCAGGTCGGAGCCGCCGCCGTTGAGGTCGATCTGCGGGCCCAGGCGGTTGAGGGCGATCGCGGCGCACTCGACGTGCCAGCCGGGACGCCCGGCGCCGAGATCGGACTCCCAGTGCGGCTCACCGTCGCGGGCCATCCGCCACAGCAGGGGATCGAGCGGGCTGCGCTTGCCGGGCCGGTCGGGGTCACCGCCGCGCTCCGCGGAGAAGCGCAGCATCGTCTCCTCGTCGTAGTTCGACTCGTAGCCGAAGTGCCCGGTGACGGCGGCGTCGAAGTACACGTCGGGGTACTCGGCGTCGTCGACGCGGTAGGCCGCACCGGATGCCAGGAGCTTCCCGACGAGCTCGGAGATCTCGCCCATCGCCTCGACGGCCCCGATGTAGTGCCGCGGCGGGATGACGCGCAGCGCCTCCATGTCCTCGCGGAACAGGGCGGTCTCGCGCATGCCGAGCACGACCCAGTCGTCCTGGTCGCGGGCGGCGCGCTCCAGGAGCGGGTCGTCGATGTCGGTGACGTTCTGCACGTAGTGCACGTCGTGCCCGAGGTCGCGCCACAGCCGGTTGACCAGGTCGAACGCCAGGTAGGTGGCGGCGTGGCCGAGGTGGGTGGCGTCGTAGGGGGTGATGCCGCAGACGTACATGAGTGCTTCGCGCCCGGGGGCGGTGGGCCGGATGCGGCCGGTGGAGGTGTCGTACAGGCGCAGGGGCGGGCCCTCGCCGGGCACGAGCGGGACGTCGACGGAGGCCCAGGTGTGCATGGGTCACAACTTACGCGGGCTCACCACCACTCGGATGCGAGCTTCGACTCGATGTCGCGGACGTGCCGCCGTGTGCAGGCCGGGCACAGCCACCCGTCCGTCCCGCGCGACCACGTCGGGTCGGCCCCCTCCCGCACGGCCGGGCAGCGCTCGCACCCCTGCGGCCGGTCGATGCGGTACACGACGTGCCGTCCGTCGTCGACGGGGTTACCGGGCTCCAGGTGCCCTTCGGCGATGCGGACGAGCCCGGCCTTCTCCAGCGCCCGCCACGACGCGACATTGCCCGCGGCGACCGCCACGATCACGCACGGGGCGTCCGGGAACACCCTCCAGGTGTCGGCGAGCAGCGAGCGGATCATCGGCGTGCCGAGGCCGCGGCCGGGCTCGCCGACCAGGTAGTCGATCGTCATCGCGCCGTCGGGGACGTCGGTGAGGGCGGCGAACCCCGCGTGCTCGTCGGGGTAGGCGTCGACGCGGCACCGCTGGGCCAGGCCGAACGGCCGCCCGTCGACCGACGCGATGAGGTCCTCGCTCGGCTCCTCGCCGCGCAGGGTCGGCCCGAAGTCCCGCTCGACCGCCTCCGGGGAGGTCTCGTGGTTCCACCAGCGCGCGACGGCGGGTTCGGCGAGCCAGCGCCCCAGCAGCAGGAAGTCGTCGGCGGCGACCGGCCGCCAGGTGATCACGCGCGCGCGGCGGCGACCACCGCGTCCCCGAACCGCTCGAAGGAGACGGTCATGTCGGGGACCACCCGGTTCATCAGCGGCGCCAGCGGCCCGCCGAACACCTCGGCCATCGTGAAGTCGGTGCGGCCCCCGTCGAGCGGGACGAGGGTGAACGTCCGGACGCCGCGGTACAGGCCCAGCGGCATCCCGCCCGACCAGACCATCTCCCGCGGCTCGTCCATCCGGTCGACGGTGAGGGTGAACGTCCGCCCCGGGGCGACGGCCGACACCATCGCGATCTTCTCCCCCACCGCGATCCGGCCGCCCAGCGACACCACCGCCGGGTTCCAGGAGGGGTACGCGGGGGCGTCGGTCAGCAGGTCCCACACGGTCTGCGGGTCGGCGTCGACGACCCGGTGCACGCGGTACGAACTCGGCACGGCTCCTCCTCGGGTACGGCGGCCGACCGTAGACCTCCGGGGCCGGTCGCGACAGGACCATCGGGCCCCGTACGGTCGGGTGCGTGCGGTTCGTGCCGGAGGCCCTGCCCGCCGAGCAGGTCGACGAGGCACGGCGCTTCTACGCCGCCCGGACCCCCGGCCGCGGTCCGGGCTCACCCGCGGAGCTGGCGGAGGTGCGGGCGCGGAGGCCGGCTCCCGCACCCGCCGACCCACCCGCGGTCGAGGAGCTGGTCGACGGCCGGGTCCCGGTGCGGATCACCGTCCCTGCCGACGGCCCGCCGTGCGGCGTACTGCTGGACGTGCACGGCGGAGGCTTCTACCTGGGGTCCGCGGCGCAGGACGACGTGTGCAGCCGGGCCCTCGCCGACACCTTCCGGATCGCCGTGGTGGGTGTCGACCACCGGCTCGCGCCCGAGCACCCGTGGCCCGCCGCCCCCGACGACTGCGAGACGGTGGCGCGCTGGCTCGTCGAGCACTCCGAGGCCCGCTTCGGGTGCTCCCGGCTCGCGATCGGCGGGCGGTCCGCCGGTGCGACGCTGGCCGTGGCCACCCTGCTCCGGCTGCGGGACGCGGGCGCCGTCGACCGGTTCGTCGGTGCCGCGCTCCAGTTCGGCACCTACGACCTGAGCGGGCGGACCCCGGCCGGGCGTCGGATCGGCGACGAGTACTTCCTCCGCGCCTACGCCGGCCACGTGCCGGACCGCACCGTCCCGGACGTCTCCCCCGTCTTCGGCGACCTGCGCGGCCTCCCTCCGGCGTTGCTGGTCGTCGGGAGCGAGGACGTGCTGCTGGAGGACAACCTGGCGATGGCGGCCCGGCTCCACACCGCCGGGAACGGCGGCGAGCTCCGGATCTACCCCGGCGCGCCCCACGGCTTCACCGGCCACCCCACGGAGCTCGCCAGGACCGCGCTCCGTGGGGTCGGATCGTGGCTGGTCGACGCCCTGGGTCAGCGGCGGGTGCGGAGGTAGTCCGCAACCACCTCCGCGCCGAGCCCGTCGAGGGTGGGGGCCACGACCCGCCCGCCGCACCGCCTGGCCAGGCCGTCGAGGAACGCCGCGAGACGGGGGTCCTCGCCGAGGACGAAGAACGTGAACACGGCGCGCAGGCCGGCGAGGCGGTCGACCTCCGCCACCGTGGCGCGCAGCGTGGCGGGGCTGGTCGGGTAGTCGAACGCGGCGTGCCCGTCGGGTTCCAGGTGCGCCGTCGGCTCCCCGTCGGTGACGACGAGGACGACCGGCTGGGCGTCGGGGTTGCGGCGCAGGTGCTGCCCGGCGAGCAGCATCGCGTGGTGCAGGTTGGTGCCCTGCTCGTAGGCGCCGTCGAGGCCGACCAGCTCCCCCAGCTCCACCGAGCGGGCGTGCCGGCCGAACGTGATCAGCTTCAGGTCGTCGCCGCGGAAGCGGGTGGAGATCAGCTGGTGCAGCGCGAGCGCGGTGCGTTTCATCGGCACCCAGCGCCCGTCCTGCACCATCGACCACGACGTGTCGACGCACAGCGCCACGCACGCACGGGTCTTCTGCTCGGTCTCGACGATCTCCACGTCGGTGACGTCCAGCGAGCGGGGGTCGCCACCCGCCCGGCGCAGCTGCGCGTTGAGCAGCGTCTTCGGCACGTTCCACGCCTCGGTGTCGCCGAACGCCCACGGCCGGGTGGCGCCGGTGGCCTCGCCCGCCGCCCCGGAGCGGTTGGTCTCGCGCTCCCCGCGCCGGGCCCCGATCCGGTCGACGACCTCCCGCAGCGCCGACTCCCCGAGCCGCCGCAGCGCCTTCGGGGACAGCTGCAGCGAGCCGTCGGCGGCGCGGGTGAACAGACCCTGCTTCTGCAGCTCACGCTCCAGGTCGGCCAGCGCGCGGGCGTCGACCCGGGCCTGGTCGCCCAGGTGCTTGCCGACCGACTCCAGGTCGATGTCCTCCAGCCGGGCGCCCGGGTAGCTCTGCGAGAGCTGCTCGGCGAGCGCGTCGAGCTGGCCCAGCTCCTCCATCGCCCGGGTGGCCTCTCCCATGCCCATCGGGTTCTCGCCGCGGAACCGGCCCTGCCCGTCCCAGTCCTCGCCGGGGCGCAGTCCCTGGAGCTGGGCGTCGAGCTGGGCCAACGCCTGCGCGAGCCTCGGGTCGCCGAACGCCTGCTGGGAGAGCTCCATCAGCTCGGCGCGCTGCTCGGCCGACATCGAGTTGAGCATCCGCTGGGCGGCCGCCGCACGCTGCGCGAGGGTGTCGATCAGCTCCTCGGTGGACTGTGGGTTCTCCGGGAAGTGCTCGCCGTGCTTCGCCATGAACTGCTGGAACTGCTCGGTGGTGTCCTGCCCGGCGGCGTGGTTCGCGAGCAGGCCGTTCAGGTCGTCGAGCATCTCCCGGATGGCCTCGACGTCCTGCGGTGTCGCGTTCTCCATCGCCTGCTTCATCCCGGCGAAGCGCTGGTCGAGCAGCTCCCGGCCGAGCAGGTCGCGGATCTCCTCGTACGCCTCACGGGCGTCGGAGTTCTGCCAGTCGTACTCGTTGAGCTCGCGGACGGCACCGCCCGTGTCGTTGGGCAGGGCGTCGAGCTGCATCTCGCGGAAGCGGGCGTCGTCGGTGTCCTGGCGGCCCAGGGAGTCGAGTTCGGCGTCCAGCGCACGCCGCAGCAGCTCGCGGACCTCCTGCAGCGTGCCGTCGAGCCGGTTCTCCCGCTGCAGCTTGCTGCGGCGCTGGTAGATCTCGCGGGTGAGCTCGTCGAGACCCCGGCGGTTCTCCATGCCGCGGCGCAGCAGTTCCTGCAGGGCCGTGCGGGGCGAGGACCCCTCCATCACGTCGCGGCCGATCTCGTCCATCGCCGCGCGCAGGTCGAACGGCGGCGCCAGCGGGTCGGGACCGTCGACGTAGGGGCCGTACTGGTAACCGGGGCGGCGTCGTGTCACCCCTCCACGCTACGTCTCCGCACCCCGGTCGTGCTCGTCGTCGATCCGGTCCAGGAACGACCCGATCTCGGCCAGGAAGGCCTCGCGGGCCTCGATCTGCACCCAGTGCCCGCACCCCTCCAGCAGCACGACGCGCGCGTCCGGCATCGCCGCGGCGGCCCGCACGGAGTCGCCGGGGTCGACGAGGCCGTCCTCGCGTCCGTGGAGGAACAGCGCGGGTGCCCGGATCTGTCCGACCCGCCCGCTCAGGTCGTTGCGCATCCGCCACGGCCCGACCGTGGCCTGGTTGTAGCGCAGGTAGCCCAGCCGGACGCGCCGAGACTCCCGCACCATCTCCGCGCGCACGCGCGGCGGCACGGTGGCCGGGTCGTGCACCATCACCCGGACCGCGACGGCGGTGAACCGGTTGGCCAGGCCGAGCACCGGGCGCAGCACCGCATCGGGGAGACGCCCGGCCAGCCAGGCCAGCGGGTGCAGCACGCGGTTCCCGGCGTAGCGGGCCAGCCCACCCGGTGCGACGAGGACGAGCCCGGCGACGCGGTGGCGCAGGGCGACGTTGAGCACGACGTCACCGCCCATCGACACCCCGACCCAGACGGCCGGGGTCGACCCGGCGACCGCCACGGCGAGATCGGCCATCGCGACGGGCGACCCGTCGACCGGGACGCCCTCGGTGTATCCGAACCCCGGGAGGTCGAGGGCGAGCACCGGTCGCGAGCGGGCCAGCTCGCCGAACACCTCGAACCAGGAGATGCCCGCGTTGTCCGGCCCACCCCCGTGCACGAGCACGACCGGGACGCCGCCTGCCGTGCCGCCGCGTAGGACCCGGACCCGCCCACCGGAGTGCTCGACGAACCCGACACGGGCCCCCGCGGGGACGAGAGGTGCGGTCACCCAGCGATCATGCCGGATGAGAAGCCGCTCACGGACCGTTCATGGTGGCGCCATCCACCGGCCCGACTCTCGTTCCCATGACGAGAGCGCTGCCCCTGACCCCCAGCATCGGTTCGGTCGCCCGCACCCGGCTCGCCGGTGACGCGGCCACGGTCGTCGGGTGGTTGCGGGTGCTGAACGGCGAGGACGGCCCTGCAGAGGTCGCCGCCGCCCTCGACGCGCTCGGCGCACTGCGCACCGACCTGCGCTCGCTGCGCCCGATCCTGGACAAGGCCTGGACGGTGGCACTGCGTGACGGCCTCGACGAGGTGACGACCACCCTCGCGCGGATCGCGGCCCTCGACGGGCAGGCCCGGCTGCTCGCGGAGTGCGCCGGCTCCGCGCCCGCGGACGCCATCGTCGGTGCGACGGCCCATGAGCGCGCCGCCCTCCTGGGGACCGTCCCGACCGCGCTCGACCCGGAGACCGGGGCCGCGCTCGCCTTCCTCGCCTCCGGCCGCGAGCCCGCCCCGCTGCGCGCCGCCGCCCCCGTCGGCGACCCGGGCCTGCCCGCCGCGGTGCTCCTCCCCCCGATGCTGCACCGGCGCTGGCGCAAGCTCGTGAAGGAGACGCCGCGCCACGACCTGGAGTCGCTGCACCGCCGGGCGGCCGAGCTGATCGTCGTCGTCGAGGTCGCGGCCCGCCTCGAGTTCCCGGTGATGGGCCTCTGGCCCGCCGCCGACGCCCTGCGCTCCGCTGCGGCCGCCGCGCTGCGGGTCGGCGCGGCCCACCGGCTCAAGGACCGCCTGCCCGCCTGCGCGACCCGCCGGGAGCTGTCGCGGATCGTCACCCGCCGGGTGCGGGTGACCCGGCAGGTGGAGAAGGCGCTCGCCGAGGTCGCCGATCTCGGGCACCTGCTCCCCGCCGACGACGACGGCCCGGCGAAGGTCGCGGGCGGCGGCCTGGTCGTGCGCCCGGGCACGGACGGACCGGAGGTGCTGGTCGTGCACCGCGTCCGGCACGACGACTGGTCGATCCCCAAGGGCGCCACCGCCCCCGGGGAGACCGTGCAGGAATGCGCGCTGCGCGAGGTCCGCGAGGAGACCGGGCTGCGCTGCCGGATGGAGGCGGAGATCCACTCCGTGCGCTACCGCGACCGCAACAACCGGGCCAAGCACGTCCGGTTCTGGCACATGACGCCCGTCGGACCGGCCGCGCCGCCGGACCCGGCCGAGATCGACGAGGTGCGCTGGGTGCCGCCGGCCGCCGCGCGCGGGCTGCTGACCCGCAAGCGCGACCGTGCCGTCGTCGACGCCTACGCCCGCGAGCACGGCGCGCAGACGGCGGCCTGAGATGTTCTCGGTCCTCTGGCGCTTCCGCGACACGCTCATGCCCTACCGCCGCGAACTGACGACCGGCGGCCTGCTCATCCTCGCGGCCGCCGGCCTCGCACTGGCCCTGCCCTGGCCGCTCAAGATCGTCGTCGACCACGTGCTGGCGGGCCGCCCGTTCGGGATGCCGTCCGGGCCGACGCCGTCCGGGCCGACGCCGTCCGGGCCGACGCCGTCCGGGCCGACGCCGTCCGGGCCGACGCCGTCCGGGCCGACGCTGTCCGGGCCGGCCCTGCTCGCGGCGTGCATCGCAGCGATCTGCGTGGTCGCGACGCTGGGCGCGCTCACCACCTATCTCGCCGAGCGCACGCTCTCGGGCGTCGGGGAGAGGATGCTGGCCGACCTGCGCACGGCCATGTTCGCCCACCTGCAGCGGCTGTCCCTGGGCTACCACCAGACCCAGCGCGTCGGCGACCTCGGCAACCGGCTGACCAACGACGTCAACACGATCCAGAGCCTGCTGGTCGCGGTGCTGTCGGTGCTGCTCCCCAACGCGACGCTGCTGGTCGGGATCCTGGTCATCTCCGTGACGATCGACCCGTTCTTCGCCCTGCTCTCACTGCTCGTCGTGCCGCCGCTCCACCTGGTGCTCGTGCGCTACCGGAAGATCATCAAGAGCTGGGCCGCGACCGCCCGCAAGGAGGAGGGCCGCGTCGCCTCGCACGCCTCCGAGGTGCTCTCGGCGATCCGGTTGGTGACGACGAACGCCGGTGAGGGCCGCTCGGAGAGCCGCTTCCGCTCCTTCTCCGACGCCCGCCTCGCCGCGGGCCTGCAGCGCGTCGACTTCGCGGCCCGGCTGCCCGCCGCCGTCGACGTCATCGTGCACACCGGCCGGGCCGTGGTGCTGCTCGTCGGCACGTTCCGGGTGCTGGACGGGTCGATGGAGCTCGGCCTGCTGCTGGTGTTCCTGGCCTACAACGAGAAGCTCTACCAGCCCGTCAAGCAGCTCGCGAAGCTGCAGACCACGATCAGCAAGGGGCAGGCGAGCTCCGACCGCGTGCTGGAGGTGCTCGCCGTGGAGGCGGCCGTGCGCGACCGGCCCGGGGCCCGCCCGCTGCGCCGGATGCGCGGCCACGTCGCCCTGCGCGGCGTCACCTTCGGCTACGACCCGGCCCGCCCGGTCCTCGACGGGATCGACATCACGGCCCTGCCCGGGCAGATGATCGCGCTCGCCGGGCCGACCGGTGCCGGGAAGTCGACGGTGTCCGGGCTGATCCCGCGCCTCTACGACGTGCAGTCCGGCTCGGTCGAGCTCGACGGCCACGACGTCCGCGACCTGACCCTGGGCTCGATCCGCGACCAGGTCTCCCTCGTGCCGCAGGACGCCGCGCTGATGTCCGGCACGATCCTGGACAACATCGCGTTCGGCGCCCCGCACGCCACCCGCGAGCAGCTGATCGAGGCCGCGGAGGCCGCGTACGTCGACGAGTTCGTCGACCGGCTCCCCGACGGCTGGGACACCGAGGTGCACGAGCGCGGGAGCTCCCTGTCCGGCGGTCAGCGCCAGCGCATCGCGATCGCCCGCGCACTCGTCCGGAACTGTCCGGTCGTCGTCCTCGACGAGCCGACCTCCGGGCTCGACGCCGTCAGCGAGTCGCTGGTGATGAAGGGCCTGGAACGGCTGACGGCCGGGCGCACCGTGATCGTCGTGGCGCACCGGCTCTCCACGCTGCAGAGGGCCGACCGGATCTACGTGATCGACCGCGGGCGGGTCGTCGACTCCGGGACGCACGCCGAGCTGGCCGCACGGCCCGGGGTCTTCCGCGACATGAACCGGCTGCTCGACGACCACACCGACACCCACGCGGCGCCGCCGCGCCCCTCCCCCGGCCCGCGGCTGGTGGCGGCGAGCTGAGCGCACGGGTGCCGGGGCCGGTCGCTAGGGTCGGCGCCATGGCACGGACCCAGCGCGGGCGGAGGACCAAGCTGCGGCCCGACCCGCCGGACACCCCGTCGCGCTGGGACCCGCCGCCGTCGGTCGTCGAGCACGAGATGGTGTGGGACGGGATCGACGCGGGTGCCGACGTCGAGGTGCCGCCGCACGTCGCCGACCTGGACCTGCGCGAGTGCCGCTGGACCGGAGCCGACCTGAGCGGGCGCGAGCTCACCGGGTTCCGGGTCCGCGACACCCGGTTCGTGAACTGCGACCTCTCCGGCGCGGTCCTCGACGACGCCGTGCTGCGCCGCGTCGAGTTCACCGACTGCCGTCTCACCGGCGCGTCGTTCGCCGGGGCCCGGCTCGACGACGTGCGGATCACCGACTGCAGCGCCGACCTCACCGGCTTCCGGATGGCGAAGGCCACGGCCGTACTGGTGGAGAACACGTCCCTGCACGGTGCCGACCTCTACTCGATGTCCGCCGTCGACTGCGCGTTCCTGGGCTGCGACCTCGGCGAGGCGTCGTTCCACGAGGCCCGCCTCGCCGGCACCCGGCTGCACGGCTCCCGCCTCGACGACGTGCGCGGGGCGATGTCGCTGGCCGGCACGCGGATCAGCCCCGAGCAGCTCGTCCCGGTCGGGGCGGCGCTGCTCGGGGTCCTCGGCATCGAGGTGACCGAGCCGGATCAGCCGTAGCTGACCGAGTCGTCGTCGGCGGTGTCCTTGGCCAGGCGGCGGGTGAGGAACAGCAGTTCCAGGGCCAGCTCCGCGGCACTCGCCATCGGACCGGGCTCCTCGGTTCCGCCGGCGTCGAGCCGCTTCGCGATCTCGGTGAGGGCCTCGACCTTCGGCAGCGCGGCGACGACCTCGGCCGCGGGCACCCGTTCCCCCGTGCGCACCGGCCTGCCGGCGACGGCCTCGGCGAGCGGATCGAGGTCGATCCCGCGCAGCCGCGCTCGGGCGGTGTCGGCGGTGGCCCGGCGGAGCAGGTGCTCCATGTGCTCGATCTCCCGGCCCTCCTCGCCGGAGGCGAACTCCAGCTTGCCGCGCAGCACGGTGGGCACCGACTCGAGGTCGACGGGCCGGGCGACGGCGTGCGGCTCGCCGGTGATCGCGGCGCGGCGCAGCGCGGCGGCCGCGACGGTCTCGGCGGCGGCCACGGAGAACCGCGCCGAGACGCCGGACCCCTGGTCGACCGCACTCGACTCGCGCAGGGCCCGGGTGAACCGCGCGACGATCTCCAGCAGGTGCCGCGGCACGTCGGCGACGAGGTTCGCCTCCTGCTCCACCAGCGTGATCTCGTCGGTGAGCTCGAGGGGGTAGTGCGTGCGCACCTCCGCGCCGAAGCGGTCCTTGAGCGGGGTGATGATCCGCCCGCGGTTCGTGTAGTCCTCGGGGTTCGCGCTCGCCACCAGCAGCACGTCCAGGGGCAGGCGCAGCGTGTAGCCGCGGACCTGGATGTCGCGCTCCTCCATCACGTTGAGCAGCGAGACCTGGATGCGCTCGGCGAGGTCGGGCAGCTCGTTGATCGTGACGATCCCGCGGTGCGCCCGGGGCACCAGCCCGTAGTGGATCGTCTCCGGGTCACCCAGCGACCGGCCCTCCGACACCTTGACGGGATCGATGTCTCCGATCAGGTCGGCGACCGCGGTGTCCGGGGTCGCGAGCTTCTCGGTGTAGCGGTCACTGCGGTGCTTCCAGACGACGGGCAGGTCGTCGCCGAGCTCCGCGACCCGGCGCTGCGACGCCGGGGTGATCGGGTCGTAGGGGTGCTCGCCGAGCTCGGAGCCCTCGATGACCGGCGTCCACTCGTCGAGCAGGTTCGTGATCGCGCGCAGCAGCCGGGTCTTGCCCTGGCCGCGCTCGCCGAGCAGCACGACGTCGTGGCCCGCGATCAGGGCCCGTTCCAGCTGCGGGAGGACGGTGGACTCGAACCCGACGATGCCGGGCCACGGGTCGCGGCCGGAGCGCAGGGCGTCGACCAGGTTGGCGCGGATCTCGTCCTTGACGCCACGCAGCTCGTGTCCGGAGGCGCGCAACGCGCCCAGGGTCTGCGGGAGATCGGAGCTGGGAAGATCATGGGGCACGGTTCCACGCTACGCCCGCGGGCCCCGGTCGGCCCGCGGACCGGACCGGGCCGGGCCGTCCGAGGCGTGGGATCGACATGATCGGGGTTCCGTCATGATCGAAGCCCCGTCGCGCGGGTCTCACGTGCGGGACAGGCCCGCCGACTCGCGGCCGGGAATGCCACTCCCCCGGAGATCGTTGGCATCGGACATGCATTCGCCCGGGCGCACCGCCGTCCTGCTCGGTCTGCTGTTCGGGCTCGCCGGCACCTCGACCTCCGCCGTGACGGTCGCCCTGCCGCAGCTCTCGGCGGAACTCGGTGTCACCGCAGCCACCGCGGCCTGGATCGTGAGCGGCTACACCGTCGCCCTCGCCGTCGCGACGCCGCTGCACGGGCGCCTCGCCGACATGGCCGGGATCCGGCTCCCGCTGACGGTCGGGGTCGCGATGATGAGCGCCGGAGCCGTGGGGGCGGCGCTCGCCCCGAACTTCGGGGTCCTCATGGTGGCCCGCGTCCTGCAGGGCGCGGGCGCGGCGTCGGTCGCGGTGCTCGGGACGGCGCTGATCAGTGCACGGTGGAGCGGCGAGCAGCGGGGGGCCGCGCTGGGCCGGGTGGCCGGGGTCGCCGGGACGCTCAGTGCACTCGGCCCGCTCCTGGGCGGGGCGCTGGAGTCGTTGGGCGGCTGGCGGTGGTCCGTCGCGCTGCCGGTGGTCGGGCTGCTGGCGATCCCGGCCCTGTGGCGCGGCGCCCCCGCGGGTGGCAGCGGCGAGCCCGTCGACAAGGTCGGGGCGCTGCTCGTCGCGGTGGCCGCGTCCGGGTTGGTGCTGCTCATCCAGTCGCCGTCGGCCGGGATCGTGGCCGGCTCGATCGGTGCGGTGCTGCTCGCGGCCGGGGCGCCCGCCGTCGCCTGGTGGATCCGCCGTCGACCGGACGGGTTCCTGCCCCGCTCGATCGTCACCAACGTGACGGTGCTGCGCAGCGCGTTCGCCGCGGCAGCGGTGCCCGCCAGCTGGTTCGCCCTGCTGCTCGGGGTGCCGCTCGCCGCCGCGTCCTGGGGCTGGACCCCCCTGGCCACGGGCCTGCTGCTGGTGCCCGCGGCCCTCGTCGGGTTCGTCTCGCCGCCGATCGCGCGCCGGTTGCTCGCCCGACTCGGCGGCCGGCGCACGATCGCGCTGGCCTGCCCGACCGCCGTGGTCGCGCTGCTGATCGCGGCGCTGGGAGGCGCGCTGGAGTCGCCGTGGCTGCTCGCGCTGGCGGTCGTGCTCGTGACGATCGCGTTCGGCGTCGGGCAGCCGGCGATGATCTCCTCGGTCGGCGCCGCCGTGCCCGGTGCGCAGCGCGGTGTCGCGCTCGGGATCGCCACGCTGGTGTTCCTGACGGGCGCCAGCGTCGGTGCGGCGCTGGTCGGGGGCCTGAGCAGCGTCATCGGCGTACCGGCGGCGTTCTGCCTGCTGATCGCGCTGCCCGTGCTCGGGATCGTCGCGCTGCTCATCGGAGGTCCGGATCGGGTGGAACCGGCCACGGCGGGTTAACCTGGACATCGCCGTTCGAGCGATCGAGACCCCGTCGTGCCGCGGCGCGGAAGCCGATACCAGGGACGGGGAGCATGTGTCAGACAACAGGTGGGGTTCGCCCCCGTCACCGAGCGGGGCCGACCGGATACCGGTGACCGACGCCGGCGCCGAAGCTCGGACCATGACGATCCCGAACCGCGCCGGAAGCGACTTCGCCCGCCTGTCCAGGCGGATCAGCGCCGCAGGCCTGCTCGACCCCGCCCCCGCCCACTACGTCGGCCGCGCGCTGCTCCTCGGGTCCGTGGCCGCCGCGACCGTCACGGCGTTCGTGCTGCTCGGCGACTCGTGGTGGCAGCTCCTCGTCGCCGGGGTGGCCGCGGTCGTCTACGGGCAGGTGGCGCTGTTCGCCCACGACATCGCCCACCGGCAGGTCTTCCGGTCGCGCACGGCGTCGGAGTGGGCCGGGCGCGTCGTCGGCAACCTCGGCATCGGCATGGCCTACGGCTGGTGGATGCAGAAGCACACCCGCCACCACGCCGACCCCAACCACATCGGCCGCGACCCCGACGTCGCGCCCGGGTCGATCGCGTTCACCGCGGACCAGGCCCGGGAGACGCGCGGGGCCACCCGGTTCCTCGTCCGCCACCAGGACGCGCTGTTCTTCCCGGTGCTGACGCTGGCCGGGCTCGACCTGCGCCGTGCCGGGATCGCCGGTCTGCTCCGCGGCCGCATGCCGTTCCGCCGCACCGAGCTCGCGCTGATCGCCGTCCACATCGGCGGCTACCTCGCGGCGCTGTTCGTGCTGCTGCCGCCGGGGCTCGCGGTGGCCTTCTTCTTCGTCCACCAGTGCCTGTTCGGCGTGTACCTCGGCTCGATCTTCGCCCCCAACCACAAGGGCATGACGATGCCGACCGAGCGGATGGACTTCCTCCGCAAGCAGGTCCTGACCTCGCGCAACGTCCGCGGTGGCCCGCTCACCGACGGCCTGCTGCACGTCGCGATGGGCGGGCTCAACCACCAGATCGAGCACCACCTGTTCCCGTCGATGCCGACGCCGCGCCAGCGTCGGGCCCGCGCCGTGGTCCGGGAGTTCTGCGCCGAGATCGGCGTGCCGTACCACGAGACGACGCTGATCGGGTCCTGGGCGGAGATGCTCGGGTCCCTGCGGACGGCCGCGGCGCCGCTGCGCTGAGACGCCTCAACTGAGCAGCAGCAGCGCCGTCGGCACCGCGACGAGCGCCAGCGCGGCGATCCGCACCAGGCCCCACAGGGCCAGCGGCAGGGGTGGGGGCGGTTCGGTGATGCGGGCGAGCCTGCGGTCGAGCGCGGTGGTGAACGAGCTCAGCGCCGCGGCCGGGGCCGCCCCACCCATCGTGCGCAGTGCCCCGACCAGCTCCACGGAGCGCGACCCCGACGCCGCGACGTCGTCGGCCCGCATCTCGATCAGTGCCGCCACCGCCACCTGCGCGCACACCATCCCCTGCACGAACGGGGCGGTCGCGCCCCACGCGACGAACGGCAGCACGACGAGGTCGTGGCGTTCGCGCAGGTGGGCACGCTCATGGGCGAGGACCGCACGGACCCCGGCCGGCTCGAGCGTGTCGAGGACGCCGACGGAGAGCACGAGCCGCGAGCGCAGCCCGGGCAGGCAGTACGCGACGGGGATCGGATGGTCGAGTACGCGGGCGCCGGGGGCCGCGGGCCACGGGGTGCCGAGTACGTCGAGCAGGTCGCGGTGGCGGCGCCGGGCCCGCTGGGTGCGGACGGTGATCGCCACGAGCACCCCGACCAGGCGCAGGGCGAGCAGTGCGGCGAGGACGAGGGCGGCGACGTGGGTGACGCCGAGCCGCGACGGCGCCGAGGCGTCGATCGCCCGGAGCGCGGAGGGCAGGGTGGGGCCCAGCGGCGCCAGCCCGTAGACGACGCCCGCACCGAGCAGCGACAGGCCACCGGCCAGGCCGACCGCCTGCCAGACCAGCAGTGCGCCGACGGGGTCGCGGGCCGGCCAGTGCGCCCGCGCGAGTGACCTGCTGGCCGGTTCGGCCAGCAGGACGCCCAGGAGCAGCAGCCCGAGCGCGGTCAGCTCCATCACACCGGGGATTGTCGCAGGGGCGCTCAGTCGAGCAGGTCGCGCAGGGCGGCGCGCTCGTCCTCGGGGATGGAGCCGAGGAACCGGGCCAGCACGGCGCCGCGGTCGGGGGCCGCGTCGAGGGCGTCGCGCATGAGCTCGGCGACGTGGTCCTCGCGGCTCGCGACGGCCCGGTAGCGGTGCGCCCGGCCCTCGCGCTCGCGGGTGACGAGGCCCTTGCGCTCCAGGCGCCCGAGCACGGTGAGAACGGTGGTGGTGGCCAGGTCCCGGGCGGCGAGCGCGTCCTGGACGTCCCGCGCGGTGAGCGGCGCGGCGGCCGCCCAGAGCGTCTCCATCACAGCGCGTTCGAGCTCACCCAAGCTTGGCACACCGCCATTCTACCCCCGGTAGAAGGCCTCGCCTAACGGATCTGCACCTCGTCGCCGACCTGCAGGTACTCGAACCATGCCATCGCGTTCTCGTGGGTGAGCTTCACGCAGCCCGCGGAGTTGGTGTCCTGCGGGCCCTCGTGGAAGGCGATGCCGCCCTCGGCGAAGAACACCGCGTACGGCATCTGCGTGAGGTACTCCCGGCTCGTCCACTGCTCGGCCTTCCACTCCACCTGGAACGTGCCCTGCGGGGTGGGGTCGATCTCGTCGCCGATCATCACCGGGACCGGGCCGCGGCGGACCGCGCCGTTCTCGATCAGCCACGACGTGCGCCCGGCGAGGTCGACGCAGGCGCGCGCCGTCACCGTGCAGGGGGTACCGGGGACGAACTGCGCGGACGCGGCGGAGCGGACCGGCACCGACACGGGTGCCTCCCGGGTGGCCGCCGGGGCGGACGTCCCGGCCCCGGTCGACGCCGCGGGCTCCGGCGCGGACCGCCGAGCGGACTCCGGCGCGGACTCCGGCGCGGCCTCGGTCGCGGGGGCCGCGGCGGGTTCCTCGAGCGGGGCCCGCTCCGGCGCCGGGCGGGCCGGGGCGGGGACGACGGGAGCGGCCTGCGCGGCGGGCACGGAGACCGGGGCCTCCTCGGCGGCGCCGACCCCGAATCCCACCCCGACGAGCACCGTGCTCACGATCGCCGCGAGCGCGGCCCCGATCGCGGCACCACGCGCACCCTGAGGATGTGCTCGCACGTACTGGCCCCTTCCGGACTTACTGCACATGTCAACGACTTGACCGTGCCGAGGTGACGCCCAGTGTCACAGCCCTCACCTTCCGTGGAAGATCGGGTTCCGCTTCTCCAGCCGGGCCTGCTGCCCCTCGCGCCGGTCGGCGCTGGTCCAGCAGGCCTCGAACGCCGAGAGCAGGGCCGGGTCGTCGTCGGCGAGATCGGCCCGATCCAGCGCCAGCTTGTTGTAGCGCAGGGTGAGCGGGGCGAGTGTCGCGAGCTCCGCGGCCCAGGCGAGCGCGGCCGCCCGGTCCCCCAGCCGGTCGACGAGACCGCGCGCGTGGGCGAGGTCGGCCCCGATCCGGTCGCAGGCGAGCAGGATCGCCCGCGCGGTGCCCCCGCCGCCGAGCCGGGCGAGGCGGCGCACCGTCCACGGGTCGACAGCGAGCCCGATCCGCGCCGTCGGCACCCCGAACACGGCGTCCGGGGTGGCGATCCGCAGGTCGCAGGCGATCGCGAGCTGGGTGCCCGCACCGATCGCGGGTCCGTTGACGGCGGCGACGACCGGCACCGGAGCCTCGATGACGGCCTTCAGCGCCGCGTGCAGGGCGTCGCGGAAGCCGTCGGTGTAGACCTCGCCGAAGTCGGCGCCCGAACAGAAGCTGCTGCCCGAGCCGGTGACGACGATCGCGCGCGCTCCGCCGTCGAGCAGCCCGCCGACGGCCTCGACGATCCGGTGGCACTGGGCGACGTCGAGGGCGTTGCGACGGTCGGGACGGTCCAGCTCCAGCAGGCCCACGGCGTCCGTGGTCGACACGTTGATCACGGACGGGAGGTTACGGGTAGCCACCCGCGGTCGGTTCGGGCCCGAGAGCAGCGGCGCACAGTGTGCGGGCGCGGGGCGGGAGGAAGCCGGCGGGCCGGTCCGGTCCGAGCGGCGCCGCCTCCGCGGCGAGCGTGCGCAGCGCGGTGTACTGCTGCGTGGACGGCCCCCGCTCCCGGTGGTCGCCGAACCCCTGGTCGGGGCACTCGCCGAGGCCCTGGGGTGCCGGTGGAGGAGTGCGTCGACGCAGCGGCGACCGGGTCGTAGGGCGGCGGGGGCGCCGGCGCGACGGGGGCGGCACAGCCCGCGACGAGCAGCAGGACAACCGCGGCGGCGGTCCGGCGGATGTTCACGGCCCGGCCGGGGCACCGGCCGTAGGCTCCCGGGATGACGACGGCGGGCGAGCTGCGGATGGGCACGACGGCGGGCCGCTGGGTGCTGTTCACCACGGTCCTCGGCTCCGGCCTGGTGATGATCGACGGCACCGTCGTCAACGTGGCCCTGGAGTCGATCGGGTCGGAGTTCGGCGCCGGGTTCACCGCGCTGCAGTGGACGGTCAACGCCTACACGCTCACCCTCGCCTCGCTGATCCTGCTCGGTGGCTCCCTCGGTGACCGCTACGGGCGACGGCGGGTGTTCCTGGTCGGCGTGGTGTGGTTCGCACTGGCGTCGCTGCTGTGCGGTCTCGCGCCGGACGTGGAGACGCTGATCGCGGCGCGGGCGCTGCAGGGCGTCGGCGGGGCGCTGCTGACGCCGGGCAGCCTCGCGCTGATCTCGGCGTCGTTCCACGGGCCGGACCGGGCGGCCGCGATCGGGGCGTGGTCCGGCCTCGGCGGCATCGCCGGGGCGATCGGCCCGTTCCTGGGCGGCTGGCTGGTGGAGTGGACCTGGCGGGCGGTGTTCCTGATCAACCTGCCGCTCGCCGCGCTGATCGTCGTCGTCGCGCTGCGGCACGTGCCGGAGACGCGCGACCCGGACTCCGCCCCCGGCCTGGACATCTCCGGCACCGTGCTCGCCGTCGTCGGGCTGGGGGCGCTGACGTACTCGCTGACCGGGCTCGGCGAGGCCGGTCCGACGCCCGCGCTCGTCGCGGGACTCGCGATCGGGGGGCTCGCGCTGGTCGCGTTCGTGATCGTGGAACGGCGTTCCCGCCATCCCCTGGTGCCACCCGCGCTGTTCACGGACCGCACGTTCAGCGGGGCCAACGCGGTGACCCTGCTGATCTACGGCGCCCTCGGCGTCGTGTTCTTCCTGCTGGTCCTGCACCTGCAGACCGTCGCCGGGTTCACCCCGCTCGCCGCGGGCACCTCGCTCCTGCCGGTCACGGCGATCATGTTGATGTTCTCCGCGCGGGCGGGTGCGCTGGCCGGGCGGATCGGCCCGCGGATCCCGCTCACCGTCGGCCCGCTGGTCAGCGCCTGCGGGCTGCTGCTCATGCTCCGCATCGGCGCCGACGCCACCTGGGTGCTGCACGTCCTGCCCGCGGTGCTGGTGTTCGGCGCCGGGCTCGCGCTCACCGTCGCCCCGCTGACGGCGACCGTCCTCGACGCCGCCCCCGACCGGTACGCGGGCTCGGCCTCGGGGGTCAACAACGCCGTCGCGCGCGCGGCCGGGCTGCTCGCCGTCGCCGTGATCCCGGGGCTGGCCGGGATCGGCGGGACCGACTACACCGACCCCGTCGCCTTCGGATCCGGTTTCCGGACGGCCTTGACGATCGGTGCCGGCCTGCTCGTCGCCGCGTCCGTGCTGGCGTTCGCACTGGTCCGGCGGCCGGGCGCCCCCGCCGAGCCGACGCGGCGGGTGCGGATCGAAGAATGCGCCCACTGCGGCGTCACCGGGCCGCAGGTGCATCCCGCCCGTTAGCCGAGCTCGAGCGCCTCCGCGAGAGCGCGCATCGGGGGCAGCGGGTCGGCGTAGCCCTCGGTGAGGACCTGGGCGCACACGTGGTCGGCACCCGCGTCGACGTGCCCGGCCAGCTGCGCGGCCACCGCGTCGGCGTCGCCGTGGGCGACGAGTGCGTCGATCAGCGCGTCGCTGCCGCCGTCGGCGATGTCGGCCTCGGTCCACCCCAGCCGCAGCAGGTTGGAGGTGTAGTTGCGCAGGCCCAGGTAGGGCTTGTGGACGAACGGGCGGCCGACCGAGCGGGCCCGCTGCGGGTCGGTGTCGATCACGACCTTGTGCTCCGGCGCCAGCAGCACGCCGTCGCCGAGCAGCTCGCGGGACTCCCGGGTGTGCCGGGGCGTCGTCAGGTACGGCTGGGCGCCCGCGGAGCGGTCGGCGGAGAGTTTCAGCATCTTCGGGCCCAGTGCGGCGATCGCGCGGCCCGCGGACGGGACCCCGGCGGCGTCGAGCTCGTCGAGGTAGGCGACGAGCGAGGCGTAGGGCCGGGTGTAGTCGCTGGTGGCCTCGGGATGCCCGACGCCGACCCCGAGCAGGAAGCGGCCGGGGTGCCTCGCCTCGATGCGGTGGTAGGACGCGGCCACCTCGGCGGCGGGCGAGGACCACATGTTGACGATGCTGGTCCCCACGGCGACGTGCGTGGTGGCGTCGAGCAGCGACTCGGCGAGCGCGAGGTCCGCAGGCGGCGAGCCGCCGATCCAGACCGCGCCGTAACCCAGAGCCTCGATCTCCCGCGCCAGCTCGGGGGTGAGCCCGCCCGCGTGCCGCCAGATGCCGTACCTGCCCAGTTCGACCGTCATGACCGGCGTAACCCCCCGCCCGGCCGCGGCATTCCGGGCGGCTGTCGGGGGTCGCGCATAGGGTCGGAGACGTGAACGAACTGCTCTCCCGCGCCGCTCCCCTGCGCATGCGCCCCCGGGTGCTCGTGCCCGCCGACCCGCGCCGCCCCCGCCAGGCACCGGCGGGCACCGAGGCCGTCGTGGTGGGCGGGGGGATCGCCGGGATCAGCGCGGCGGTGGTGCTCGCGGAGCGCGGCGTCGCCGTCACGCTGGTCGAGGCCGCCCCCACGCTGGGCGGGCGGCTCGGGGCGTGGCCGCACACGCTGCCCGACGGCACGCAGCAGGTCGTCGAGCACGGCTTCCACGCGTTCTTCCGCCACTACTACACCTGGCGCGCGGTGCTGCGCCGGATCGACCCGGAGCTGTCGTTCCTGCGCCCCGTCGGCGGCTACCCGGTGATCTCCCGGGAGTGGCCCGACGAGGACCTCACGTCGCTGCCCGGATCGCCCCCGCTCAACCTGCTCGCACTGTTCGCCCGTTCCCCCAGCCTCGGCCTGCGCGACCTGTTGGGCTCCGACCAGGCCCTGGCCGCCCAGCTCCTCGCCTACGACCGCGACCGCACCACCGCCCGCTTCGACGAGATACCCGCCGCGGAGTTCCTGAGGTCGCTGGGGATGTCCGACCGCGCGCAGGCGATGCTGTTCGAGGCGTTCGCACGCTCGTTCTTCGCCGATCCGGGTGCACTCTCGGCGGCCGAGCTGATCGCGATGTTCCACTACTACTTCCTGGGCAACCCCGAGGGCATCGCGTTCGACTCCCCCGACACCGACCACCTCACCTGCATCTGGGCGCCGTTCGCGGCGTACCTGCAGGCCCGCGGTGCGGAGATCCTCGTGAACAGCCGCGTCAGCGCGATCGCCCCGGTCGACCGGCACCTCTGGCAGGTCGAGGTCGACGCCGCCCCGTCGCTGCGCACCCGCCACCTGGTGCTGGCCACCGACCCGGGTGCCCTGCGCGCGATCGTCGCCGGATCCCCGGACATGTCGGTCGCCGCACCGAAGCTGGCCCGCAAGGCCGCGGCCATCGCGGTGGCGCCGCCGTTCGCGGTCACCCGGCTGTGGCTCGACCGCGACGTGCTGCCCGAGCGGGCCACCTTCAACGCCGTGAGCCGCGAGGCCACGCTCGACTCCGTCACGATCTACTCCCGCCTGGAGCGCCCGTCGGCGGAGTGGGCGGCGCGCACCGGCGGGTCGGTCGTCGAGCTGCACTCCTACGCCTGCGACGCCCCCGACGCCGACACGGCCACCGCGCGGATGCGGGCCGAGCTCGCCGCGCTGTGGCCGGAGACCGTCGCGGCCCAGGTCGTGCACCTGCAGCAACGCATGGAGGCCACCGCGCCCACCTGGCCGCCCGGCGGCGCCGGCACCCGGCCCTGCGTCACCGGTGACGCCCGGGGGATCCGGATCGCGGGCGACCACGTCGACTCGCCGTTCCTCACCGGCCTGATGGAGCGGGCCTCGGTCACCGGGGTGCTCGCGGCCAACGACATCCTCGACGAGGTCGGCGCCGGGCCCGAGGAGATCCGCGGGATCCCGCAGCGGGGCCTGCTCGCGCGGCGATGAGGGTCGCTCTCGACCCCGGCCGCCGCGACGGGCCGGTGCGGATCCGTCGCCTCGCCGACGACGGCACCCCGCTGGCCGATGCCGAGACGCTCCCGGACCTGGCCGCGGCCGCGGCGGTGGAGCGCGAGCACGCCCCGCGCTGGGTGTTCGCCCGGTCGCGGACCTACCGCCGGCTGCTGGCCGCGGGCGTGCGTGTGGGCCGGGCGCACGACGTCGAGCTGGTGGAGGGGCTGCTGGTCGGTGCGGCCGGGCGGTTCGGCGACCCGCACGGGCTGGCCGCCGCGGCGGCGCGGTCGGCCGGGCGCGTACCCGATCCCGATCCGACCCCGACCGACGACGGCCCACCCGGCCTGTTCGACACCGGTCCCGCCCACGACGAGCTGGCCGACGTCGTCGCGGTGCACAGCGCCCAGCTCCGGTCCCTGACCGACCCACGGCTTCGGCTGCTGGCCGCCGCCGAGTCGGCCGGTGCCCTCGTCGCGGAGGAGATGACCGCGCACGGGCTGCCGTGGAGCGCAGAGCACCACGACGCCCTGCTCACCGCCCTGCTCGGCCCGCGGCCGGTGCTCGGCGGGCGTCCGCCGCGGCTCGCCGCCCTCGCGGCGCAGATCACCGCCGCGTTCGGCCGCCCGGTCAACCCCGACTCCCCCGCCGAGGTACTCCGCGCGTTCGCCCGCGCGGGCCACGAACTGACCAGCACCCGCGCGTGGGAGCTGCGCCACGTCGAGCACCCGGCCGTGACACCGCTGCTGGCGTACAAGGAGCTGGCGCGGCTGCACGTCGCCCACGGCTGGACGTGGCTGCGGACGTGGGTGGTCGACGGTCGGTTCCATCCCGAGTACGTCGTCGCCGGAGTGGTGTCGGGCCGCTGGGCCACCCGCGGTGGCGGCGCGCTGCAGATCCCGAAGGCGCTGCGCGGGGCGGTGCGGGCCGATCCGGGGTGGCGCCTCGTCGTCGCCGACGCGGCGCAGCTCGAACCACGGGTGCTCGCCGCACTGTCCGGCGAGCACGGCCTCGCCCCCGACGTCGACGACCTCTACGCGACACTCGCCGCCCGCGAGTTCGGCGGCGACCGCGACCAGGCGAAGCTCGCCCTGCTCTCCGCGATGTACGGCGCGAGCGCGGGGCAGGCCGGTGAGCTGCTGGTCCGGCTGCGCCGGCGGTTCCCCCGCGCGATGGCCTACGTCGACGGCGCCGCCCGCGACGGTGAGTCGGGCCTGCTCGTGCGCTCCCACCTGGGCCGCACCTGCCCACCGGCGCGTCCCGGCGACGAGGAACCCGCCCGCTCCCGGGCCCGCGGCCGCTTCACCCGCAACTTCGTCGTGCAGGCCACGGCCGCCGAGTGGGCGCTGGTGCTGCTCGCCGAACTGCGCCTGCTGCTGCGCGGCGGTCCGGCCGAGCTGGTGTTCTTCCAGCACGACGAGGTGGTGCTGCACTGCCCGGCCGACCTGGCCCCGACGGTCCTCGAGGCGATCGCGACCGCCGCCGACACCGCCCGTCTCCGTCTGTTCGGCGACACCCCCGTCCGCTTCCCGCTGACCGCCCGGGTCGTGGGCTCCTACGACGAGCGCTAGCCCTGCGCCGCGGCGAGCACGTCCTGGGCCATCGACAGCATCCCGAGTGCGTTGGGGTGCACCGGGGCGGCCGGCGACGTCGGCACCAGGCCCTCGATCCACTTCGTGCCCGGCAGCGTGCAGACGTCGTGCCCGATGAACCGCTCGTAGGTGTCGACGAAGGTCACCCCGGCCGCGGCGGCCTCCTCGGCGAGCATCGCGTTGAGCGCCTTCTCGGTGTCGCGCAGGTACGCGACGTCGCCCGCGCTGAACGGGACGACCGGGAAGCAGCCGGCCCCCTCCGGCAGGATCGCCGGGTAGCCCACGAGGTACACCTCGGCGTCCGGCGAGCGCTCGGCGATCGCGGCCAGTGCGTCGCCCACCTTGGGGGCGGTGTCGTCGATGCGGGCGGCGAGCTCGTCGCTGCCGTCGGAGCCGGTGAAGAAGTCGCGGCAGGCGGCGCCGAGCGGTTCGCGCGGCGAGCGGGTGGCGCACTCGGAGATGATCGTCGCGAAGCCGATGTCGTTGCCGCCGATGGACAGCGTGACGCCCGCCGTGTCGGTCCCGAGCGCGTCGAGCTGCGGGGGGTTGGTGCCGAGCTGGGTCACCTGCGGCGCGAACAGGTCGTCGGTCCTCCCCCCGCTGCAGCTGACGTCGCGGAAGTCCGGGACGCGCCCGGTCTGCGCGACCAGCGTCGGGTAGTTGCGGTTGGAGCGCAGGCAGCCCGCCGGGGTGCCCGTCTGCAGCGGGATCAGCGGGCCCGCCGCGAACGAGTCGCCGAGTGCGACGTAGGAGTCGAACAACGGCTCCGCCGCGAACGGACTCTCCGCCGGTGCGGCCCCCGCGGGCGTCGCCAGGACGACGCCGAGCGCGAGGACCGTCGCCGGCACGAGGGACTTGGCGATCCGGACGGGGCTCAGACGCATCACGTCCGGTCGAACGAGCCACAGCGCCACGGGTTACTCAGACGTACTCGTCGTGCAGCCGCCACCACTCGTACGGAGCACCCTGCGGCGAGTCCCCCCGGTGCCTCCGTCGCGACTGCGGCTGTGGAGTACGTCCGGAACACCCGGTCGCTCACGCAGGGACGCGCTCAGCCCGAAGCCCTCGATGGTGGGGTGGGCGTGCCATGAGGCCAGGACGACCCGGGCACCCGGATCTCCTCGGTGTTCGCGTGCGGGGAACGCGGGGGTGTCCGGTTCGCCGCGGGTCTCCTAGCGTCCGTGGACCATGCAGCGCAGCAGCGAGCGGATCCTCACCACTCACGTCGGCAGCCTCGCCCGGCCCCGTGACCTGCTGGAGGTCATGCGGGAGAAGGAGCACGGCCGGCCCTACGACGCCGACGGCTACACCAAGCGCGTCACGACCGCGGTCGCCGAGGTCGTCGACCGGCAGGTCGACGCCGGCATCGACGTCGTCACCGACGGGGAGATGGGCAAGGTCAGCTTCCTGACCTACGTCAAGGACCGGCTCTCGGGCTTCGCCGCCGACTCCGGCGAGAAGCTGATGCCGCCGTCGTGGCAGGTGGAGATCGACGCGTTCCCCGAGTACTACGCCGGCTACCTGGGCAAGTACACCGAGCAGGTCTCCCCGATGACGACGATGGTCTGCACCGGCCCGATCACCTACGTCGGCCAGGAGCAGCTGGCGACCGACATCGCGAACCTCCGCTCCGCGATCGAGGGCGCCGGGCGGTCGGGCGCCGGGGTCACCGAGGCGTTCCTCCCGTCGACGAGCCCGAGCGGGTTCGGCCGCAACGAGCACTACTCCTCGCACGGGGAGTACCTGCAGGCCGTCGCGGAGGCGTTGCGCGAGGAGTACCTGGGGATCGTCGACGCCGGGTTCCTGCTGCAGGTCGACGACCCGTGGCTGATCGAGTACCTCTCGGAGAACCCGGAGACCACGCCCGAGCAGCGCCGCGCCGACGCCGAGCAGCACGTCGAGATCCTGTCCCACGCGCTGCGCGGCATCCCGCGGGAGAAGATCCGCCTGCACACCTGCTACGGCCTCAACCACGGCCCGCGGGTGCACGACATCGACCTGCGCGACGTCGCCCCGCTGATGCTGAGGATCCCGGCCGGCGCGTACTCCTTCGAGGTCGCCAACCCGCGCCACCAGCACGAGTGGAAGATCTGGCGCGACATCCCGCTCGAGGACGGCCAGATCCTCATCCCCGGCCTGCTCGGCCACGCGACGAACTACGTCGAGCACCCGGAGCTGATCGCCGACCAGATCGAGCAGTACGCCGGGATCGTCGGGCGGGAGAACGTGATCGCCGGGGCCGACTGCGGCTTCTCCTCGCGCGCGAGCTTCTCCCCCGAGGTGCACCCGAGCGTCGTGTGGGAGAAGTTCCGGGCGCTGTCGGAGGGGGCGCGGATCGCGAGCGAACGCCTCTGGTGACCGCACCGCCGTCGTGCGGACCGCACCGCTGCCGGGACGGCGGTGCGGTCACCGCAACGGCGGTGCGGTGCGGCCCGGTCGATGGGGCGGGGGTCAGCGGCGGCCGCGGACCAGGTCGAGCAGGTGGTCCAGGACGGCGGCCCCGTCGGCGCGCAGGGCGTTGTGCTCGTACTCGCTGGTGACCCACGTCCGCAGCCCGCGCACCTGGGCCGCCGTCTCCAGCGAGTACGCGCTCTCCACGTACAGGTCCTCGACGTAGACCGCAGCCGCGGCGGGCACCTCGTTGCCCCCGAGCACCGCGGCGTCGTAGAGCCGGGGCCACGGGTGCGCGGCGAGGAGCTCCGCCGCCTCGGCGAACGGGCGCAGCGCCCCCAGCTCCTCGAACATCCACGGGTAGACGTGCTCGCCGGTCAGCAGCGCGGGGTCGTCGGCGTACTCCGGCGGCATCGTCCGCTGCGCCGACCACTCCGTCGCGTGCCCGTCGGCGTAGCAGGACTCGTGCAGCACCGCGTAGATCGGGTTGCGGGCGAAGCCGATCGACTCGGCGTCGTGCGCGAACGCCGGCGACGTCGGGTCCAGCTCCAGGATCGCGTGCAGGAGCTCGGGGCCGTCGCTGCGGCCCAGCAGGTTGCCGGCCTGACGCAGCCGGGCCGGGGAGAGCCGGTCGCCCGACGCGAGCACCGGCGCGGCGGCCACGGCGGCGAGGAAGCGGTCGCGGTCCTCGGGGTAGCGCGCGTAGTAGCGGCGGTTGCGCTCCAGCACCCGCGCGTAGGTGGCGCGGTAGATCTCGTCGGGATGGCGGCCGATCGGCGGCAGCCCCCCGGTGAACAGCGCCTCCCGCAGCCCCTCGGGCGCCTGCGAGAGGTAGGCGAGCGCGCAGAAGCCGCCGAAGCTCTGCCCCAGTACCGACCACGGGGCGCTGCCCAGGTGCGCGCGCAGCGCCTCGGCGTCGGCGACGATCGCGTCGGCGCGCAAGTACGTCAGGTACGCCGCCTGCTCGGCCGGGGTGCGCCCGACCAGCGTCGCCGGGCCGACGGGCGTCGAGCGGCCGGTGCCGCGCTGGTCGAGCATCAGGACGCGGAAGTCGGCCAGGGCCCGGTCCAGCCAGCCCGGTGACGGGGGCCGGCGCGTGGGTCGCGGGCCCTCGAACCCGGGCCCGCCCTGCAGGTACACCAGATACGGGCGGTCGAGGCCGTCGGGATCGGCGACCTCGCGGGCGAAGACGGTGATCTGCTCGCCGCCGGGTGCGGAGTGGTCGAGCGGCACCGCGATCTCGTGCTCGGTGACCAGGAGTCCGGGGATCCGTCGCGTGACCGCCATCATCGGAGGCTAACGTCGAGATCATGAAGGAGCAGCGACGGTCCCGGAAGATCGCGATGACGCCGGAGGAGGTCGACGCCTTCCTCGCGGAGGAGCGCACAGTCCGCGTCGCCACCAACGGCACGAACGGCCCGCACGCCACCCCGCTCTGGTACGCCTGGCACGGCGGGGCGATGTGGATGACGTCGCTGTCGCGCAGCCAGCGCTGGGCCGACCTCGCCGCGGACCCGCGGATCGCCGCCGTCGTCGACGCCGGGCACGACTACGCCGAGCTGCGCGGGGTCGAGATCCGGGGCCGGGTCGAGGTGGTCGGCGAGGTGCCGCGGACCGGGGAGCCGGTACCCGAGCTGGACGGGCCGGAGCAGGCGTTCGCCGACCGGTACTCCGGCGGCACCATGCACCACGACGGCCGCCACGCCTGGCTGAAGCTGGTACCCGAGAAGATCACCAGCTGGGACTTCCGCAAGATCGGCGGCTGAGACCCGGGAGCGCGGACCCGCGTTCCGCGGAACGCCGTACCCGCCGAGCGGTGCGGCCGCGGGCAGCGGGTGGCACCGTCGTCCGGGCACCGTGCCCGTGCGCAGAACCGGATGGCGGGCGTTCCGCAGGTCAGTCGGCGACCAGGGCGTCCAGCATCGCCCGCAGCGGGGCGCGGTCGCCGTCGAGGTGGGCGGCCCGGGAGGCCGCGACGTTCTCCGCCGGGTCGATCGCCGCCCAGCGGACGGGGTGGCCCGCGGTACGGGCGAGCTGGCCGAGGAAGGCGCGCTGGGTGCGGCCGTTGCCCTCGCGGAACGGGTGCAGCCCGTTGATCTCGCCCAGTAACCGGGCCAGGGCGTCGACGAACGTGTCGCGGTCGAGCCCCTGAAGGCAGCGGTGCCGCGCCAGTTGCCCGAACACGCGCTCGCCCGCCGAGGTCAGGTCACCCGGAGCGCAGAACGCGGCGCCCTTCCCGATCGCGACGGTGCGCAGCTCGCCGGCCCAGTCGTAGACGTCGCCGAAGAGGTGGCGGTGGAAGGCCTGCAGGTGCGGGAGGTCGTAGTGGCCCGGGAGGTCGGCGTGCTCCAGATCGACCAGGCGCGACGCCGAGAAGTCGGACTCCGCCCGGGCCAGCTCCTCGCGGTCGGTGATCCCGAAACGGTTGCGCAGGACCCCGGAGTCGAGGTCGAGGTAGGGGTCCCAGCTCACCGCGTGTAGTGCTCGGTGAGCCGGCTGCGCATCTCGTCGGTGCCGATCCGTCCGACGGCGACCTCGGAGAGCAGCCGGTGACCCAGAGCGCTCGGCTCCAGCCCCTCCGCCCGCACCGACGCCAGCGCCGCCTCCACCGCCTCGCGCCGCTCCGCGCGGTCGCGCAGGTGCTGGTAGTGCGACACCGACATCACGACGGCCTCGGGCTTGCGGTGCGCACCCACGAACACGGGCTCGGCGTCGGGCTCCTGCACCTGCTTCAACGTGGCCGCCAGCCCGGCGCGGAACTCGCGGAACGACAGCACCTGGGGCAGCAGCATGGCCGCAGCGTACCCGGATGCGTACGCATCTCCCAGAGGTGCAGGTCAGGGTGTCCCGGTCACCAGCGGCCACAGGGCCTCGGCGCCCGCCGCGAGGACGGTGGCACCCAGCTCGGCCTGCCACTGCGCGTCGGATCCGTCCTCGTCGCGCCACGCCCAGAGCCGGGTCGTGAGCAGCCGCAGGTCGTGCTCGCGGGTGAAGCCGATCGCCCCGTGGACCTGGTGGGCGATCCGCGCGACCTCGCCCGCCGCCTCCCCGGTGCGCGCCTTCGCGGCGGCCACGGCGAACGCGGTGGACGGTGCGCCGAACCCGTCGCGGTCGGCGGTGGCGGCCGCCGCGGACGCCGCGGCACCCGACGCCGCCACCTCCGACGCGGCCAGCGCGAGCTGCTGCTGCACGGCCTGGAACTTGCCGATCGGGCGACCGAACTGCACCCGCTCCCCCGCGTACCGCACGGTCCGGGCCAGCGCCCCGCGGGCGGCCCCGGCGAGCAACTGGGCCCGCCCGAGCGCGGCGCGCAGCCGGAACTCGGCGGCCGCACCCGGCGCGAGATCGGCCCGGGCCGCGACGACCTCGGGCCGGGTCACCGTGTCGCGGGGCTCCTCGGCGAGGTTCGCCCCCGCGGTGATCTCCAGCCCGTCGACGGTCAGGAGCAGCACCTCCGACGGCGTCAGCACGACGATCCCGGCCACCTCCCGCGCCCACGCGACGCGGGTGAGGGTGTCGCCGTCGGCGGCCACCGCCGTGAGCGGGCCGTCGGGCACCGCGATGCCGTGGGAGTGCAGCAGCCAGCCGGCCAGCAGGTCGGTCTCGACGAGCGGCACGCGCGCGGCGTGCGCCCCGGTGGCCTGCAGCACCTCTGCCGCGTCGGCGAACGAGGCCCCGCTCCCCCCGGCCGCCTCGGCCAGCGTGAGCCGGGCGAGCCCGGTCTCCTCCAGCGCCCTCCAGAGCGCGGCGTCGAGGTCGGTGCCCGTGGACGACGAACCGGAGAGCACGGACTCGGCGAGCTCGAGTACCTCGGACATCTGCCCGGAACCCATCAGCGCAGCCCCATCCCGCGCGCGACGATCCCGCGCAGCACCTCGTTGGTCCCGCCCCGCAGCGTGAAGCCAGGGGCGTGCAGAACGGCGTCGGCGAGCAGCCGGGCGAACCCGGACTCCGCACCGGGGTCCGGTGGGATCGCCACCAGCGTGCGCGCCGCGTCGACGATCTCGTTCTCGAACCGCGTACCCAGGTCCTTGACGACGGCGGCGGCCAGCTCCGGCGCCTCGCCGGACTCCAGCGACCCGGCCACGGCCAGCGACATCCGCCGCAGCGTCCACAGCCGCGACACGATCCGGCCGACCTCGCGCTCGGTGCCCGACACCCCCGTCAGCTCACCGAGCAGCGCGGTGAGCAGCGGGAACGTCGAGAGGAACCGCTCCGGGCCGCTGCGCTCGAACGCGAGCTCCCCCGTGACCTGGGCCCAGCCGCCGCCCAGTTCCCCGAGCACCTGCGCGTCGGGGATGAACACGCGGTCGAACACGACCTCGTTGAAGTGGTGCGCCCCGGTGAGCAGCGGGATGGGGCGGATCTGCACACCCGGGGAGTCGAGGTCGACGATGAACTGCGAGAGCCCGGCGTGCCGGTTCGCGTCGTCCTTCGGAGCGGAGCGGGCGAGGGCGAAGAACGCGTGCGCGTGGTGCGCGCCGGACGTCCACACCTTCGTGCCGGTCAGCTCCCACCCGCCGTCGACCTGCACCGCCTTCGTCCGGACGGCGGCGAGGTCGGAGCCGGCGTCGGGCTCGCTCATCCCGATACCGAAGTAGCACTCCCCCGCGGCGATCCGGGGCAGGTAGCGCCGCCGCTGCTCCTCGGTGCCGAACCGCATGAGCGTGGGCCCGATCTGGCGGTCGGCGACCCAGTGCGCGGCGACGGGGGCGCCCGCGGCGAGCAGTTCCTCGGTGACGACGTAGCGGTCCAACGCACCGAGTCCGTGCCCGCCGTACTCGACGGGGATCGTCATGCCGAGCCAGCCGCGCCTGCCCAGCTCCCTGGTGAACCGCTCGTCCCAGCCGGAGAGCCAGACGTCGGCGCGCGGGCTCCAGGCTCCGGCGGCGCGCTCCTCGGCGAGGAACGCCCGGACCTCGGCCCGCAGCGCGGCGGCGCGGGGCGGCAGCTCGGTGGGGGGTGGGACCAGCGCCGGCAACCGGCTCAACGTGGACGTCACGCATCCATCCTGCGCCATCCCCCCGCGATCGCAGCATGGCCACCTTCACGCAAGCAGATGGCAGGAAGGTGGCCATGCTGCGACGGCGGCGGGGCTGCGTCCGGTGTACCCGGATGGCAGCATCGCGGCCATGACGAATCCGACCGACGAAGCCCGGGTGCTCGACGCCGTCCCCACCGGCCTGTTCATCGGCGGGTCCTGGCGTCCGGCCGCGTCCGGCGCCACCCTGCCCGTCGACGACCCGGCCACGGGGAAGACGCTGGTCGAGGTGTCCGACGCGGGCCCCGAGGACGGGATGGAGGCCCTCGCGGCCGCGTCCGCGGCCCAGGCGTCGTTCGCCGCGATGGCGCCGCGGGCGCGCGGGGAGATCCTGCGCCGCGCCTACGAGCTGCTCATGGAGCGGATCGACGACCTCGCGCTGCTCATGACCCTGGAGATGGGCAAGCCGCTGGCCGAGGCGAAGGGCGAGATCACCTACGCCGCGGAGTTCTTCCGCTGGTTCGGCGAGGAGGCCGTGCGCATCGACGGCGGCTACGCGGTCGCCCCCGCCGGCAACAGCCGGTTCCTGGTGATGAAGCAGCCGGTCGGCGTGTGCCTGTTCATCACCCCGTGGAACTTCCCGATGGCGATGGGCACCCGCAAGATCGGGCCCGCGATCGCGGCCGGCTGCGCGATGGTGATCAAGCCCTCGGAGCTGACTCCGCTCTCGATGCACGCGCTCGCCGCGATCCTGGTCGAGGCCGGCCTGCCCGACGGCGTGCTCAACGTCGTCACCACGTCGAAAGCGGGCGCGGTGATGGAGCCCCTGATCCGCGACGGCCGCGCGCGCAAGCTGTCGTTCACCGGCTCCACCGCGGTGGGCAAGAAGCTCCTGGAGCAGGCGTCGGAGAAGGTGCTGCGGACGTCGATGGAGCTCGGCGGCAACGCCCCGCTGATCGTGTTCGACGACGCCGACCTCGACAAGGCCGTCGAGGGCGCGATGGCCGCGAAGATGCGCAACATGGGCGAGGCGTGCACCGCGGCCAACCGGTTCCTGGTGCACCGCTCGGTCGCCGACGCCTTCGCCGACAAGCTCGCCGCCCGCATGGGCGCGCTCGTCGTCGGCCGCGGCACCGAGGACGGCGTGCAGGTCGGCCCGCTGGTCAACGCGCGGGGCCGCGAGAAGGTCGTGACGCTGGTGCAGGACGCCCTCGACAAGGGGGCCACGGTGAAGATCGGCGCCGTCCCTGGTGACGGGCCGGGGCACTTCTACCCGCCCACCGTCCTCACCGGCGTCCCCCTGGAGGCGCGGCTCACCCACGAGGAGATCTTCGGGCCGGTCGCCGCCATCACCGTGTTCGACGGGGAGGACGAGGCCGTCGCTGCGGCCAACGACACCGAGTTCGGGCTGGTCAGCTACCTGTTCACGGAGAACCTGACGCGCGCGCTCCGCGTCAGCGAGCGACTGGAGGCCGGGATGATCGGGCTCAACACCGGTCTCGTCTCCAACCCGGCCGCTCCGTTCGGCGGCATCAAGCAGTCCGGCCTGGGCCGGGAGGGCGGCACCGTCGGCATCGACGAGTTCCTGGAGACCAAGTACGTCGGGATCGCCTTCGGGGGCTGACCCTGACCTTTAGTCGCACAGCTTTTGCGACTGCGGGTAGCACGCGCCTAGCCTGGGCCGATCACCCGGACGGGTGTCCGGGACGCGAGGAGGCGCCACGTGGTTCTCGCCATGCACATGAGTGACGGGCTGGTCAGCCCGCCCACGGCCCTGCTGTTCGGGGTGATCGCCGCGATCGGCCTCGCGATCGCGGCGACCCGGGCCCGCAGCGACCTCGACGACCGCACGGCCCCGATGGCCGGCCTGGTCACGGCGTTCGTGTTCGCCGTCCAGATGATCAACTTCCCGATCCTGCCGGGCGCGTCGGGGCACCTGCTCGGCGGCGCACTCGTCGCGATCCTGGTCGGCCCGTGGGTCGGATCGATGTGCATCGCGATCGTGCTCGTCGTGCAGGCGGTCCTGTTCGCCGACGGCGGGCTGACGGCGCTGGGCACCAACATCACGAACATGGCCCTGGTCGGGGTGTTCACCGGCTACCTCGTGGCACTGGCGCTGCGCCGCTTCGCCGTCCGCAGCCGGGCCGGGCTGCTGGCCACGGCGTTCGTCGCGGCACTGCTCAACACGGTCGTCGCGGCACTCGCCTTCGTCGGCGAGTACGCCATCGGCGGCGCCGGGGGTGCCTCGCTCGGCACCGTGTTCACCCTGATGGTGGCCTTCCACGTGCTCATCGGCATCGGTGAGGGCGTGATCACCGCGGCCACCGTCGGCGCCGTCGCCTCCGTCCGGCCCGATCTCGTCCACCTGCTCCGCACCGCACCCGCCGCCACCGAGAAGAGCCTGTCGTGAGCACCCCGACCCGGTCCCGGACCCGCTTCTACGTCGGGTTCCTGCTCGTCGCGCTTCTGATCGCGGGCGGGCTGTCCTACTTCGCCAGCTCCGACCCCGACGGCCTCGACAGCGTCACACTCTCCGGCTGCACCCTGGACGGCGCGGGCGAGCCGGTGGGCGGCACGTGCATCGCGCAGAACGCAGAGGACCACCACCTCTCCGACAGCCCGCTGGCCGACTACGCGATCGGCGGGAGCGAGGGCAGCGTCGGAGCGGCCGGGATCATCGGGGTGATCGTCACCCTCGTCGTCGCCGGGGGCCTGTTCTGGGTCCTGCGCAAGCGCAGCCCGAAATAGTGGGCGCCGGACATTCCCATCCGCTGTACCTGGTCGGAAACTCGCCGGTGCACCGGCTCCCCGCCGAGGTCAAGATCGTCGCGGCGTTCCTGGGCGTCGTCTGCGTGGTGGTCACCCCGCGCGAGGCGTTCGCGGTGTTCGGTGGCTACCTGGTACTGCTCGCCGGGGTGTGGGCGGTCGCCCGGATCCCGATCGGCTGGATCGCGGTGCGCTCGCTGATCGAGGCACCCTTCGTCGTGCTGGCGGTGCTGCTGCCGTTCACCGGCCCGGCACCGTTCGTCGAGTTCGTCGGGCTGACGCTGTCGGAGCCCGGTCTGCTCGGGGCGTGGAACATCCTGGTCAAGGGCACGCTCGGCGTCCTGACCTCGCTCACGCTCGCCGCCACCACACCCCTGCGCGACCTGCTGCTGGGCCTGCAGCGGTTGCGGGCGCCGGCGCTGGTCGTCACGATCGCCACCCTCATGCTCCGCTACGTCGACGTCATCGCCGGGGAGGCCCGCCGTATGCGCCTGGCCCGCATCTCCCGCGGCCACGACCCCCGCTTCCTGTGGCAGGTCGGGGCCACCGCCCGTGGGGTCGGAGCGCTGTTCATCCGGTCCTACGAGCGCGGCGAGCGCGTCCACCTCGCGATGCTGTCGCGCGGCTGGGCCGGTGAGATGCCCCGGCTCTCCGACACCGTCACCACCCGCCGCAACTGGCTGGTCGGCCTGTCCCCCGTCGTCGTCGCCGCCGCACTGGCCGTCACCGGGCTGGTGACCGCGTGACCCGCGCAGGGACGACCCGCGCAGGGACGACGTCGCTCGCCGTGTCCGGGCTGGCCTTCTCCTACCCCGACGGGCACCGGGCCCTGCACGGCGTCGACCTGCACATCGGACGCGGCGAGCGCGTCGCTCTGCTCGGCCCGAACGGCGCGGGCAAGACCACGCTCGTGCTCCACCTGAACGGGATCCTCACCGCCGGGGCCGGCAGCGTCGCCGTCGGCGGGCTCCCGGTCGTCAAGGAGAACCTCCGGGAGATCCGGCGCCGCGTCGGCATCGTCTTCCAGGACCCCGACGACCAGCTGTTCATGCCCACCGTCGGCGAGGACGTG
Source organism: Pseudonocardia abyssalis (assembly GCF_019263705.2). NCBI lineage: Bacteria > Bacillati > Actinomycetota > Actinomycetes > Pseudonocardiales > Pseudonocardiaceae > Pseudonocardia > Pseudonocardia abyssalis. The sequence continues at coordinate 1,705,980 of NZ_JADQDK010000001.1, forward strand.
GCGTTCGGCCCGGCCAACTTCGGCGTCACCGGCGACGCGCTGCGCGTCCGGGTGCGCACGGCGCTGGAGCGCGTCGGGATGGCCGAGCACGCCGACCGCTCCCCGCTGCACCTCTCGGGAGGTCAGCGGCGCCGCGTCGCGCTGGCCACCGTGCTGGCCTGCGAGCCGGAGATCCTCGTCCTCGACGAGCCGTCGTCCAACCTCGACCCCACGGCCCGGCGCGAGCTGGCCGAGGTGCTGCTCGACCTCGACGTCACGATGCTGATGGTCACCCACGACCTGCCCTACGCCCTGCAGCTGTGCCCGCGCAGCGTGGTGCTCGACGACGGTGCGGTCGTGGCCGACGGGCCCACCCGCGAGCTCCTCGCCGACCCGGGGATGCTGGCGCGGCACCGCCTGGAGCTGCCGTTCGGGTTCAGCCTGACGTGACCCGGGTGGCGAGCAGGACCGTGAGGTACCCCTCGCCGAACCGCCCCGGCACGGACGGGTCCATCGGGCGCAGCTCCTCGACGCAGAATCCGTCGGAGCACAGTGCGCGGAGCTGCCCGTCGGAGAAGCCGAGCCCGCCGCCCAGGGTGCGCCGCTGGTAGACCTCCGCGTCGGTGAGCCCGCTGCCGCCGTCGGGGCCGAAGCAGACCAGCCCGAACCGCCCACCCGGCGCCAGCGCACGCCGCACCAGGTCGAGGTACTGCGGGCGGCGGTGCGGCGCGACGTGGTGGAGGCACCCGGAGTCGTAGACGAGGTCGTAGGCGCCCGGCTCCACCACGAGGTCGAACAGGGAGCGGTGGTGCGACGTCACCACGACGCCGGCCGCCGCGGCCCGTTCCCGCGCCCAGCCCAGGGCCTGCGCGGAGAGGTCGACCGCGTCGACGTCCCAGCCGTGCGCGGCCAGGAACACGGCGTTGCGACCGTGCCCGCAGCCCAGCTCCAACGCCCGCCCCGGCTGCAGCAGGCCCTGCTCGACCCACCCGGCGAGGTTCTCGTCGGGATCGTCCACGAGGAAGGGGCACGCTCGCGGGCGGTCGGCGAACAGGGCGTCCCACCGCTCGACGCCCCCTCGGTCGATCAGGAGGGCGTCGAGGAGATCGAGCAGGTCGTCCGGTGTGCGGACGCGCGTCACGACTCCGGCGGCGGGGACGGGTAGCCGGGACGGGCCGGGGCGTCGTGGTCGACCCGCGGGATCCCTCGCGGCGGGGTGGGCAGGGAGCTCTCCCGCTCGGCCCCGCCGTTCGACGTGATGCGCGCGGGCGGCGGCAGGTGCGGGGCGATCGGCGCCGGATCGGGCACCCGGGGCCGCTCGACGGCTCCGAGCGCGGGCACCTCCTTGCGTGCCTCGGCCTCCGCGTCGGCGACGACCTTCGCGATCTCCGGGTTGGTGGAGGTGTCGAACCAGTGCTTCATCGACTCCTCGTCGTCCTGGGGACGGGTCGTGGTGGCGGTGTCCTCCAGCTCCGACGGGGTGAACTTGAAGACGCCGTCCTCGCCGGGCGCGCCGAGCATGCGGGTGAAGCCCTCCAGCGCCTTGCCGAAGTCGGTGGGCACCATCCAGACCTTGTTGGCCCCGCCCTGTGCCATCTCCGGGAGCGTCTCGAGGTACTTGTAGGCGAGCAGCTCCGGCGTCGGGCGGCCGGCCTTGATCGCGGCGAACACCTTCTCGATGGCCGCCGCCTCGCCCTGGGCCTCCAGGTACCGTGCGGCCCGCTCACCCTGCGCCCGCAGGATCGCCGACTGGCGCTCCGCCTCGGCCTCCATGATCGCCGCCTGTTTGGCGCCCTCGGCCATGAGGATCTGACTCTGCTTCTGACCCTCCGCGCTGCGGATCGCCGACTCCCGCTGGCCCTCGGCCGTGAGGATCATGGCCCGCTTCTCGCGGTCGGCCTTCATCTGCCGCTCCATCGACTCCTGGATGGAGGCGGGCGGGTCGATCGCCTTGATCTCGACGCGGCCGACGCGGATGCCCCAGCGGCCGGTGGCGTCGTCGAGCTCGCCGCGCAGCACGGTGTTGATCTCGTCGCGCGAGGTGAGCGTGCCCTCCAGGCTCATCCCGCCGACGACGTTGCGCAGCGTGGTGGTGGTGATCTGCTCGACGCCGAGGATGTAGTCGGAGATCTCGTAGACCGCGGCCTTGGGGTCGGTCACGGTGTAGTAGACGACGGTGTCGATGTTGACCGTCAGGTTGTCCTGGGTGATCACGGGCTGCGGTGGGAACGACACCACCTGTTCGCGCAGGTCGATGCGCTCACGCACCTTGTCGACGAACGGCACCAGGAACACCAGCCCGGGGTCGGCCGTGCCCTTGAACCGGCCGAGCCGCTCGATCACCGCGGCCGTGGCCTGCGGGATGATCTGCACCGCCTTGATCACGGAGACGACGACGAGTGCCAGGAACAGCAACCCGACGATCAACAGGGGATCCATGTCCGCCCTCTCATCGCCCCGTCAGGGGCGGTTGGTCCTGCCCGACCACCACTGCGGTGGCTCCGGTGATCTCGACGACCAGTACGGACCGGCCCTCGTCGATCACGTCGTCCTCGTGCACCGGCCGGGCCGACCACACCTCGCCACCGATCTTGACGCGGCCGCCGTCGGCGTCGACCCGGGAGACCACGACGGCCTCGCGGCCCTCTAGCGCCCGGTGGTGCATCCGGGAGTCCTCGATCTGGTGCTCCAGCCGGCGTCGGAGCGCCGGGCGCACCGCGAAGACGAGCAGCGGCGCCACGATGCCGAAGGCGATCACACCCGCGATCGGGCCGCCGACCAGGAACGTCACGCCGGCCGCGGCGAGCGCGCCACCGCCGAGCATCAGGAGCACGAACTCCCCGGACAACACCTCGGCCGCGATCAGCGCAAGGCCCACGATGAGCCAGATCAGGGCCGGGGTCACACCGTCGATCCTGCCAGAGATCCGGTTCCCGAGGTGGAAGACGATCTTCCGTGTCGACGAACCGTGATCAGCCCGTCACGAAATCGATGAGCTGCTCGACGGCTCCGATCAGCGGGGTCTCCAGGTCGCGGAAGTTCTTGACCGAGCCGAGCACGCGTCGGGCGCCGTCGGCGGGCTCGCCCCAGCGCAGCGCGTCGCAGACCCCGGTCTTCCAGTCGGTGCCGCGCGGCACCTGCGGCCACGCGCGGATGCCGACGACGGAGGGCTTCACGGCCTCCCACACGTCGACGTAGGGGTGGCCGGCGACGAGCACGTGCGGGCCCGCCACGGAGTGCGCGGCGCGGGTCTCCTTCGACCCGGTGACGAGGTGGTCGACCAGGATGCCGAGGCGACGGTTCGGGCCGGGCTGGAACTCGGCGACGGCCGCGGCGAGGTCGTCCATGCCGTGCATCGGCTCGACGACGACCCCCTCGACGCGCAGGTCGTGCCCCCACACCGTCTCGACCAGCGCGGCGTCGTGGATGCCCTCCACCCAGATCCGGGCGGCACGCGCCGTGCGCGCCTTGTGGTTCGTCACCGCGACCGAGCCCGACGCCGAGCGCAGCGGCCCCGCCGGCGCCTTCTTCGGGACGACGAGCGTCGACGTCACGCCCTCCACGAGGAACGCGGCGGGCCGCAGCGGGAAGATCCGCCGCTTCCCGTGCCGGTCCTCCAGCGTCACCTCGCGGACGTTCACGGTGACGACCGCTCCGCAGAACCCGTCGTGGTCCTCCACGACGAGACCCGGCTCGGCGGGGACGTCGGGGACCACCCTGCGCACGACGGTGCGGGTGCCGTCGGATCCGAAGGCACCGCGGTAGTCGTGGCTTCGCGTCATGGGCGCCAGTTCTACCGGCGCAGCGCGACGCGCGGACGCTCCGACACGCACCCATCCGGTGACCTGCAGTGACGGCGAGTGCGCACGGTCACCCGTGCGGCAGGCGTGCGACCCCATGGGGTTGCTCGCTAACCTGGCCCCCGTGCCCCGTGCCTCCGCGACCTTCACCGTGTGGGCGTCGGCCTGGTTGGCCGGCGCCGCAGCGCCCGACGACGTGCTCGACGCGCTCGGGCCGTGGGCGCTCGCGCACGACGTGCAGGCCGCCGACGCCGAGACCGCGGCGCTCACCGACCTGCCCCCGCCCGGCTCACCCGTCTCGTCGCTGGCGTTCCTGCTCGCCACGCTGCGCCGCGCCTCCCCGCGCGGCCCGGCCCGGTTGGTGCTGCCCGTCCCCGGCGACGTCCGCGGCCTGCCGGGCCCCGGCGCGTTCAGCCGCGAGGCGACGTCGGCGGGCGAGGGCGTGTTGTTCGTCGACGCCGGGCTGGGTGTCGTCCCCACGACCATCGCCGAGAACGTCGTGCGCTGGACGGTCTACCCGGTGCCCGAGGCCGGTCCGCCGGTGGAGTTCGTGGCGCTGAACCAGGCCGAGCGCGACCTGCGCGAGCAGGTGCGGCAGTCGGCGTCGGTCCTCACCTCGCTCGGCGTGGCCCGGCACCGCCCCGGCGTGCGCGAGGAGATCGCCGCCGCGTTGCGCGCCCGGCCCGAGTCGATGTGGCCCGCCGGGATGCCCGGGCAGGCACTGCGGGTGCTGCAGCACGCCGACGAGGTGGAGGCGATCCTCGCCGCCGCGCAGGTCGACGAGCCCGGCGGCGCACTGTCCGCCTCTGCCGCGGAGGCCCGCCGGGAGGCGTTGCGCCCCATCGAGACCGCGGTGCGGGTGGCCCGGCGCGCGGCGGTGGCCGAGGCCGTCCGGGTGCTCGCCGCCAGTCCGCTCGTCTGACCCCGCACGGGCCGTTCGGCCCGCGCGCCGATGAGTTCCGGGTGCCCCGGCCGTCCTACCCGTATGAGCACCCACGCCCTGCCCCCCGTCGTCGACGCCGAGACCTGGCAGCGCGAGCTCGACGCGCTGCGCGCCCGGGAGAAGGCCGCGACCCGTGAGCTCGACGCGATCGCCGCACAGCGCCGCCACCTACCGATGGTCGAGCTGCCCGACTACACGCTCGACGGCGAGGACGGGCCGATCCCCCTGGCCGAGGTCTTCGACGGGGCGAGCCAGCTGATCGTCTACCACCACATGTGGTCCCCCGGCGAGGAGTGGCAGTGCGGGGGGTGCACCGGGTTCACCGCCCAGTTCACGCGCCTGGACGTCCTGCGCAACTACGACGCGCGGTTCGTCGTCGTCACCCAGGGCCCGATCGACGAGGCGCTGGCCTACCGGCGGCGGGTCGGCAACGCGATGACCTGGTACTCGACGGCGAACAGCCCGTTCGGGGCCGACGTCGGGGCGCCGGCTGGCGGCGGTTTCGCCGTCAACGTCCTCCTCCGCGACGGCGACCGGGTCTTCCGCACCTGGCACACCGACGGCCGGGGCACCGAGCAGCTCAGCCACACCTTCCCGCTGATCGACCTGCTGCCCTACGGCCGCCAGGAGGTCTGGCAGGACTCCCCCGACGGCTGGCCGCAGGAGCAGGCCTACAGCCGCTGGCTCGACTCGCCCGACGTCGCCGCTCTGTACGGGCCGTCACCGACCGCACCATGACCGCGGCGACGGACGACGAGCAGCGCTTCACCACGCTCGTCGAACGCCACCGCCGGGAGCTGCAGGTCCCCGACCCCGACGACGGGCCCGACGTCGTCGCGGTGGCGCGGGAGACGATCGAGCTGGCGTACCTCGCCGCGGTCCAGCACCTGCCCCCGCGGCAGCGGGCGGTCCTGCTGCTGCGCGACGTGCTGGGCTGGCGGGCGGCGGAGGCCGCGCAGGTCCTCGAGGTCTCCGTCGCCGCGGCCAACAGCGCGCTGCAGCGGGCGCGCGCCACGATGCGGGAGCACCTGCCCGAGCGCCGCGCGGAGTGGACCGCCCCCACCGAGGACGAGCGGGCCCTGCTCAAGCGGTACATCGCGAAGAACGAGGACCCCGACGTCGACGCGCTGGCCGCCCTGCTCGCCGAGCACGCGCGGCAGACGATGCCGCCGATGCCCCTGGTCACCGAGGGCCGCGCTGCGATCGTGGCCGCGTGGACGCCGGTGCTGGTGGGCCCGCAGGCGTGGGGCGAGTGGCGGTGCCTGCCGGTGGAGGTCAACCGGCAGGTCGCACTGGCCTGCTACCTGCGGCCCGCGCGCGAGATGGTGCTCCTCGACGACGTCCGGGTCGTGCCCGGGCCGCACTTCGAGGCGTGCGCGCTCGACGTCCTGCGGATCGAGGACGGTCTCGTCACCGAGGTCACCACGTTCGGGCGCGGGGTCTTCGCCTCCCTCGGCCTGCCCGAGCGGCTCTGACGTGGACCTGCCCTTCCTGAGCGGCCCGCTGCCCGCGGCGTTCCGGCGGCGCACCGTCGTCGTCGACCCGGGCGGTTCCCGCCCCTACGACAGCGACGAGTGGCACGACGAGCTCGTCGTCGTGGAGCACGGCCGGCTCGACCTGGAGTGCCGGGGCGGCGGCGTCCGGAGTTTCCCGACCGGCGCGGTCGTGTGCCTCGACCACCTCGGCCTGCGCACCCTGCACAACCGGGGTTCCGACCCCACCGTCCTGGTCGCCGTGTCCCGGCGGCCCGACCACCTCCGGAGAATCATGGAACCCCGCATCGTCGAACTCCCCGAGCGCCCCTACCTGGGGATCCGCCGCACCTGCACCCCCACCACGATGAACGTCGTCGCCGACCGCATCCCCGCGATCATCGGGCACCTGCTGGCCGGCGGCGGGGCGGTCGCGGGTGCCCCCTTCCTGCGCTACCGCGTGCTCGACGGCTCCGGGTCGATGGAGGTGGACGCGTGCGTCCCGTCCGGTGACCTCGGCCTCGCCGACGGCGAGATCGAAGCGGGTTCGCTCCCGGTCGGCCGCTACGCCGTGGTGCTGCACCGCGGTCACCCCGACGGCCTGCTCGAGGTGACCGACCGGCTCCTGCGCTGGGCGGAGCGCGACGGCCACGCGTGGGACATGACGGTCACCGACGGCGCCGAGCACTGGGCGGCCCGCACGGAGCACTTCCTCACCGACCCCCGCGAACAGCCCGACCTGGACCGGTGGGAGTCCGAACTGGCCTTCCGCCTGGCCGACTGACCGCCACCGGGGCAGGGCCACGGGCGGCACCGGGGCACGGCCGCGGAGTGCACCGGGGGCAGACGCAGCCTGCGGCGGGCCCGGCAGGATCAGCGTCATGGAACCGGGGCGGGTTCCGGCGCGCAGCCCGTCCCGGGACGCTGATCCCGGCGGTGGTCCCAGGCCCTGCCGGTCGAGCGAGCAGCCCGGTCGACCTCTCCGGACGGCGGGCCGACATCGGCGGTCATGGGGTGTCGCGGGGAGCCGTGAGGAGGTCACGGAGCTCCGCCGTGTGGCGGGATCGGGTGTCGGCGAGCTCGGCCCGGAGCCGGTCGAGCTCCGCGTCGGCCCGCTCCCGCAGCGCCCGCTCCCCCTCCGCCCGCTCGACCGCCGTGAGCAGCTCCCGCTCGACGCGTTCGCGGGCCGCCCGGTCCTGGGCCGCCATCCCGCCCGCGTCCACGGACTGCCGCTCCGCGCGGCCCTGCGCCGCGACCGCGGCCGCCGTCGCGTCGATGGCGCGACCGAGGTCGGCGCGGGCCGCCTCCGCCGTGGCCTCGGCGCGGCGCTGCTCGCGACGCGCGGCGTCACGCTCGGTGCGGGCGGACTCCCCGAGCGCCTGCCACTCCGCCGCGCGGGCCCGTGCCGCGTCCGCCTCCGCCGCCGACCGCTCGGCCCGGGCCTCCGCCACCTCGCGCTGCGCCCGGTCCCGCTCGGCGCGCTCCTCGGCCGCGGTCCGGTCGGAGACCGCGCGCTCCGCGGTCTCCCGGGCCGCACCGAGCGCCTCGGTGGCCTCCAGCGCCTGCCGGGCGGCCGATCCGGCCCGCTCGGTCGCCTCCGCCCGTTCCTTCCCCGCCCGCTCCGCCGACTCGGCGGCCCGCCGCGCCCGGGCGACGGCCTCGTCGCGCGCCTCCTCCGCCGCCACCCGCAGCCGCTCCGCGTCGGCGACGCGGGCGTTCGCGGACCCGACGGCGTCGACGGCGTCGCGCTGCACCTCGTCGAGCCGCCGGAGCACGGCGTCGAGCGCGGCCCCCAGCTCACCGACCGGCCCGCGGACGGCGTCGACGTGCTCGCGCAACCGGTCTGCGTCGAGACCGAAGGCGGTGCCCCCCGAGTCGAGGCCGAGTGCCCCGAGCGCCTCGCGCTCGGCGCGGGCCATCTGTGCGCACGTGCGGCCTCCACGATCACCGGCCGACTCCCAGCGGGTGTCGCGGCAGAACGAGCGGCGGCGCCCGCCCTGCGGTCCGGGGGCGGGCAGTTCCGCGCGGCAGCGGCTGTATCCGCAGCGTGTGGCCTCGTCGATCATCCGATGATCGTATCTAACGAACTCACTAGCCGGAAACCAGTTGCGAGAACCGAACTAACAACCAGCGAAACGGATGTTTCGCAGGGAGTATGGTGGGCGCCGTGAGTTCCGACGCCCTGGCCGTCCTCGAATCCGTGGACCGCACCCCCACGAGCGACTGGCCGGGAGTCGCCGACCCCGACGCACTGCGGTCCCAGCTGCTCGACTGGCTCAGCCAGTACGCCAACCCCGGCACCCGCCGCACCTACGCCTATGCCCTCGGCCTGCCCGTCGCGTGGGTCGACCCCGCCGCTCCCCTGACCACGAAGCGCCGCCGCCCGCCGCCCGCCGGGCCCGGCCCCCTGCACGACCTCGCCTGGTTCCGCTGGTGCGCGCGTCGCGGCCTCGACCCCCGCGCGGCCACCACCGGCGACGTGAAGGCCTGGCTGCACGCCCTCGACGCCGCCGGGGCACAGCGCCGCACCCGGCAGCGGATGCTCTCCACCGTCTCCGCGTTCTGCGCGCACCTCGCCGAGACCGGGGTGATCGCGGCCAACCCCGCCGCCGTCAACCGCTCCCGGCTCGGCCTGTCCACCGGCTCCCGCGACGCCTCACCGACCGTCCGGCTCACCGCCGCGCAGGTCCGGGCCCTGCTGGCGAGCGCGTCGACCCTGCACCGCAACACGCTGCAGTCCCGGCGCGCGGTCGCGTTCGTCGCCCTGCTCACGCTCGGGCTGCGGATCTCCGAGCTCGTCGGGCTCGACCGCGGCGACCTCTACCGCACCGGCGGGGACGAGGTGCTCCGCGTGCGCGGCAAGGGCGGGCTGCACCGCGAGGTCTACCTTCCCGCCCCGGTCCGCGCCGCGCTCGCCGCCTACCTGGCCGAACGCGACCGCGTCACCGGCGACGCCCTGCCCGCACCCCGGGGCCGCACCCGCGGTGGCGGCACCCCGATGATCGCCACCCGCACCGGAGGGCGCTGCTCGCGCGTCGACCTCGGCGCCCAGCTGCGCCGCATCGCCGAGCGGGCCGGCCCCGAGCTCGACGGCGTCGCCGACCGCGTCCACCCGCACGCCCTGCGCCACGCCTACGTCACGATCGCGCTGGAGAACGGCGCACCGATCCAGCACGTGCAGGCCGACGTCGGGCACGCCTCGATCGCCACCACCCAGCACTACGACCGCGGCCTGCGCACCCGCGACAGCAGCGCCGCCGACATCGTGGCGGCCGCGACCGCCCTACCCTGACGCCGTGGAACCTCCCGAGCGCTTCGTACTGCGGCCGATCGGGCGGGTCGAGTCCCCGCTCACCGACCGGGCCGCCGCGCCCAGGCAGGGGCACGAGGGGTCGCCGGACGCCGTCGTCGTGCTCGACGACGACGTCGCCGAGGCCGCCCGCGACCTCGTCGTCGGAGCCGACGCCATCGTCCTGACCTGGCTCGACCGCGCCGACCGCGGCGTGCTCCTCACCCGCCCCCGCGACGACCCCGCGCGCCCGCCCACCGGGGTGTTCTCCACGCGCTCCCCGGACCGGCCGAACCCCGTCGGGCTGCACCGAGTCCGGATCCGCTCAATCGACGGCACCCGCATCGGCGTGGCCGACCTGGAGGCCCTCGACGGCACCCCGGTGATCGACGTCAAGGCGGTGCTCGACCTCCCCGGCGACCACTGATCCGCTCACGGCACGAGCAGGGCGACGAGCGCCACCGTCGCGGCGACGGTGCGCACGTGGTTCCACGCCGTCCACCGCGCGAGGTAGCCCGGCCAGTCCACGCCGCCTGCCGCGAGCGCGTCGTTCAGCGGGACGTTCACCACGGCCGTCACCCCGATCACGCCGACCAGGTACACGACCCCGGCGACAGCCACGTGCGCCGGCCCGCCCGTCACCACCACCGCGACGACCAGCGCCGCGCAGAGCACCCCGGTCCCGAGGAACACCCCGAGGAACAGCGGGTTGAGCACCGCGGAGTTGATCGCGCGCATCGCCGCCGCCCCGTCGCCGCCGGGCAGCCGGCCCAGCGCCGTCATCACCCCCGCGGAGAAGGCGAGCAGCAGACCGGTGACGAGCCCGCACCCCACCCCGGCCACGATCCGCAGAACGGTCACGCCACCCACTCCCCCACCAGGTCCTCGATGCCCGTCGGTGTCGTGTTCTCCGCGGTCCGCACCGCGGAGATCCGCCCGGAGTTGAGCGCCCCCGTCATCCCGATGTGCCGGGCCGCGGCGGCGGGCGAGAACCCGGCGCCGACCAGCGCGGCCACCATCTCGTCGTCCGGGAGCCGCACGTAGGGCAGATCGGGGCGGTCCAGTGCCTTCCCGAGCACCGCCGCGACCTCGGTCTGGGTGAGGTCACGCGGCCCGAGCAGCTCCACGACACCGCTCCGGTAGCGCGTGCGCAGCGCACGGGCCGCGGCCGCGGCGACGTCGCGGGTGGCGACCATCGGCAGCGGGAGGTCCGGGTCGAGCGAGTCCGCGACGCAGCCGAGCACCTCCACCGGCCCGACGGCGTCGGCGGCGTTCTCCAGGAACCAGCCGGGCCGCAGCGCGAGCACCTGCGCGCCGGTCGCGGCGAGGCGCTGCTCGTGGACGTGCAGACCCTCGATGAACCCGGTGCCGGTGGGCAGCTCGGCTCCGAGGCTGCTCAGCGCGACGACGTACGGCACCCCCGCGTCGCGGACGGCGGTGGCGATCGCGGTGGCCTTGGCCTCCTGCGCGGCGCGGTGGTCGGGCTCGCCGGAGTCGACCGGGAGCATGGTGAACACGGCGGCGGCGCCGCGGAACGCCTCGGTCAGGAACGCCGGGTCGCCCGCGTCACCGACGAACGGGACGGCACCGGGGAGAACGGCCAGCCGCTCGGCCGAGCGGCCGACCACCCGCACCTCCTCACCGTCCAGCGCCGCCGCCACCTGCCGGCCGACACGGCCGCTCGCACCCATCACGGTGATCATCGTCAGTTCCTCTCGCCGGTTGCTGTGCGTCCAGGTTGGGGCCGCCGGATCGGACGTTCCATACCCGTCCGTCGCCGTTCCTTGCTCGATCGTCTCGACCGGGCGGACGTCCGGGATGCCAGACTGGGCCCGTGGAGACCCCCTGGTCCGTCGCGCCGCCCGACGCCCTCGGCGAGGCACTGCACCACCTGAGGCTCGCCGGCACCTTCTACTGCCGCTCCGAGCTGACGGCGCCGTGGGGGCTCACGGTGCCTGCGATGCCCGGCCACCTGTGGCTGCACGTCGTCACCGCGGGCGCCTGCCGGCTGGAGGCCGACGACGCCGAGCCGGTGCAGCTCCGCGCGGGCGACGTCGCACTCGTGCCGCACGGCGACGGTCACCGGATGCGCAGCGGACCCGGCACGATCGCGCCGTCGGTGATGGACCTGCCGCAGACGTTCGCCAACGACCGGTACTCGTTGCTGCGCCACGGCTCCGGCGGCGAACCGACGACGCTGATCTGCGCCGCGGTGCAGGTCGACACGCCCGGCGCCCGTGATCTCATCGAGCTGTTGCCACCGCTGCTGCACGTCGGGGCGTCCCCGCGTACGGAGTGGATGCAGGCCACGCTGCGGCTCGTCGCGGCCGAGGCCGAGGAGCTGCGCCCGGGCGGCGAGGCCGTCCTCACGCGCCTGGCCGACGTGCTGGTGATCCAGGTCGTCCGGTCCTGGCTGGAGACCGACCCGGCCGCCCGCACCGGCTGGCTCGGCGCGCTCGCCGACCCCCGGATCGGCCGCGCGATCACCCTGATCCACCGGGACCCGGCCCGCGCGTGGACGGTCGCCTCGCTCGCCGCGGAGGTCCCGATGTCACGCTCGGCGTTCGCCGCCCGCTTCACCGAGATGGTCGGCGAACCCGCGCTCGCCTACCTCACGCGCCGGCGGATGCACCTCGCCCTCGACCGCCTCCGCGGCGGCGGGGGCGTCGCGGAGGTCGCGGGCGGGCTCGGCTACCGATCGGAGGCCGCGTTCAGCCGGGCCTTCACCCGGGTCATGGGCACGACCCCCGGCGCGGTGCGCCGGGGAGCACTCAGCTCTCGCTGACGGGCACGATCCGGTCGAGGTCGCTCAGCACGATCGCGTGCCGGGCGGGCGAGCCCGGCGGCACGACGAACCGCAGCGCCCGGCCGTCGGCCGTCATGTCCTCGACGAAGTCGTAGAGCACCTGGATGCCGGCGCTGCCCAGGTGCGTGACCGCCCCCAGCTCGACGACCAGTGGCAGCGCCCCTCCCCGGCTCGCCGACCACAGCTCCCGCCGCAGGTCATCGGCCGTGCCGAGGTCGATCGGGCCGCCGAGCGCGATCCGCGGCTCCGGCGCGACCGTGCGCGTCACGCTCATCGTCGACGGCCGTGGCGTCGCGCTGGTCTCGACGACCGTGGCCGGGCTGACGACCGGCTCGCGCCGCACCCGGCGGTCGAGCAGCAGCACGGTGCCCTCGACCGAGTCGTCGATCTCGACGGTGTCCATGCACCCGCGCATCATCATCAGTCCGCGGCCGCGGTGGCCGGGATCGGCGGGCGCGGGCCGCCAGGTGCCGTGGTCGGTGATGGTCATGCAGACCCGGCCCTGGCCGTCGAGCCGCCCCTCGACCCGCACGGTGCCGCCGCCGTCGGGGTACGCGTGCTCGACGCTGTTGGTCGCGGCCTCCAGCACGGCGATCTCGATCGACGCGACGTCGGCGTCCCCGACGCCCAGGTCGGCGAGCCACGTCTCCAGGCCCCGGCGCAGCGCCGAGAGCCGCCCGGGCTCGGCCGGGATCTCCGTCACGAGGTCGGGGACGGCGTGCCCGGTGAGCCGCAGGGCCAGCACGGTCACGTCGTCGTGGTAGCCGTGGCGGGTCATCCGCTCGACCGTCAGCTCCGCGACGCGGTCGGTGGCGTCCGCCGACATCGTCGACGACGGGCCGCGCCGCATCGCCGCCGACGCCACCTCCGCGAGTTCGGTCAACCCGACGGTGAGGTCCTGCGACGGCCGCTCGACCAGGCCGTCGGAGTAGCACAGGACGAGGTCGCCCGCGGCGAGGGCGGCTGTGCCGACCGTCGCTGCGGGCCCCGCGACGCCGAGCGGACCGCCGCCGGGTGCGGACAGGTAGCGCGCGGCCCCGTCGATCGACACGACCAGCGGCGGCGGGTGACCTGCGCACACGTAGCGGACCTCGCCGTCGGGCCGGACCAGCACGATGCAGACGGTCGCCCCCCGCGCCCCGGGTACCCGCCCGGCGAAGGCGTCGAGTCGGGCGAGGACGGTGTCGAGGCCGTCACCGTCGAGCAGGAACTCCACGAGGACGGCGCGGAGCTGGGCCATCACCGCGGCGGCGGCCGACCCGTGCCCGACGACGTCGCCCACCATGATCGCCGCGGTGCCGTCCAGCGCAACCGCCTCGAACCAGTCGCCGCCGGCGGCCTGCTCGGCCCCGGCCACGAGGTAGTGCGCGGCGATCCGCATACCGGGCAGAACCGGGAGGCCGTCGGGCAGCAGGCTGCGCTGCAGCGTGAGGACGACGTCCTGCGCGGCCTCGTAGCGCTCGCGCAGCTCGGCGGTGTCGGCCTCCAGCGAGCGGCGGTGCCGGACGGTCGCGGTGACGTCGCGGAACTGCACCACCACCCCCGTCGCCTCCCCCGGCGGGTCGTGCAGCGCCACGGCGTCGAGATCGACGTACCGGTCGTCGCCGTCGCCCGTGACCTCGATGCGCCACTCGCGCGCGGTGAACGGCTCGCCGGTGGCGAAGACGTGGTCGAAGCGACCCATCAGGTTCTGGCCGGCGATCTCCGGGAACACCTCGGCCAGCGGCCGGCCGAGGATCCCCGGACGGTCGCCGAGGAACGTGCGCGCGGCCCGGTTGGCCCCGACGACGAGGTGCTCGGGGCCCCGGTGGACGAGGACGCCGTGCGGCAGCTCCTCCAGGGCGCGGGCGAGCACGGCGGGATCCGGGGAGGGCACGGCGGCGCGGTCCGGCATCGGCCTGCTCCTCGCTTCGGGGTGACGGGAGGGTACCGATCCGGTCAGCCTCCTCTTCTATCAACCTGTGGCTTATATAAGTCTGTAGCGTTAAAATCGGGCCGTGCACGCGTTCGACGTCCTCGGCGACCCGGTCCGCCGGCGGATCCTGGAGCTGCTCGCGGACGGCGAGCAGAGCTCCGGGGCCGTCACGGCGACGATCCGCGCGGAGTTCGGGGTCTCCCAGCCCGCGGTCTCCCAGCACCTGAGGGTGTTGCGCGACAACGGGTTCGCGACCGTCCGCCCCGAGGGCACCCGGCGGATCTACGCCGTGCGCGACGCGCCGCTGCGCGAGGTCGACGCCTGGCTCGACCACTTCCGCCGCTTCTGGACCCCGCCCCTCGACGCCCTGGCCACCGAGGTGGCCCGCGGGCGTCGGACCCGAGAGAGGACCGACCCGTGACCGACGTGTCCCGCAGCATCGGCACCCGCACCGTCGACGGCGCGCAGGTACGCAGCGCGACGATCGCCCGGACCTACCCGACCGACATCGACGACCTGTGGGAGGCCTGCACCACCGCCGAGCGGATCGCCCGCTGGTTCCTGCCGGTGACGGGCGACCTGAGGGTCGGCGGCCGCTACCAGCTGGAGGGCAACGCCGCGGGCACGGTCGAGGAGTGCGAGGCTCCGCACCGGTTCCTCGTGACCTGGGAGTTCGCCGGCGGCGTCAGCCGGGTCACGGTCACGCTCACCGCCCTCGACGCCGACCACACGCGTCTCGAGCTCGAGCACGTCGGGGACGTCCCGGAGGACTTCTGGGACCGGTACGGCCCCGGCGCCACCGGGATCGGCTGGGACCTGGGGCTGCTCGGCCTGGCCCGGCACCTCGACGACCCGTCCGCCCGGATCGACGAGGCCGCGTTCGGCGCGTCGGAGGAGGGCAGGCGGTTCATCACGGAGTCGGGCGATGCGTGGTGCGCGGCGGCCGTCGCGGGCGGGCTCGACGAGCGCGCCCAGCGGGAGGCGGCCGACCGGTCGATCGCGTTCTACGCGCCGGCCGGCTGAGCGGGTTCGCGCACCGTCCGGCCGTCCGCGCGCGTCCGGACGTGCGCGGACGGCCGGTACGTGCGCGAGCTGCGCCGGCAAGCGGGACGTGCGCGAGCTGCGCGGCTGGGCGGGTGTGTCAGCGCGCCGGGCGCCGCGGCGGTTCGCAGCACGCGACCGCGCACAGCGCGCCGTTGACGCCGCACCCGGCGCGCGGCACGTCGCCGAGGCCGCGGGGCGTCCGGTCGTGGCGGTGCTCGTCCATCAGCTCGACGACCATGTCGGCGAACCTCGGGTCGGGCCCCGCCGTGGCCGCGCGGGCGAACCCCATACCCAGCTCCTCGGCGCGCTCGCGGGCCTCGGTGTCGAGGTCCCAGATCACCTCGACGTGGTCGGACACGAAACCCACCGGCGCGATCGTGACGGCCGGGACACCCTCGGCGTGCAGGGCATCGATGTGGTCGACGATGTCCGGGCCGAGCCACGGGATCCGGGGCGGGCCGGAGCGGGACTGCCACACGACGTCGTGGTCGGTGACGCCCAGGTCGGCGGCCACGAGCCGCGCCGCCTCGGTGACCTGCTTCGAGTAGCGGTGGCCGCCCTCCCCGGGCGGCCCGGCGGACGCGTCGGCCGAGTCGGGCACGGAGTGCGCGGTGAACACCAGCCGGGCGCCGTCGGGCAGACCGGCGGCGCGCACGGCGTCGGCGTTGGCGGCGACGAACGCGGGATGGTCGAAGAAGTGCCGCAGCTTCACCAGCTCCGGCGCGTTCTCCCCCACCGCCTTGCGGGCCCGCGCGATGTCCTCGTGGTACTGCCGGCACGCGGAGTAGCCGCCGTAGGCGCTGGTGGCGAACACCAGTGCGCGGGTGATCCCGTCGCGGGCCATCTCGGCGACGGTGTCCTCGACCATCGGGTGCCAGTTGCGGTTGCCGAAGTAGACCGGCAGGTCGGTGCGTGCGCGGACGGCCTCGATCAGCTCGCGGTTGCGGGCGTTGATCGGCGAGACGCCCCCGAAGTGCTGGTAGTGCTCCTGCACGGCGTCGAGCCGCTCCGGCGGGATGCCCCGCCCGCGCGTGACGTTCTCCAGGAACGGTCGGACCTCGTCCGGGCCCTCGGGCCCGCCGAAGGACAGGACGAGCAGGGCCTGGAAGTCATCGTTCACCCTGGTGATCCTCCCACCGGCGGGTGGAGACTGCCTGCCGTGCCCCCCGCGCGTGTGCAGGACGTCCACGACCTCGCCGAGGCGATGCCGCACGTCACCGTGGTCACCGGGGGCGGCGGCAACCGCGTCTACCAGGTGGGCGGGAAGTCGTTCGTGTTCTTCCGCACCCCGCGCCCGGACGCCGTTGACCCCGCCACCGGTGAGCGGTACGCCGACGTCATCGTGTTCTGGGTCCCCTCCGACGACGACAAGCAGGCGCTCGTCCGGGACCCGGGCACGCCGTTCTTCACCACCCCGCACTTCGACGGGCACCCGTCGGTCCTGGTGCGCGGCGCCCGGATCGGCGAGCTCGACCGGGCCGAGCTCGCCGAGGTCGTGCAGGACGCGTGGCTGGCGCAGGCGTCGAACCGCCGCGCCGCCGCGTGGCTGGCGAGCAGGGAGCTCTAGACCCCGATCGCGTGGAACCCGCCGTCGGCCATCACCATCGAGCCGGTCGTGACGGGCAGCCAGTCGGACAGCACGGCGCAGACCGTCTTCGCGACCGGCACCGGGTCGCCGACGTCCCAGCCGAGCGGCGCGCGCCCGTCCCAGGCGTCCTCGAACGCGGCGAAGCCGGGGATCGACTTGGCCGCCATCGTCTTGACCGGGCCCGCGGCGACGAGGTTGACGCGGATGCCCTGCGGGCCGAGGTCGCGCGCGAGGTAGCGGGTGACCGACTCCAGCGTCGACTTCGCCACGCCCATCCAGTCGTACGCGGGCCAGGCCTGGCGGTTGTCGAAGTCCATGCCGACGATCGAGCCGCCCGGGCCCATCAGCGGCAGCGCGGCGACGGCGAGGGACTTGAAGGAGAACGCGCTCACCTGGATCGTCGTGGCGACGTCCTCCCACGGGGCCTTGAGGAACGCGCCTTCGCCCAGGCAGGACGCCGGTGCGAAGCCGATCGAGTGCAGCACGCCGTCGAGGCGGTCGGTGTGCTCGGCGAGGCGGTCGACCAGCGAGTCGAGCTGCTCCTGGTCGCTGACGTCGAGCTCGACGACCGGCGCCGGCTTCGGGAGGCGCTGCGCGATGCGCTCGACGAGCCGCATCCGGCCGTACCCGGTGAGCACCACCTCGGCCCCCTGCTCCTGCGCCACCTTGGCGGTGTGGAACGCGAGCGAGGCGTCGGTGATCACGCCGGTGACGAGCAGCTTCTTGCCCTCGAGAAGACCCATGCCGGTCAGGTTAATGCCCCATTCCGAGTCCGCCGTCGACCGGGATGACGGCGCCCGTCACATATCCGGCGCCCTCGGACCCCAGCCAGGTGACGACGGACGCCACCTCCTCGACGCTCGCGTACCGGCCCAGCGGCACCTGGCCGAGGATCTCGGTGCGGCGGGCGTCGGGCAGGGCGCGGGTCATGTCGGTGTCGACGAACCCGGGCGCCACGACGTTGGCGGTGATCCCGCGCGAACCGAGCTCGCGGGCCACCGAGCGGGCCAGCCCGACCAGCCCGGACTTCGACGCCGCGTAGTTCACCTGCCCGGCCGACCCCGTCAGACCGACGACGCTGGAGACGAAGATCATCCGCCCGGCGCGGGCCTTCAGCATGGCGCGTGTCGCGCGCTTGGCGACGCGGTAGGCGGCGGTGAGGTTGGCGTCGACGACCTTCGTGAAGGAGTCCTCGCTCATCCGCATGAGCAGGCCGTCGTCGGTGATGCCGGCGTTGGACACCAACACCTCCACCGGCCCGAACCTCTCCTCGACGGCGCTGAACGCGGCGTCGACCGCGGCGGCGTCGGTCACGTCGCACTGCACGGGGAACAGCCCCTCCGGCAGACCGTCGACCGGACTGCGGTGCGTCACCGCCACCTGGTCCCCCTGCGCGGCGAACGCCTGGGCGATCGCCAGCCCGATCCCGCGGTTTCCTCCGGTCACCAACACTGTTCTTCCCACGGGCGCCACCCTAACGGGACGTGTGCGCCAGGATCTCGGTGATCACGACGTCCCACACCGACGTCGGCGGCATCTGGTGCCCGACCCCCGGCAGCGGGACCAGTCGGGCGCCGGGGATCTCCGCGGCGATCGCCTCGCCGTGCCCGATCGGGAACAGCGGGTCCTCGGTGCCGTGCAGCACCAGGGTGGGGACGGTGATCGCCCCGATCCCCGTCGTGCGCGGGTCGCCCTGGTCCAGGATCCAGTGGTTCGTCATCGTCGCGGCGATGTCGGTGGAACGGGCGACGACCCGCGCCGCGAGCTCCCGGACGTGCCCCTCGTCGAAGGGGAGGGTGCCGTGGAACAGCCGCTCGCCGTCGACGAAGGCCGTGACGGCCGCCTCGGCGTCGGACCAGTCCGGGTCGGGCTGCGGCTCGGCGAAGGAGCGCGCGACGTCCTCCCGCATCGGGGGGAGCGTGGCCCGGACGGACCCGATCGGGCTGGTCGAGAGCAGCGTCAGGGTGGCGACCCGCCCGGCGTGCTCCAACGCCAGTTCCTGGCCGATGCCTCCGCCCATCGAGATGCCGACGACGTGCGCCGCGGCGACACCCAGCCCGTCGAGCACGCCGAGTGCGTCGGCGGTGAGGTCGGCCCCGGTGTACCCCGGCTCCCCCGCGGGCCACGACGTCGACGTGCCGGTGTCGCGGTGGTCGTAGCGCACGACGTACCGGCCCCCCTCGGCCAGCCGCGCGCAGAACGCGTCCTCCCACCAGTCCATCGACGACGCCGCGCCGGCGATGAGCAGTACCGCGGGGTCCTCCGGCGACCCGAACGTCTGCACGCACAGCTCGGCCCCCGCGGTCGCGACCCGGGTCTCGGTGATCGGCACGTCCGTCTCCCTCCGTGGACTACGATTAACGTAGCAGCCACTACGAATTTCGTATCAGGAGGACGTGACCGTGCGTTCCTACGGCCAGGCCTGCCCCGTCGCCCACGCCCTCGACGCCGTCGGCGACCGCTGGTCCCTGCTCGTCGTGCGCGAGCTGCGGCTGGGCCCGCGCCGCTACAGCGACCTCGCCGCCGCGCTGCCGGGGATCGGGCCGAGCGTGCTCTCGCAACGCCTCCGGGACCTCGTGGAGGCGGGCGTGCTGGAGCACCGCGGCCCCGGGTACGCGCTCACCGCGTGGGGGGCCGGGCTCGAACCGGTGTTCCGCGCGCTCGCGGCCTGGGGCATGGCGTCCCCCGTGCCGCGCGCGGGCTCGGTCAGCACCGACTCGGTCCTGCTGGGCCTGCGCACCTTCTTCTCCCGCACCCCGGGCTGGGACGCCCTGGTGGAGGTGCGCGCGGGGCGCGAGGTCTACCGCGTGGTCGTCGTCGACGGGGAGCTGCGCGAGCTCTCGCGCGGCACGCCCGCGCAGGCCCCGGACGCGGTGGTCACCGGCGACGACCTCGACGGCCTGACCGACGGGCCGGAGGCGTTCGACCGGGCGGTGGCGGCGGGGGCGCTGACCGTCACCGGCGACGCCGAGGCGGTGCGGCGGTTGGTGGCCTCGGCCTCCCGCCCCGGGTTGCCGTAAAGCCACCTTGCCGTGATCTCACGGCGGCAAAGTGGCTTTACTGCCATTCGGGGCGGGGCCGGGGCGGCGGCGGGGCAGGGCGGGCTCAGGGCAGGCGGCGGCCCAGGGCCAGACCGGCCCCGACCCCCACCACCAGCAGCAGCACCCCGCCCGCGAGCCACGGCCGGCTCGTGTCGACGCGCCGCACCTCGTAGCCGATCTGCTCGCCCAGCTCGGAGTACACCTGCCGCAGCTCGGCCTCGCTCGCCGCGGTGAAGAACTGCCCTCCGGAGAGCTCCGCGATCGTGCGCATCGAGGCGTCGTCGACCGCGACCGGCGTCGACTCCCCCGGCTCCAGCTCGATCGTGCCGTAGCGGGTGCCGAAGGAGATGCCGGAGACCGGGATGCCCGCATCGGCCGCGGCCCGGGCTGCGGTGAACGAGCCCCGCGGCTCCTCCTCCGGCGCCCCACCGGCGGAGTCGGGAACGGTCTGCTTGCCGTCGCTCATCAGGACGATCCGGGCCGGCGGCGGTCCCTCCTCGCCCGTCCCGGCGATGGCCTGGGAGAACGTCTCGACCGACTGCAGCGCCGCGAAGATCGCCTCGCCGGTGGCGGTCGACTCCGAGAGGCGCAGGCCGTCGATCGCCCGCTTCACCGGGTCGCGCTCGACGGTCGGCGACACCAGGACCGCGGCGGTGCCCGCGAACGCGACCAGCCCGAGGTTGACCCCGGGCGTCAGCTGGTCGGCGAAGTCCTTCGCCGCCGACTGGGCGGCGGCGAGGCGGCTGGGCTCGACGTCGGTGGCCTGCATCGACAGCGACACGTCGATCACCAGCACCACCGTGGCGCGGTTGCGTGGCACCCGCGCCTCGGCCTGCGGCCCGGCCAGTGCGATCGTCAGCACCGCCAGCGACGTGATGAGGGCGACCGCCGGGAGGTGCCGGTGCCAGCCGGGACGCTTCGGGGCGACGCGGTCGAGCAGCTCCAGGTTCGTGAACCGCACGACGTCACGGCGGCGCCGGCTCAGCAGCACCACGTATCCGGCGGCCAGCAGGGCGACGACGACGAGCAGCAGCAGCCACCACGGCGCGGAGAACAGGGTGGACATCTACCGCCCCCCGCCCGACCAGGCGCGCTTGCGCGCGAGCGTGAACCGCACGACGTCGGCGATCCAGTCGGAGTCGGTGCGCAGCGTCAGGTGCGCGGCGCCGCAGCGGCGCAGGGTTGCGGCCACCGTGTCGCGGTGCGCGGCGGCCGCGGCGGCGAACTCCCGGCACAGCAGCGGGGTGGTGGTGACCTCGCGCTGACGCCCGGTCTCCGGGTCGGCCAGCACGACGGTGCCGACGTCGGGCAGTTCCAGCTCGCGGGGGTCGAGCACCTCGACCGCGAGCAGGTCGTGGCGGGTGGACAGCGCGCGCAGCGGGCGCTCCCACGTGGGCTCGCCGAGGAAGTCGGAGATGACGACGGCCAGCCCGCGTCGCCGCGGCGGGCGGCGCAACTGCTCGATCGCCGCGGCCAGGTCCCCGCGCGTGCCCTCCGGGGTGCGCGGGATCTCCGCGATCCTCCGCAGCAGACCGCGAGCGTGTGCGAGACCGCCGCGGGCCGGGACGCGGACCGTCGACTCCCCGGTCGCGGCGAGGACGCCGATCCGGTTACCGCCGCCGCGCGTCAGGTGGGTGACGGCGGCGAGCGCGGCGATCGCCAGGTCGCGCTTCTCGCACGACGCGGTGCCGAAGTCGAGGCTGGGTGACAGGTCGAGCACGACCCAGGTCTCCAGCTCGCGGTCGGCGACGGTCTCGCGCACGTGCGGCTGCGTGGTGCGGGCCGTGACGGCCCAGTCCATGCGGCGGACGTCGTCGCCGGGCTGGTAGCCGCGCGCCTCCCCCGGCTCGCTGCCCGGCCCCGGCACGAGTCCGAGGTGGTTGCCCTGCAGCAGCCCGTCGAGCCGGCCGCGCACGGAGAGCTCCAGCTGCCGCAGCGACGCCTCCATCCGCCCGTCGCGGAACGAGGGCGGGGCGGTGGGCGTGCGGCGCGCGGCGGCGGGAGAGCTCACGCGGGGGTGTACTGCTGCGCCGGCCGGGCGCTGACCTGCGGCAGCGGCACGGTGGCGAGCACCCGGGAGATGATGTGGTCCATCGGCACCTGGTCGGCGACCGCGTCGTAGGACAGGACGAGGCGGTGCCGCAGCACGTCGGGGGCGACGTCGAGGACGTCCTGCGGGAGCACGTAGTCGCGCCCGCGCAGCAGCGCCAGCGCCCGCGACGCCGCGACGATGCCCAGCGTGGCGCGCGGGGAGGCGCCGTAGGAGACCCAGCCCGCGATGTCGGACAGGCCGTGCTCGGCGGGCGTGCGGGTGGCGACGACGAGCCGCACGACGTAGTCGACGAGCGCGTGGTGCACGAACACCGTGGTGGCGACCTTCTGCAGGCGCACCAGCTCGGCCGGGTCGATGATCTGCTGCGCCACCGGGGGCTCGGCACCCATCCGGTAGACGATCTCGCGCTCCTCCTCGACCCCCGGGTACTCGACGATCAGCTTGAACAGGAAGCGGTCGCGCTGCGCCTCGGGCAGCGGGTAGACGCCCTCGTTCTCGATCGGGTTCTGCGTGGCGAGCACGAGGAACGGGTCCGGCATCGGGAAGGTCTTCCCGCCGATCGACAGGTGCCGCTCGGCCATCACCTCGAGCATCGCCGACTGCACCTTCGCGGGCGCGCGGTTGATCTCGTCGGCGAGCACGAAGTTGGCGACGACCGGGCCCAGCTCGACGTCGAACTCCTCGCGCCCCTGCCGGTAGATCCGGGTGCCGAGGATGTCGGCGGGGACCAGGTCGGGGGTGAACTGCAGGCGGGAGAACGACCCCCCGACGACCTTCGCGACGGTCTCGACGGCCAGGGTCTTCGCGACGCCGGGCACGCCCTCGAGCAGCAGGTGCCCCTTGGCGAGCAGGCCGACGAGCATCCGCTCGACGAGCCGGTCCTGTCCGACGATCACCCGCTTGATCTCCAGGACGACGCGCTCGAGGCGCTCGCCCTCGTGGGCGGGGCTGGTGGGAGCGGGATCCGGGGCGGTCACCCGACCATCCAACACCGGGCCCGGTGAGAAGCCGGTGAACCCCTCCCACGAGATCGCGACAGGTGCAGGACGCTGAGCCGATGGCCCCCGGCGCAGCGTGGTCCCGGCCGGCCGGCCGGTCCTGGGCGCCGGCTGCGCCGCGACGCCGGAGCAGGGGCCGAGCGCGGCGCAGCGGGTAGCCGGAAGAACGCGGTGCGTCACCTGGATGGGTGTCCCTCGTTGGAGGAGACACGGCAACACGGACACAACGGGAGGTTCCGACGTGAAGGTCGTCCTGTTCTGCGGTGGTTACGGCATGCGGATGCGCGACGGGGTGTCGGACCTGCCCAAGCCGATGCACCGCGTCGGCCCGCGTCCCCTGATCTGGCACGTCATGCGGTACTACGCGCACTTCGGCCACACCGACTTCGTACTCTGCATGGGCTACGGCGCCGACCACATCAAGGACTACTTCCTGAACTACTCCGAGACGGCGTCCAACGACTTCGTCATGCACGGCGGCAAGGTCGAGCTGCTCGGGTCCGACATCAAGGACTGGACGATCACCTTCGCCCACACGGGTCTCGACTCGCCCATCGGCGAGCGCCTGCGCCGGGTCCGCGAGCACGTCGACGGCGAGGAGATGTTCCTGGCCAACTACGCCGACGTCCTCACCGACCTCGACCTCGACGCGATGGTCGACGACTTCGCCGCCTCCGACGCGGTCGGCAGGCTGCTCGCGGTGCCCCCGCAGCCCGCGTTCCACTGCGTCGGCATCGGCGAGGACGACCGGATCACCGCCATCAGCCCGCTGCAGGAGATGCCGCTGTGGGAGAACGGCGGCTACTTCGTCCTGCGGCCGGAGATCTTCGACTACCTGCCCGAGGGCGGCGACCTGATCGCCGACGCGTGCACGCCGCTGGCCCGGGAGGGACGGATGACGGCCCACCGCCACCGCGGCTTCTGGCAGTCGGCGGACACGGCGAAGGAGCGCAACGCCCTGGAGCGGTCCTACCAGTCCGGTCACCGGCCGTGGATGCTCTGGGAGCACGCGCCGCGCGTCCCGGTCCAGGTCTGAGGGCCTAGAGGACGCGCGCGGCCTCGGGCACCAGGTCCTTGCGGCGCAGCGGCACGATCCGGACCTCGGACCCGGTGTACGGGGCCTCGATCATCCGGTCGTCGCCGATGTACATGGCGACGTGGTGGATCGGCGCGCGGCCCTTCTTGTAGAACACCATGTCCCCGGGCTGCAGCTGGGAGATCGGGACCCGGCGCCCGGAGTTGAACTGGTTGCGGCTCACCCGCGGCAGGGACACGCCCGCGCCGTTGAAGGCGTAGAGCATCAGGCCGGAGCAGTCGAAGCCGACGCGGTTGCCCGGGTCGCCCGCGGGCCCGGGGATGCCGGTGGTGGCGCCGCGGCCGTTGCCCCCGCCCCAGACGTACTGCACGCCGATCTGCGACACCGCCCGGTCGATCACCCGCTGCACGGATCCCGCGCCGGCGCGGGGCGGGGCGGCGACCGAGGACGAGGACGACGCCTCCTCGCGCGCCGCCGCGGCCTGCCGCTCGGCACGCTGCCGGGCCGCCTCCTGCTCGGCCAGTACCCGCTGCCACTCGTCGTAGCGGGCGCGCTGGTCACGGAGCCCGGCGTCGGAGGACTCCGCGGCGTCGAGAAGGGCCTGGACCTGTGCGCGCTCGGCCTGCACCCCGGCGAGCAGCGACGCCTGGGCGGTGGCCGCGGCGTCGGCGGCGGCGTATGCGGCGTCGGCACTCTCCTTGGCCCGCGCGGCCTCGGCCTCGCGGGCCTGCGCCTCCTCGAGCAGGGCGCGGGCGGTGGAGTCGGCGTTGGCCTTGTCGACGCGGGCGCGCTCCAGCCCGTCCTGCGCGGCGAGCTGCGCGCGGGCGAGGAGGTCGGTGAACTCGACGCGCGCGACGAGCTCCTCGGGCGTCTCCGAGGAGGTCAGCAGTCCGAGGGGGCCGGTGTCGAGGCCCTCCTGGTAGGTCGCGGTGACGAAGTCGTCGAGGCGGGCCCTGGCCTGGTCGATCGCGACCGTGGCGGCGTCGGTGGCGACGCGTGCGGCCTCGGCGCGCTGCCCGGCGTCGGCGGCCGCGCCCTGCGCGACCTCCAGGTCGGCGAACGCCGCCTCGGCGTTCTCGCGCTGCCCGACCAGCTCCACGGCCAGGTCGTCGGCCTGCGCGTCCAGCTCGGCGAGGCGGTTGGTGAGCGAACCGACCTCGGCCGCCCGGTCCTGCACGGCCTGCTGGCTGGAGCTCAGCTCGTCGTCGCTGGGGTTGGGCGGCGGCGGCGGCTGGGCGAACGCGGGCGACGTCCCCCCCAGCAGGGCGACGAGCAACAGCACGACGACCACCCGCACGGATCCGCGCACCCCGACAGCCCTTCTTGATCACCCGACCGAACGGGGCGACTGTGCCATCACCGGGGCCCGCCGTCGGGTTGCCACGCGCGGGCGTGACCCGAACTCCCCCCATGGGGCGGACCTCACGCTGACCATTTAACCGGACAAGCGTACTATTTGGGGGGAGAGGGGTCTCGTACACGCCACGGGTGCAGTAGGCGAGACTCCGACGAACCCGCGCCCACCACCGCAGGAGGACATCAGTGGCCAGCACCGACAGCTTCGGAGCGAGAGGGACCATCCAGGCCGGCGGCGCCGAGCACGAGATCTTCCGGCTCTCCGCCGTCGAGGGGTCCGAGAAGCTCCCGTTCAGCCTCAAGGTGCTGCTGGAGAACCTGCTCCGCACCGAGGACGGCGCCAACGTCACCGCCGACCACATCCGCGCGCTCGCCGGGTGGGACCCGTCGGCCGAGCCGGACACCGAGATCCAGTTCACCCCGGCCCGGGTGATCATGCAGGACTTCACCGGCGTGCCGTGCGTCGTCGACCTCGCCACCATGCGCGAGGCCGTCACGGAGCTGGGCGGGGACCCGTCGAAGGTCAACCCGCTCGCCCCGGCCGAGCTGGTCATCGACCACTCGGTGATCATCGACGTGTTCGGCACCCCGGACGCGTTCGAGCGCAACGTCGACTTCGAGTACAGCCGCAACAAGGAGCGCTACCAGTTCCTGCGCTGGGGCCAGGGCGCCTTCGACGAGTTCAAGGTCGTCCCGCCCGGCACCGGCATCGTGCACCAGGTCAACATCGAGCACCTCGCGCGCGTGGTCATGACCCGCGGCGGCCAGGCCTACCCCGACACGCTCGTCGGCACCGACAGCCACACCACGATGGTCAACGGCCTGGGTGTGCTGGGCTGGGGCGTCGGCGGCATCGAGGCCGAGGCGGCCATGCTCGGCCAGCCCGTCTCGATGCTCATCCCGAAGGTCGTGGGCTTCAAGCTCGTCGGCGAGATCCCCGCCGGAGCCACCGCCACCGACGTCGTGCTGACGATCACCGAGATGCTGCGGCGCCACGGCGTCGTCGGCAAGTTCGTGGAGTTCTACGGCGAGGGCGTCGGAGCGGTGCCGCTGGCCAACCGCGCCACCATCGGCAACATGAGCCCGGAGTTCGGCTCCACCGCCGCGATCTTCCCGATCGACGACGAGACCATCCGCTAC
Source organism: Pseudonocardia abyssalis (assembly GCF_019263705.2). Classification (NCBI taxonomy): domain Bacteria; kingdom Bacillati; phylum Actinomycetota; class Actinomycetes; order Pseudonocardiales; family Pseudonocardiaceae; genus Pseudonocardia; species Pseudonocardia abyssalis. Next base: position 1,732,440 of record NZ_JADQDK010000001.1, read on the forward strand.
ATGAAGCTGACCGGCCGCCCGGCCGAGCAGCTCGAGCTCACCGAGGCCTACGCCCGCGAGCAGGGCCTGTGGCACGACCCGAGCCGCGAGCCGGTGTTCTCCGAGACCCTCGAGCTCGACCTGTCCACGGTCGTCCCGTCGATCGCCGGCCCGAAGCGCCCGCAGGACCGCATCGAGCTCACCGACGCGAAGTCGGCGTTCCGCAAGTCGATCCACGACTACGTCGGCGGCGAGGCCGCCGCACCGGAGACGAAGGTCGACGAGTCGGTCGAGGAGTCCTTCCCGGCCAGCGACTCCCCCAGCCTGTCCTTCGCCGACGACGACGCCGAGAAGCCCGTCGTGTTCTCCGCCGCCGACGGCTGCGACGGCCGCCCGACCAAGCCCACGACCGTGCGCTCGGAGAGCCGAGGCGAGTTCGTGCTCGACCACGGCGCCGTCGTGATCGCCTCGATCACCAGCTGCACCAACACCTCGAACCCGTCGGTGATGCTCGGCGCGGCGCTGCTCGCGAAGAACGCCGTCGACCGCGGCCTGACGGTCAAGCCGTGGGTCAAGACGTCGATGGCGCCGGGGTCGAAGGTCGTCACCGACTACTACGAGAAGGCCGGCCTCTGGCCGTACCTGGAGAAGCTGGGCTACCACCTCGTCGGCTACGGCTGCACCACCTGCATCGGCAACTCCGGCCCGCTCTCGGACGAGATCTCGGCCGCGGTCAACGAGGCCGACCTGACGGTCGTGAGCGTGCTGTCGGGCAACCGCAACTTCGAGGGCCGGATCAACCCGGACGTCAAGATGAACTACCTGGCCTCGCCGCCGCTGGTCATCGCCTACGCCCTCGCGGGCACGATGGACTTCGACTTCGAGAACCAGCCGCTGGGCACCTCGCCCGACGGCACCGACGTGTACCTGCGCGACATCTGGCCGTCGGCGACCGACGTCCAGGAGACGATCGACAACTCGATCAGCCAGGAGATGTTCACCAAGGACTACGCCGACGTCTTCGCGGGCGACGAGCGCTGGAAGTCGCTGCCCACGCCGGAGGGCAAGACCTTCGACTGGGACCCGCAGTCGACCTACGTCCGCAAGCCCCCGTACTTCGAGGGGATGGACACCGAGCCGTCGCCGGTCGCCGACATCTCCGGTGCCCGCGTGCTGGCCCTGCTGGGCGACTCGGTCACCACCGACCACATCTCCCCCGCCGGCGCCATCAAGCCCGGCACGCCCGCGGCGCAGTACCTCACCGAGAACGGCGTCGAGAAGGCCGACTTCAACTCCTTCGGCTCCCGGCGCGGCAACCACGAGGTCATGATCCGCGGCACGTTCGCGAACATCCGGCTGAAGAACCAGCTGCTCGACGACGTCAGCGGCGGCTACACCCGCGACTTCACCCAGGACGACGCCCCGCAGTCCTTCATCTACGACGCCGCGCAGAACTACGCCGCCGCCGGCACGCCGCTGGTGGTGCTCGGCGGCAAGGAGTACGGCTCGGGCAGCTCGCGCGACTGGGCGGCGAAGGGCACCGCGCTGCTCGGCGTCAAGGCCGTGATCGTGGAGTCCTTCGAGCGCATCCACCGGTCGAACCTGATCGGCATGGGCGTCATCCCGCTGCAGTTCCCGGCGGGCGAGTCGGCGTCGTCGCTGCACCTGGACGGCACGGAGACCTTCGACATCGCCGGTATCACCGCGCTCAACGACGGCTCCACCCCCCGGACCGTCGCGGTGACGGCCACGAAGACCGACGGCACGACCGTCGAGTTCGACGCGGTCGTCCGCATCGACACCCCCGGTGAGGCCGACTACTACCGCAACGGCGGGATCCTGCAGTACGTGCTGCGCGGCATGCTGCGCAGCTAGTCCCTCCCCGCTCGACCCGACGGCCGCCGCTCCCCTGCCGGAGCGGCGGCCGTTCGCCGTCCGGGCGCGGTTCGGTTGTCGTCGATTCATTGCCGGTTCGAAGGCGTCAATGTTTGATTGACAACGAAGGCGAACGGCTACGGTGCGGGCGTGGTGATCGTCGTGGCGGGGCTCGTGGTGGCGGTCGGGGCTCTGGTCCAGGGGACGGTCGGGTTCGGGCTGGCCCTGGTCGCCGCCCCCCTGCTCGCGATCCTCGACCCGGCGCTGGTCCCCGTGCCGCTCCTGATGATCACCGCGGTCCACGCCCTGCTGACCCTGCGCCGCGAGTTCGGCGACACCGACTGGCGCGGCGTCGGCTGGGCCCTGCTCGGGCGGCTGCCCGGCATCGGGATCGGGGTACTCGCCGTGTCGACGCTGCCGCCGCGGGCGTTCGTCGCCGTCGTCGGGGTGACCGTGCTGGTGTGCGCGGGGCTCTCGGTGATCCACTGGCGGCCCCGCCCGACCGCGCCGGCCCTGCTCGTCGCCGGGTTGGTGTCCGGGGCGGGCGGCACGGCGTCCTCCATCGGCGGCCCGCCGGTCGCCCTGCTCTACCAGGACGCCACCGGCCCCCGCGTCCGCTCCACCCTCGCCGCCTACTTCACCGCCGGCACGCTGCTCTCGATCGGCGCGCTCGCCCTCGCCGGCCAGGTCACCGCCCACGCCCTGACCGCCGGTGCGCTGCTCCTCGTGCCCATGCTCGCCGGGTTCACCCTGTCCGGCCCCGCCCGCCCCCTGCTCGACCGCGGCTGGACCCGTCCCGCGGTCGTGGGCCTGGCCGCCGCCGGAGCCGTCGCCCTGCTGGTGCAGGCCGCCGTCGGCTGAGCCTCAGGCCCGCGCCCAGGGCGGGGCCGCGGTGCGGCCGGCATCGGCGGCGAGGTCGAGCTGCACCGCGAGCCCGTCGAGCAGCAGGCGCAGCCCGCGCTCGAACAGCGCGTCGACGTCCACGTCGTAGCCCTGGGCGACCATCCGCTGCAGGTGCGGGAAGCGCCCGGACGCCACGACCGCGTGCAGCGCGGGCTCCTGCTCGGCCAGCCACTCCTCGCTGTCGAGACCGGAGACGGCCTCGGCGTCGCGCTCGGACTCCAGGCCGACCGCCGTTCCCCGCACGAAGTTGATCAGGGTGAGGTGGACGTCGAACGCCTCCGCGGACTCCAGGTACCCGTCGAACGCCGCGAGCACCCACTCCGAGTACGCCATGCCCGCCGGGATCAGCTGCGGACGTGTGATCGACAGCGCCTGCGCCAGCCAGGGATGGCGCCGGAACGCCGCCCAGAGCGCCCGCACGGCGAGCTCGACGCACGGGCGCCACCCGGCCGGGACCTCCGACGGCGGGCGCCACTCCCCCAGCGCGTCGTCGAGCATCCGCACGACGAGGTCGTCCTTGTCGCTCACGTGCCGGTAGAGCGCCATGGGCACGACCCCGAGGTCCGCCGCGACCCGGCGCATCGACAGCGCGGCGAGGCCCTCGACGTCGGCCACCCGCGTCGCGGCCGCGACGATCCGCGCGGGTGTGAGCACCTGCTCCGACACCGCCCGGTCGACGGCGGGCACCCGCGACCGGGACCACGGTGGCGCGGCGACGGTCGGCACGACGGGGACCGACGGGTCGACGGGATCGGCGACGACCGTGCCGACCCCCGGGACCGCCCGCACCAGCCCCTCCGCCTGCAGCGCCGCGAGGACCCGGCTCGCCGTGGCGATGGCGACCCCCCACTCGCGCGTGATCGCCCGCGTCGACGGCACCCGCTCCCCCGGCGCCAGCTCGCCGGACAGGATCCGCCTGCGCAGCTCCCCGGTGATGGCCGCAGAACCGCTCGTCGTCACCCCTGTACTAGTACAGCAGTTCCCCGCCGAGGGCCAGTGCACTAGTACGATCACTACTCTGAGCTGGGAATTCATCGTTGATAGAACACCGTGTACGTCGTACGTTACGTTCCATGCAGAACACCGACATCCTCATTTCGGGCGGCGGGATCGCCGGCCCCGCCCTCGCCCACTGGCTCCGCCGGCACGGGTTCCGCGTCACCGTCGTGGAGCGCGCCACCACACCGCGCACCGGCGGACAGGCCGTCGACCTGCGCGGCGCGGGACGCACCGTCGTCGCCCGGATGGGACTCGCCGACCGCATCCGCGACCTCACGCTCGACCAGCGCGGCATCGCCTGGGTCGACGCCGGCGGGCGGGTGACCGCGCGGATGCCCGTCGAGGCGTTCGGCGGCGAGGGCATCGTCTCGGAGTTCGAGATCCTGCGCGGCGACCTCGCGGCCGTGCTGGCCGGTGCCGCCACCGACGTCGAGCACCTGCACGGCGACACGGTCACCGCGCTCGACGAGGACGCCGACGGTGTCGTCGTCACGTTCGAGCACGCGCCGCGGCGCCGGTTCGGACTCGTCGTCGGCGCCGACGGTCTGCACTCGGCGGTCCGCACGCTGGCGTTCGGACCCGGCGGCATCCGGCCGCTGGGGTGCCGCACCGCCTGGTTCACCGCCCCCGCCGCACCCGACCTGGACGGCTGGTACCTCACCCACCACGCCCCCGGCGGCCTCGTCGCGTCGCTGCGGCCGGGACGGTTGCCGCACGAGACGAAGGCCGGGCTGAGCTTCCGGACCGACACCCACCCCCGCACCGTGACCGACCGTCGGTACCCCGCGGAGTGGGTCGACGAGTTCGCCTCCCGGTTCGCCGGCGTGGGGTGGCGGGCCGGCTGGCTGGTCGAGGCGATGCGGCACGCCCCGGACCTCGCCGTCGACGCCGTCTCGCAGGTCCACCTCCCCCGCTGGTCGCGCGGGCGCGTGGTCCTGCTGGGCGACGCGGGCTACTGCCCCACTCCCCTGACCGGGCTGGGCACGAGCCTCGCCCTGGTCGGGGCGTACGTGCTGGCGGGCGAGCTCGGCGCGGCGGGCGGGGACCACCGCGTCGCCTTCGACCGCTACGAGCAGGTGCTGCGACCCTACGTCGCGCAGGCCCAGACGCTGCCGCCCGGCGGGGTCGGCGGGTACGCCCCGCGCGGCCGGTTCGCGATCCGCGGGCAGGCGACGCTGATGCGGGCCATGACCCGGTGGCCGATACGGCCGTTGCTGGAGCGGCAGTTCGCCAAGGCCGACGCCATCGAGCTGCCCGACTACTCCGAGCCCGCGGTCCGTGCCTGAACGACCGGGCCGGGCCCGACCCCGGGCGTCATCGATTCGATGCCGGAACGACGGCGTCAATGAGTCGTTGACTTCTGGATGACGCCGGCCGACGGCGGGACGCGGTCGGTCAGGCCCGGTGCAGTGGGTCGATCCAGGGCACGTGCTCCGGATCGGCGACGCCGGTGACGTCGAGGTTGACCACCACCGGGTCCTGTCCGCTGCGGGTCAGGACGCACTCGAGCGGCTCGTCGTCGAGCGCGTTGATCTCCTGGTGCGGCACCCAGGGTGGCACGAAGATGAACCCGCCCGGGCCGGCCTCGGCGACGAACTCCAGGTTCGCGCCCCAGCGCATCCGCGCCCGGCCGCGCACCACGTAGATGACGCTCTCCAGCTCACCGTGGTGGTGCGCGCCGGTGCGGGCACCGGGGTGGATGGTGACGGTGCCCGCCCACAGCTTCTCCGCGCCGGCCCGCGCGTGGGTCACGGCGGCGGCCCGGTGCATGCCGGGGGTCTGCGGGGTGTTGGTGTCGAGGGCGTCCGGGGGGATCACCCGGACGCCGTCGTCTCGCCAGTCGGTGCTCACGCGGGAGATCCTGCCCGGGATCAGACGGCGGTGGCCAGCGTCAGGGCGAAGCGGGCGTCCTCGTCGGTCCAGGTACGGGTCACCTCGTAACCCGTGGCCTCCAGCGCCTCGGCCACGCCGTCGGGCCGGAACTTCGTGGAGATCTCGGTGCGCATCTCCTCGCCCTGCGCGAACTCGACGGTCAGGTCGAGCTCCGCGACCCGCACCGTCATCGCCCGCTGCGCGACCAGCCGCATCTCGATCCAGCTGTTCTCCGCGTCCCACAGCGCCCGGTGCCGGAACGCCTCCACGTCGAAGTCGGCGCGCAGCTCGCGGTTGAGCACGTGCAGCACGTTGCGGTTGAACTCCGCGGTGACTCCCGCCGCGTCGTCGTAGGCGGGCACCATCACCGACTCGTCGACGACCAGCCCGGTGCCCAGCAGCAGCTGCTCCCCCGGCTCCAGCACCCCGCGGAGCTGCGCGAGGAAGGCGTAGCGCTCGTCGCGGGTGAGGTTGCCGATCGTGCCCCCGAGGAACGCGACCATCCGCCTGCCCCCGCGCGGGAGCCGGTCGAGGTGCTTGGTGAAGTCGCCGACGACCCCGTGCAGCTCCAGGTCCGGGTACTCGACGGCGAGCGCGTCCAACGCCAGGCGCAGCGCCGACTCGCTGACGTCCTGCGGCACGTACCGGCGCAGCGAGCCGGTGCGCCCGAACGCGTCGAGCAGCAGCCGCGTCTTCGACGACGACCCCGACCCCAGCTCCACGAGCGTCTGCGCGCCGGAGGCCACCACGATCTCGTCGACGCTCTGCGCGAGCAGTGCCGCCTCGGTGCGGGTCGGGTAGTACTCGGGGAGCTCGGTGATGTCCTCGAACAGGGCGCTCCCCCGGGCGTCGTAGAACCACTTGGGCGGCAGCGACTTCGGCACGGCGGTCAGGCCGGCGGCGGCGTCGGCGCGCAGGGCGCGGTCGGCGTCGCCGTCGGTGAGGTGGACGTCGAGCAGGGCGTGCTGGGCACTCATCGGACTCCCGTTGTCGTCAGAAGCGGTTCCAGGCGGTGCCGACCCGGGCGGGCCACCACCAGGTGCCGGTCGGGCACCCCGGTCCAGGAGGGGTGGTCGTCGAGCGGTTCGGACGCGACGAGCACCGAACCGTCGTCGACCCGTACCGACAGCGCGTGGTCCCAGGCGGTGGCCCAGACCGTCGCACCGTCGGTGAGCAGGAGGTTGAGCCGCGATCCCGGTGCCGCCGCGCCGACCGCGGTGACGGTGCCGGCGAGCACCGCGGCCGGGTCCTCGCCCGCGCGCAGCCGCCGCCGGACCAGGGCCCACAGCAGTGCGGCGTCGGTCGGGGCGTCGAGGGTGAGCAGGTCGGTGACCGGCAGCCCGCCCGCCAGCGCGGCCACGGCGTCCGGCCAGCCCGCGACGCGGCCGTTGTGGCTGAACAGCCACCGCCCGTCGACGAAGGGGGCGTTGGCGCTCGGCGTGACCGGCATCCCCGTGGTGGCCGACCGGACCGCGGCGAGCAGTGCCCCGGTCCGGGTGGCTGCGGCGAGGGCCGCGAACGAGTCGTCGGCCCAGATCGGCACCGACGTGCGGTAGCGCAGGGCGTCACCACCCGGCTCGGGGTACCAGCCCGCCCCGAACCCGTCGACGTTCACGGTGCCCCCGCCGCGCATGTCGGCGGGCGCGTAGGACTGGTGCCGCAGCGAGTGCGGTGCGTCGAGGACCAGCGACGACAGCGTCACCGGTGGCCCGACGTAGGCCAGATGTCGGCACACCCCGTCAGGCGCCCCGCTCGGCGGCGTCGCGCCCGGAGGCGTCCCGGGCGCAGCGGAAGCCGGAGAAGATCTGCCGGCGGACCGGGTGGTCCCAGTTGCGGAACGTCGACCGCAGCGCCGACGGGTCGGTGCCGAAGGAGCCGCCGCGCAGCATCCGGTAGTCGCCGCCGAAGAACACCTCGGAGTACTCCGGGTACGGGAACGTCTCGTAGCCCGGGTACGGGTGGAACCCGGTGTCGAGCCACTCCCACACGTCGCCGACGAGCTGGTGCACCCCCAGCGGCGACGCCCCCCGCGGATACGCGCCGACCGGGGCGGGCTGCAGGTGGCGCTGGCCGAGGTTGGCGTGCTCCGCCGTCGGCTCGTCGTCGCCCCAGGGGTAGCGCCGCGTGCGGCCCGTGGCCGGGTCGTGACGGGCGGCCTTCTCCCACTCCGCCTCGGTGGGCAGCCGCTTGCCGGCCCAGCGGGCGTACGCGGCGGCCTCGTGGAAGCAGACGTGCACCACCGGCTCGTCCGGGACGATCGGTGCGAGGACCCCGAAGCGGTCGCGGAACCAGGTGCCGGCGGGATCGCGCTCCCAGTACTGCGGCGCGGCCAGGCCCGCGCCGACGCGGTGGCGCCAGCCGGCGTCGCTCCACCAGCGCGGGTCGTCGTAGCCACCGGCGTCGACGAACTCGGCGTACGCGCCGTTGGTGACGGGTGCGGTGTCGATCCAGAACGCGCCGACGTCGACGGTGTGGGCGGGGCGCTCGTTGTCCAGGGCCCAGGGCTCGACCGAGGTGCCCATCTCGAACGGGCCGCCCGGCACGAACACCTCGCGGGCCGGCAGCGGGGACCCGGCGGGTGGGGCGGGCGCGTGCAGGACGGGGGCGCCGACGCGGAGCTGGTGGGTGGCGAGCATCGTCTCGTCGTGCTGCTGCTCGTGCTGCACGATCATCCCGAACGCGAACCCGTCGCGCTCCAGGCGGCGCCCGGTCAGCGGGCTGCGGCCCAGCGCGTCGAGGGCCTTGTCGCGGACCTCGGCGACGTAGGTGCGGGCCTCGGCCGGGGTGAGCAGCGGCAGCTCGACGCGGCTCGCGCGGGAGTGCTGGAACGCGTCGTAGAGGCCGTCGATCTCGGGGCGCAGCGGTTCGCGGCCGCCGACGTCGCGGACCAGCCACAGCTCCTCCTGGCTGCCGATGTGCGCGAGGTCCCAGACCAGCGGCGACATCAGCGGGGAGTGCTGGGCCACGAGATCGGACTCGTCGACGACGTCGGTGAGCGCGGTGCTCCGGGCGCGGGAGGCGGCGAGCAGGTCGGCCACCCGGGTGCGCAGGGCCTCGGGGTCGCCGTCCTCGGTGAGGGTGCTGCTCATTCGGTCTCTCCTTCCGGGATCCCCGGTTCGAGACGGGGGGCGGTGACGGCGTCGCGGTCGCCGGGAGCCGGGTCGTCGGCGGGGCACAGTCCGCGGAGCACGTGGCGCTCGGTCGTGGTCGCGAGCGCGTCGAGCACCCAGTCGGGCGCGCCGAGACCGGGTAGCCGTTCCAGCGCGAGGGTGAACACCCCGGCGGCCGCGCGGGCCAGAACACGGTCCTCCAGGCCGTGGCGGGCACCGGAGACCCAGCGCCCGCGGGCGGGCTCGCACAGCTCCAGCACCCGGTCGACGGTGGCCGGGTCGGCGAGGGCCGCGGCGAGCACCGCGGTGGGCAGGGCCCACCCGTCGCCCGCCTGGGCGTCGACATAGCGGATCTCCAGGAACCCGTGCGGGCGGACCGGCGGGAACAGCGTGGAGACGTGGTAGTCGAGGTCGGCGGTGGTGGGCGGGGTGGGCAGCGCACCGTTCACCCAGTCCCCGAAGGTGACGCCGCGGGGCACCGTCCACACGTCCGCGCCGCGGACGCACAGCAACGGGCTCGCCAGCACGCGCCGCGCCCACCCCGGGGCCGGGTCGACGTCGGGGTCGGTGTCGTGCAGCGGCGGCGGACCGGTGCGCGCCGGGTCGCACGCCTGCCACGCGGCCCAGCGCGACGACTTCCAGCCCGTGCGCCGCCCGTGCATGACGGGCGAGTTCGCGAACGCGGCGAGCAACACCGGCCCGACGGCGTGCACGGCCGCCCAGCGGCGGGCCACGTCGGCACCCTCCCCGGTGTCGAGGCAGACCTGCACGGCGGCGGTGGAGCACATGGCACTGCGGCCGTAGGGGCCGATGCGGTCGAAGGACTGCTCCATCGCGCGGTAGCGCGGCGCCTGCAGCAGGCGCACGGGCGGGCGCCACGAGTCGGCGGCCCGGGAGTGGGGCGCCATCCCGTGGGCGGCGAGACGGCCCAGCAGCGCCGCGCTGTCGGTGCGGATCGCGCGCAGGAGGGCGGGGAGGGCGGGGAACGGCGGGCTGGCCAGCTCGGCCTGGCCGCCCGGCTCGACGGTGACGGTGGAGCCGGCCGGGAGCGGGCGGGCCGGTGAACCGGGATCGAGCGTGGTGGGGGCGTGCGGGCCGAGTGCGGCCACGAGAGTGTCGAGGTCGGGACCCGCGACATCCGGGCCTGTGACACGGGGGCCTGTGACACGGGGGCCTGCGACGTCGGCCGCGGCGTCCGGCACCGCCCTGCGGTGCAGCAGCCATTCGAGCTCGACGCCGATCAGCCGCGGCGGGCCGTGCTTGAAACAGACCGACGCGACGTAGGCCTCGGCGTCGGCGCAGTCGTGCAGCACCGACGGACCCGCATCCGGACGAACCGGATCGGCTTCCCTCGCCTCGTCGATCCCGGAGGACACGTCCTGACTCACGCGGAACGACGCTACCCGCGCACCGGGCGCCGCGCAGGGGCTCTGCGACGAACGAACACGTGACATCCTTCCCAAGCCGTACGTACGTCTGGGTGGCTATCCTGGTGCGATGCCCCGCGTCAGCACCGACCAGCTCGCGGCGCGGCGTCAGGAGATCCTCGACGGGGCCCGCACCTGCTTCGCGCGGCACGGCTACGAGGGCGCCACCGTTCGGCGGCTGGAGCAGTCCACCGGCCTGTCCCGCGGCGCGATCTTCCACTACTTCCGCGACAAGGACGCCCTGTTCCTGGCGCTGGCCGAGCAGGACGCCGAGCGGATGGCCGACGTCGTCGCCGCCGACGGCCTGGTGCAGGTCATGCGCAACCTCCTGGCCGACCCCGTCGACGAGCGCAGCTGGCTCGGTACGCGGCTGGAGGTCTCGCGGCGGCTGCGCACCGAGCCGGAGTTCCGCGAGCGCTGGAGCGCCCACTCCGCGGCCCTGACCCGCGCCACCCGCGCCCGCCTGGAGCGCCAGGCCCGGGCCGGGGCGGTGCGCGACGACGTGCCCGTCGCGGTGCTCGCACAGTACCTGGAGCTGGTGATGGAGGGCCTGGTGTCGCACCTCGCGATGGGCCTGTCCGCAGACGACCTCGGCCCGGTGCTCGACCTGGTGGAGACCGCCGTGCGCCGCTGACGCGGCCCGTGCGCGGGCCTCAGCCGACGAAGTGCCCCTCGCTGTGCCGCACGGTGCAGCCGTCGATGCCGCACTCGATCCCGCCGTCGGGCAGGTCAGGGTCGGGCTGCTGCGCGAACTGCGTCCGGTGCAGCACCGCGTACCGGCCGCCCGCGGCGATCAGCTCGTCGTGGGAGCCGCTCTCCACGACCCTCCCGTGCTCGACGACCGCGATCGTGTCGGCGCGGCGCACCGTGGAGAGCCGGTGCGCGATGACGATCGCCGTGCGCCCCGACAGGGCCTCCACCAGCGCCTCCTGCACCGCCGACTCCGACTCGGAGTCCAGGTGCGCCGTGGCCTCGTCGAGGATCACCACGCGCGGGCGGGCCAGCAGCAGCCGCGCGATCGTCAGGCGCTGGCGCTCGCCGCCGGACAGGCGGTAGCCACGCTCCCCCACCACCGTGTCGAGCCCGTCGGGCAGGCTCTCGAACAGCTCGCCGAGCCGCGCGCGGCGCAGGGCCTCGACGATCTCGGCGTCGGTGGCGTCCGGCTTGGCGTAGCGCAGGTTCTCCGCGATCGAGGAGTGGAACAGGTGCCCGTCCTGGGTGACGACGCCGACCGCGCCGCGCAGATCGGCGAAGGCCAGGTCGCGCACGTCGACGCCGGACAGCGTCACCGACCCGGAGTCGACGTCGTAGAGCCGCGGCACGAGCGAGGCGATCGTGGACTTCCCCGCCCCGGACGACCCGACGAGCGCGAGCAGCTGCCCGGCCCCCACCTCCAGGTCGACGCCGTGCAACACCTCCTCGCTGGGCCGCTGGTCCAGCACCGCGACCTCCTCCAGCGACGCGAGCGACACCTGCTCCGCGCTCGGGTAGCCGAAGCGGACGTCGCGCAGGGCGACGGTGACCGGGCCGTCGGGCAGCGGCGTCGGGTCGGGCCGCTCGCGGATCATCGGCGCCAGGTCGAGCACCTCGAACACCCGCTCGAACGACACGAGCGCCGTCATCACGTCGACGCGCGCGTTCGCCAGTGCCGTCATCGGCGTGTAGAGGCGGGTGAGCAGCAACGCGAGGGTGACGACCGTGCCCGGCTCGATCTGCCCGGTGACCGCGAGGTAGCCGCCCAGCCCGTAGACCAGGGCCTGCGCCAGTGCGGAGACCAGCGACAGCGCGGTGACGAACACGCGCGAGACCATCGCGGTGCGCACCCCGATGTCGCGGACGCGCTCGGCGCGCACCCCGAAGTCGGCGGCCTCCTCCTCCGGCCGCCCGAACAGCTTGACGAGCGTCGCCCCCGGAGCGGAGAACCGCTCGGTCATCTGCGAGCCCATGCCCGCGTTGAGGTCGGCGGACTCGCGGCGCAGGTCGGCGATGGTGCGCCCCATCCGCCGGGCCGGGAGCACGAAGATCGGGAGCAGCAGCAGGGCCAGCAGCGTGACCTGCCAGGCGAGGGTGAGCATGACGCCGAGCGCGAGGGCGAGCTGGATCGAGTTGGACAGCACGGTGGCCAGCGTCGAGGTGATCGCCGACTGGGCGCCGATGACGTCGTTGTTGAGCCGGCTGACCAGCGCGCCGGTGCGGGTGCGGGTGAAGAAGGCGACCGGCATCGTCTGGACGTGGGCGTAGACGGCCTTGCGCAGGTCGACGATCAGGCCCTCACCGATCCGGGAGGAGAACCACCGCGACACGAGCCCGGTGATCGCCTCGAGGATCGCCAGCCCCGCGATGCCCGCCGCCAGCCCGACGACGGTGGCCGCCGCCGCCGAGGCCGTCCCGCCCCCGACGATCGCGTTGACGACCTGCCCCGCGAGCACGGGCGTCGCGACGCCGATCGTCGCCATCACGACCGTGAGCAGCAGGAACGCGAACAGCCACCGGCGGTACGGGGCGGCGAAGCGCCAGATCCGCGGGATCGTGCCGGGTGCGACCGACCGCGGCGCGTCCACCCCGGCCGCGACCTTGCTCATCATCCCCACGGGCCGGTCCACGGCCACCTCCCTGACGTGCGCGCTGCGGAGCCACAACACCCGGCGCCCCTGCTGTACTCCCTACCTCCCCCGCCCCGCACCCGCGACCGCACCCCGCCGCACTCCGCCGCCCTGCGCTGCAGTGGGGTGGCTTCACTGCAGCCGGGTCGGAGTGGAGCCACCCCACTGCAACCGGGTGGGGTGGGGCCCCTCGCGGTGGCGCGGCGCGGGGTCAGCCGGTGCCCGCGGCCAGGGAGCCCAGACGGCGGATCTGGGCCCGGCGCTCCGCCGCCAGCGCCGCGGCCGGGTCCAGGCCGTCGGCCACGTCCGAGAGCAGGCGCAGCGTCTCCGCGGCGGCCTTCGGCGGGGCGGAGACCAGTGCGGTCGCGAGCTCGTCGACGGCGGCGTCGAGCTCACCGGCCGGTACCGAGCGCAGGGCCAGACCGAGCGCGACGGACTCCGCGGCCCCGACGCGGCGGCCGGTCAGGCAGATCTCGACGGCCCGGGCGTAGCCGACGGCCCGCACCAGCGGGTAGGTGCCGCCGAGGTCGGGCACGATGCCCAGTGCGGGCTCGGCCATGCAGAACTGGACGTCGTCGGCGACGACCCGCAGGTCGCAGGCCAGCGCGAGCTGGAACCCCCCGCCGATCGCGTGGCCCTGCACCGCGGCGACCGTGACCCGGGCCGGGTCGCGCAGCCACGAGAACCCGGCCTGGTACCCCGCGATCGTCAGGTCCGCCTCCTCCGGCGGCATCGTGCCCAGTGCGCTGATCCCGGGCTCGTCGGCCGAGGGCGTGAACAGGCTGCGGTCCAGACCGGCGGAGAACGCCCGGCCCTGTCCACGCACGACGACCACCCGCACGTCGTCGGACAGCGACTCGCCGACCGCGGCCAGCGCGGCCCACGTGTGCGGGGTCTGGGAGTTGAGCGACTCGGGTCGGGACAGCGTGATCGTGGCCCGGGCGCCGACGACGTCCAGGGTCAGGCCGCCGCGCTGCAGCAGGTCGGTTTCCGCGAGGGTCATGCCGGGCAGGCTACCCCCGAGTAGGGCTACTTCTTCTTGGTCCGGGTCGCTCCGCCGCGCCCGCGCAGCGTGACCCCGGTCTCGGAGAGCACGCGGTGCACGAAGCCGTAGGAACGGCCGGTCGACTCGGCGAGGGCCCGGATGCTGGCGCCCTTCTCGTACTTCTTCTTCAGATCGCCCGCGAGCTTGTCGCGCTGGGTACCCGTGATTCGGGCGCCCTTCTTCAGGTCGGGCATGACGCGCGCCTCCTCGTTAGCTCCCCGCGGATCCCCGCGGGGGATCTCGTCCGGCCCCCCGGTGCAGCAATGATCGCCCAGGTCAGAGGCCGCGAGAAGGAGATCGACTTGATGATCGGTGAGCGGTTCGCCCGAATGGATCACGCGTACGGGTGATCATCTCCGCATGGCCGACACCGCGGAGTCACCCCGACGCCACTCCCCCGTCACCCGGACGACGTTCCCGGGCAACGAGACCCCGGTCACACCGGCGTTCGGGTGGCGCAGGCGGGTTCATGATCGCCCGTTCAGGCCAACTGGACGAGTTCCAGGTACTCGGCCGACCAGAGATCCTCGGTGCCGTCGGGCAGCACGATGACCTTGTCGGGGTGCAGGGCCTCCACCGCGCCGGGGTCGTGCGAGACCAGCACGACGGCCCCGGTGAAGCGGCGCAGGGCGTCGAGCACCTGGGCGCGGCTGGCCGGGTCGAGGTTGTTCGTGGGCTCGTCGAGCAGCAGGACGTTGGCCGCGCTGGACACCAGCCCGGCCAGTGCGAGACGGGTCTTCTCCCCGCCGGAGAGCGTGCCGGCGGGCTGCTGGAGCTGCTCGCCGGAGAACATGAAGGTGCCGAGCACGGTGCGCAGCTGCTGCTCACCGGTGTCGGGCGAGGCGTGCCGGATGTTCTCCCACACCGTGGCGTCGGGGTCGAGCGTCTCGTGCTCCTGCGCGAAGTAGCCCACGCGCAGCCCGTGGCCCGGCTTGACGTCGCCGGCGTCGGCCCGCTCGGTACCGGCGAGCAGGCGCAGCAGCGTGGTCTTGCCCGCGCCGTTGAGCCCGAGCACGACGACCTTCGCCCCGCGGTCGACGGCGAGGTCGACGCCGGTGAACACCTCGAGCGACCCGAACGCCTTGCTCAGGCCCTCGGCGGTGAGCGGGGTCTTGCCGCACGGCGCCGGGTCCGGGAAACGGATCTTCGCGACGCGGTCGTGCTGCTGCTCGGGCTCGAGGTTGGCCAGCAGCTCGTCGGCGCGGCGGGCCATGTTCTTCGCGGCGACGGCCTTGGTGGCCTTCGCGCCCATCTTCAGCGCCTGGGTGTGCAGCACCGACGCCTTCTTCTCGGCGTTGGCGCGCTCGCGGCGGCGGCGCTTCTCGTCGGTCGCCCGCGCCTCCTGGTACCGCTTCCAGTTCATGTTGTAGACGTCGACCTCGCCGCGGGTGGCGTCGAGGAACCACACCTTGTTGACGACGTCGGCGAGCAGGTCGGTGTCGTGGCTGATCACGACGAGCCCGCCGTCGTGGTTCTGCAGGAACGAGCGCAGCCAGGTGATCGAGTCGGCGTCGAGGTGGTTGGTGGGCTCGTCGAGCAGCAGCGTGGTGTTGCTCGACGCGCCGCCGTCGGTCGCCGAGAACAGGATGCGCGCGAGCTCGACCCGGCGGCGCTGGCCACCGGAGAGCGTGGCGATCTGCTGGTTGAGGATGCGGTCGGGCAGGCCCAGGTGCGCGCAGATCCGGGCGGCGTCGCTCTCCGCGGCGTACCCGCCGAGTGCGGAGAAGCGCTCCTCGATGCGGCCGTAGTCGCGCACGGCCTTGTCGTTGGCCGCACCGTCGACCAGCTCCGCCATCGCGTTCTGCGCCTTCTCCATCTCGCGCAGCATCACGTCGAGGCCCTTGGCCGAGAGGACGCGGTCCTTCGCGGTGACGAGCAGGTCGCCCTCGCGGGGGTCCTGCGGGAGGTAGCCGACGGGGCTGTTGGCGTGGACGCCGCCGCCGTAGGGCTCGCCCTCGTTCGCCAGCACGCGCATCGAGGTGGTCTTGCCGGCGCCGTTGCGCCCGACCAGCCCGATCCGGTCACCGGGCTGCACGCGCAGCGTGGCCCCGGACAACAGGATGCGGGACCCGGCACGCAGTTCCAGGTCGGTGGCGGTGATCACGAGAGGACTCCAGGGTTCGGGGGACGTGGGCCGAAGACGGCCGCTACCCGATCCGGATCACGGCGACCAGAGTACCGGCCGGGGCACCGGGATTCCCGACGTAGGGTCGCCGCATGACTGATCTCACCGGCCGCGCCGCCCTCGTCACCGGCGCCAGCCGCGGAATCGGCTACGCGATCGCCGCCGAGCTCCTCACCCGCGGGGCGTCGGTGACGATCACCGCCCGCAAGCCCGACGAGCTGAACACCGCCGCGGAGAGGCTGGCCGCCGACCACGCGGGCGGCGACGCCGGGCGCGTGCTGGCGATCACGGCGAACGCGAGCTCCGCGGAGTCGCGCGAGGCGTCGGTCACGCAGACGGTCGAGCGCTTCGGCCGCCTCGACATCCTGGTCAACAACACCGGCATCAACCCCACCTACGGCTTCCTCATGGACGTCGACCTCGCCGCGGTGAGCAAGACCTTCGACACCAACGTCGTCGCCACGCTCGCCTACGTGCAGCTCGCCTACCGCGCGTGGATGGCCGAGCACGGCGGCACGATCGTCAACATCGCCTCGGTCGCGGGCCTGCGCTCCAACGGCGTCATCCCGGCCTACGGCGCGTCGAAGGCGGCCCTGATCCGGCTCACCGAGGAGCTGGCCTGGCAGCTCGGCCCGTCGATCCGCGTCAACGCGGTGGCGCCCGCCGTCGTCAAGACGAAGTTCGCGGCCGCGCTCTACGCGGAGGGCGAGGAGAAGGCCAGCGCCCCGTACCCGATGAAGCGCCTGGGCGAGCCGGAGGACGTCGCGAACGTGGTCGGCTTCCTCGTCTCCGACGCCGCGAGCTGGATGACGGGCGAGACCGTCCGCGTCGACGGCGGGATCCTCGCCACGGGCAGCCTCGGCTCGGTCTGACCCTCCCCCGTCGTCCGGGCCGCCCTCAGAGGACGGCCGCGTCGGTCCAGATCCGGCCGGTGCGCCCGGTCAGGACGTCGAGCAGGGCACCGGCCTGGCCGTCGGTGAGGCTCGCCGTGTAGTCGATCACCGCGCGGCCGCGCGCCTGCTCCAGCGGTGCCCCCTGGCTGCGGGCCAGCTCCGCCAGGTCGTGCAGGCGCGGCGGGAGGCGGGGTGCGTCGTCGTCGGCGAGCCAGTCGGCGAGCGCTCCGACCAGTCCGGTGAGGACCGTCCCCTGCCCCCGCTGATAGGACGCCAGGTCGGCGCGACCGAGCACGAACCGCTGGTGGACGAACTTGAGCACCGCGACCTCGTGCCACTGCGGCCCGGCGAGCGCGACCGGCCCGGAGCGCACCGGCGGGTCGGGATCGAGCACCACGCCCCCGGCGAGACGGGCCGTCCAGCGCGCGGAGAACTCCGCGACCGCCCGCTCCGTGGCCATCGAGCCGTCGAACGCGACGCCGAGCAGGCCGTCGACCAGCTCGTCGCGGACGCGGTCGACGGCCGCGGCGAACAGGTCGTCGTCGTAGGCCCAGGCGTCCTTGTCGGCCAGCCGGCGCCGCAGCGCCTCCAGCCCGGCGCCCGGTCCGGACGTGCCGCGGTGGCGCCGCCAGCCCGCGAGCTCGGCCGCGACCCCGGCCTGCTGCAGCACCCCGACGCGGTGGAAGTCCTCGAGGTCGTGGATGGCGTAGGCGACGTCGTCGGCGGTGTCCATCACCGCGGCCTCGACGCTCTGGCGCCACGGGCCGGTGTCCGGGAACGCGGCACGGGCGGAGCGCAGGTCGTCGAGCTCGGTCTCGTAGCAGGAGAACTTCGCCGACCCCGCGGCCGGCTCGCCGGGCAGCGGCCCGCCCCCGCGCGGCGGCACCGCGGCCCGGCTGGGGTGCGGGTCAGGGTACCCGCGCCGGGTCCACGGGTACTTGAGGATCGCGGCGCGGACGGCGGCGGTGAGGTCGAGGCCGGTGCCCGTCGGGCCGTGCAGGTCGATGGTGGTGACGATCCGGAAGCTCTGGGCGTTGCCCTCGAAGCCGTCCGGCAGCCCGAGGCGCTCGCGCGCGAGGCGGTCGAGGACCTGCTCGCCGAGGTGCCCGAACGGCGGGTGCCCGAGGTCGTGGGCCAGTGCCGCGGCCTCCACCACGTCCGGGTCGCACGTCGCGTCGGGAAAGCCGGCCGTGACCCGCTCCGCGATCGCCCGGGCCACCTGCGCGACCTGCAGAGAGTGGGTCAGCCGGTTGTGCACGACGAGGCCCGTCCCCGCCGGGCTGACGACCTGGGTGACGCCCGCGAGCCGCGCGAAGAACGGCGAGGCGACGATCCGGTCGCGGTCGACGCGGAACGGGCCCGCCGCCAGCCCCGCCCCGGACTCCCCCGGCCCGGAACGCCGGGAGGTGCGGGCGGGGACCGTCGGATCGCTCACGGGTCCAGACGCTAGCCGTGGACGGGTGACGGGTAGAACTGGCGGCATGGACCCCGACGTACTCGTCGTCGGCGGCGGCCCGGCGGGTCGCGCGCTGGCCGCGGAGTGCGGGGCGCTGGGCCTGCGCACCACGCTGCTCGATCCCGCGCCCGACCGGGCATGGCCTGCCACCTACGGCGTCTGGGCCGACGAGCTGCCCGACCTGCCCGACGACGTCGTCGCCGCCCGCGCAGCGGGTCGGGCGATCGCGCTCACCGCGCACCGGCTCGACCGCACCTACGCCGTCCTCGACGTCGCGGCGCTGCGCACCCACCTCGACGCCCGGATGGCCCGCGGTGGGGTGCGGGTCCGGGCCGGGCGCGCGGTCGCGTCCCCGGCGGCGGGCACCGCGGTGCTCACCGACGGCACGGAGCTGCGGGCCGGGGTCGTCGTCGACGCGGGCGGGCGCGCGCAGCCGCTGCGGGGCCGGCGCGCCGCCCGGGCGGCGGCCGAGCAGACCGCGTACGGCGTCGTCGTCGACGAGCCACTCGCCGCCCCGCTCGTCGCACCCGGCGAGGCCCTGTTCATGGACTGGCGCCCCGACCACGGCGAACCCGGCCCGCCGACGTTCCTCTACGCGATCCCGCTCGGCGGCGGCCGGGTGCTGCTGGAGGAGACCTCGCTCGCCCGCCGTCCCGGCCTGCCGCTCCCGGTCCTGCGCCGGCGGCTGCTGGCCCGCCTGCGCCACCACGGGATCGTCCCGCCCCCGGACGCGGCGGTGGAGAAGGTGTCCTTCCCGCTCGACCGGCCCGTGCACCGCGCGCCGCACGTCCTCGGCTTCGGCGCCGCCGCACCGCTGGTGCACCCGGCGAGCGGGTACAGCCTGGCCACGGCGCTGGGCCTCGCCCCCGTCGTGGCCCGCGCGATCGCGCACCACCCGGACGCCGCGCTGGCGGCCGCCCGTGCCACCGTCTGGCCGCCCGCCGCCCGGGTGGTCCACCACGTCCGGGGCATCGGGTTGGAGGCGCTGCTCCGGATGCCGGCCGATGAGGTGCCGGGCTTCTTCGAGGTCTTCTTCGCCCTGCCCGACCGGCATCGCCGCGCCTATCTGTCCGGGCGTCACGACCTGCGGGGCACGCTCGCGACGATGGGTGCGCTGTTCGCGGCCGCCGACCCGACGCTGCGCCGCAGGCTGGTCGGACCCGCCTTCCTGCCCCGCCGGAGCAACGACGGGACTGGCCCGATCGGGTGAGGGAGCCGGTGCGGCAACCGAGTGCTACCGGGAGTAACCTGGCGTCCCCCGAGACGGAGGCCCCATGTCCGCGTACCGCACCATCGTCGTCGGCACCGATGGTTCCGACACCTCGCTCGCCGCCGTCGACCGCGCCGCGTCGGTCGCCGCCGACAGCAGCGCCGAGCTCGTCATCGTCTGCGCGTACACCCCGGCCGGCCGCGACGACACCGCCGGCGCCGAGGACGCGCTGAAGGACGAGGCGTACCTCGTCGTCGGCTGGACCCCGGCCGAGGAGACGCTGCGCACCGCCGAGGAGCGTGCGGTCGCGGCGGGCGCGCAGCAGATCCGCACCGTCGCCGCCGACGGCAACCCGGTCGAGGTGCTGCGCAAGGCCGCCGACGACGCGAACGCCGACCTGCTCGTCGTCGGCAACCGCGGCCTCAACACGCTCTCGGGCCGCATCCTCGGCTCGGTGCCGTCGGACGTCGCGCGCCGCTCGGGCGTCGACGTGCTGATCGTCCACACCACCTGAGTGGCGGGGCGCGGATTCCTCGCGGGCGTCGGCCGGCTGTTCAACGGGGCGGTCGTCCGGCACCTGGCCGGGGACGCCCCGCTGGACGAGGCCATCGAGGAGATCGTCCTCGGTGCGCCCCGGCGCTACACCCGGGCCGGTTTGGCCGAGGCGGCCGACTTCGACCTCGCCGAGGGTCGCAGGCTGTGGCGCTCGCTCGGCTTCGCCGAGGTCGGCGACGACGAGGTGCTGTTCACCGACCAGGACGTCGCCGCGGTCCGCCTGATGGCCGGGCTCACCGAGGCGGGCGTGCTGGAACCGGAGGTGCGCGAGGCCGTCGCCCGGGCGGTCGCCCAGTCGATGTCGCGGCTCGCGGAGTGGCAGGTCGGGATGCTGCGCCGACTACTGGAGGGGCACACCGAGGACCTCACGCCCGTCGAGTCGCTGCAGGTCGCGGCCGCCGTCATCCCGGCGCTGGAGCAGTTGCAGAGCTATGTGTGGCGCCGCCACCTCGCCGCCACCGTGCACCGGATGATGGCCACCGCCGCCGGTCCCGGTGACGGGAGCGACACCTGGCCGCTCGTCGTCGGGTTCGCGGACATGGTCGGCTTCACCCGCACGACGCGCAAGCGCTCGCCCGAGGAGCTCTCCGAGATGATCGAGCGGTTCGGGTCCACGACGACCGACGTGATCGCCGACGGGCGCGGCCGCATCGTCAAGACGGTCGGTGACGAGGTGCTGTTCGTCGCCGACGACGCCCCGACCGCGGCGTCGATCGCGCTCGCGCTGCAGGACCGCGTCCGCGCCGAGGACGTCCTGCCCCAGCTCCGCATCGGGCTCGCCGCCGGGTCGGTGCTCACCCGCTACGGCGACGTGTACGGCGAGGTCGTCAACATCGCCTCGCGCCTGACCACCCACGCCCGGCCCGACACCGTCCTCGTCGACGACGTGGTGGCCGACGCCCTCGCCGACGACGAACGGTTCCGGGTGCGTTCCCTGCGGCCGGTGTCGGTCCGCGGCTACCGCAGCCTGCACCCGTGGCTGCTCGAACGCCCCTGAACCCGAACACCCTTGACCTCGACCCGGGTGCAGCCTGCACGATCGCGGCCATGAGCGACCGCTACTTCGCCCGCATCGGGCTCCCCGCCCCCGATCGGCCCGATCTCGCGGGCCTCCGCGCGATCGTCGCCGCCCACACCCGCACCATCCCGTTCGAGAACCTCGACCCGTTCACCGGGCGCGACGTCGACATCTCCCCCACCGCCGTCACCGCCAAGCTCGTCGACGGCGGCCGCGGCGGGTACTGCTTCGAGCACAACACGCTGCTCCGCTCCGTCCTCGACGGGCTCGGCTACTCCGTCACCGGTCTCGCGGCGAGGGTCGTGTGGGGCAGCCCGCCCGGCGCGCCACCGTCGGCGCAGACCCACATGCTGCTGCGCGTCGACCTGCCGGAAGGCCCGCACCTCGTCGACGTCGGGTTCGGCGGGCAGACCCTGACCGGCGTCCTCGCCGTCGTCGCGGAGGACACGCAGGAGACGCCGCACGAGCCGTTCCGGCTGCACCTCGACCGGGCCGGGGACGGGGAGATCCACGAGATGCAGGCCCGCATCGGCGACGAGTGGCGGCCGATGTACCGCTTCGAGCCGCGCACCGCGCCGGAGATCGACTTCGAGGTGGGCAACTGGTACGTCTCGCGGCACCCGCGCTCGGGCTTCGTCACCGGGCTGGCAGCCGGCCGCGCCGCACCCGACCGGCGGTTCGCGCTCGGCGGCCAGGTCGGGGTGGGCGGGGTCGGGGGCGGGGGCGCCGTGCTCTCGGTGCACCACCTCGGAGGGCCGAGCGAGCGGCACGAGCTGGGGTCGCCCGCCGAGGTCCGCACGGTGCTGGAGCGCGACCTGCTGATCGATACGTCCGGGCTCCCGGACCTGGAGACGCACCTGGTCCGCCTGTTCTGACACGTCACTTCTGAATCGATCGTGAGGACACTCACCAGGCACTGGCTTGCGCCGAGGGGGTGGTCCGGTCGCACCATGGAGCGCGGCGCACGCGGTCGTGCGTCTCCTCCCGACCGCCCGCGACACCGCCGGGCCCCGCGACGGCAACCGACGCCGTACGCGCACCGCCCGGTCCGAGGTCCTCCCCATGTCCGACGTTCTCGCGCGCCTGCGCGCGCCCACCACCTCCGTGGCCGCCGTCTTCGCCCTCGACGGCCTGCTGTTCGGCAGCTGGGCCGCCCGGATCCCCGACGTCACCGACCGGGTCGGCGCGACGCACGCGACCCTCGGCGTCGCGCTGCTGTGCCTGTCCTTCGGCGCGCTGGCCGGGATGCAGCCGGCCGGCGCGCTGTGCGCGCGGTTCGGGGCCGGGCGCGTCACGACGGCCGCGGCCGCGCTCGCCTCGCTCGCCGTCGCCCTGCCCGGGGCCGCCACCTCGGTCCCGGTCCTGGGGGCCGCGCTCGTGGTCTTCGGCGCCGCGACCGGGCTGCTCAACGTGTCCGTCAACAGCGCGGGCGTGCAGGTCGAGGCCCGCGCGGGGCGGCCGCTCCTGCCCGCCCTGCACGCCGCCTTCAGCATCGGCGGACTGGCCGGGGCCGCGGTCGGCGGGCTGGTCTCCAGCTCGATCGGGGTCGCGGCACACCTCGTCGGCGTCGGCGTCGTCGGGCTCGCGGTCGTCGCCGGTACCTCCTGCGACCTCGGCCGACTCGCGGACACGGCCCCGGACGGCGGCGGCGCGGACGGGCGCCCGGTCGGCCGCACCCGCGGGATCGTCGTCCTGCTCGGGGTGATCGCGGGCTGCACGGCGTTCGGCGAGGGTGCGCTCACCGACTGGGGTGCCCTGCACCTGGCCGAGACCCTCGGCGCGTCCGCGGGGCTCGCCGCCGCCGGTTACGCCGGATTCTCGCTGGCCATGGCCACAGGTCGGCTCGCGGGCGGGCGGCTGCTGAGCCGGTTCGGGGAGACCCGCCTGCTCGGCGGTGGCGCCCTGCTCGCCGCGGCCGGGATGGCGCTCGCCCTGCTCACCCCGTCGGCCCCCCTCGCGCTCGCCGGGTTCGTGCTGGTCGGGCTGGGGTTCGCGAACCTGTTCCCGGTCACGATCGCCAGGGCCGGGGCGCTGGGCGGGTCCGGCGGGGTCGCCCTGGCCTCGACCGTCGGCTACAGCGGCCTGCTGGGCGGGCCGCCCGTCATCGGGTTCCTCGCCGAGCACTCCGGGCTGCCGGTCGCGCTGGCCACGGTGCCCGTGCTCGCGGTAGTCGCCGCGGCCCTCACCCTGGTGGTGGCGATGGAGCGGCCCCGGATCGCGGTCCGGGCCACGCTGGCGCGGCTCGCGACCGCCGCGGCCCGGGACGTCGACGGCCCGTCGCTGCAGATCCCGTCGCTGCAGATCCCGTCGCTGCGGATCCTGTCGCGGGGCTTCGCCGCCACCACCCGCCCCGCGGCGCTGCGCGGCTCGGCGGTGCCGCGCCGCCACGGCGACGACCTGCGCACCCTCACCGGGGACTCCGGACCGGCCCTGCGCCCGCACCCCGGGCTGGAGGCACTCGCCGCCTGAGCCCGCACACGGGTCCGGCCCTGTGTGCCGGCCCCCGGAGCTGTGTGCGAGCGGCCGTAGGATCGCCCGCGTGGGCACCGCAGCGGGCGCGTTCGTGCTGGCCGGGGGCCGGTCGTCGCGGATGGGCACGGCGAAGGCCGACCTCGAGTGGCACGGGTCCACGCTGCTGCACCGGACCACGGCCCTGCTCGCCCGCGTCGTCGACGGGCCGGTGCTGGTGGTCGCCGCGCCCGGGCAGGTGCTCCCGGCGCTCCCCGACGGCGTCGGGGTCGTCGAGGACCCGGTCGAGGGGCTCGGCCCGCTGGCCGGGATCGGCGCCGGGCTCGCCGCACTCGCCGGACGCGCCGAGGTGGCGTTCGCCTGCTCCACCGACCTGCCGTTCCTGCACCCCGCGTTCGTGCGCCACGTCCTCCGCGCCGTCGTCGACGGGGTCGGCGGGGTCGGCAGGGTCGACGGGGTCGACGGGGTCGACGGGGTCGACGGGGTCGGCGGGGTCGACGTCGCACTCCCCCACGCCCGCGGCTTCCGCCAGCCCCTCGCCGCGGCCTACCGCACGTCGCTCGCGCCACTGGTCGCCTCGCTGGTCGCGGGCGGGAAGCTCCGACCCGGGATGCTCTACGACCGGTGCACGGTCGCCGTCCTCGACGACGCCGCGCTGCTCGCCGACCCCGACGTCGCCCGTCTCGACCCCGACCTGGACTCCCTGACGAACGTCAACGCCCCCGACGACTACGCCGCCGCCCGCGCCGTCCCGGCCCCGGTCGTCCGGGTCGGGCTGCGCACGGTCCGCGCCGCGACCGTCGGCGCGCTCGGCGTCGGGGCCGTGATCCTGGACGGCCGCCGCGTGGACGACCCCCTGACCCCGCTCGCGACCGGCGACGTCGTCAGGCTTGCGGCAGGTTCTGCACGTGCTGGAACCCGAACCGGCCCTTGATGCACAGGTGCCCGTGCGTGACGGAGTGGTCGGCCGGGCTGGTGACGTTGACGATCGAGCCCTGCTGCACGTGCAGCTCCAGGTTGCAGCCGACACCGCAGAACGAGCAGATCGTCGTGGTGACGGTCTCCTCGTCGGGGTGCCAGTCGCCGTCGGAGCGCAGCTCGTGCTCGCGCACCGACTTCAGCGCGCCGGTGGGGCACACCCCGATGCAGTTGCCGCAGTACACGCACGCCGAATCGGGCAGCTCCGCGTTGAACTCCGTCGCGATGCGGGCGTCGAAACCGCGGCCCGCCGCGGAGATCGCGAACGTGAACTGGGCGTCGGTCCCGCAGGCGTTGACGCACTTGTAGCACATGATGCAGCGCGAGTAGTCGCGTACGTAGAGGTCGTTGTCGATCTTCACGGGCTGCGCGACGGTCTCCGCGGTGGCCCCGTCGGGCGCGTGGTGGTGCCCGGCGTGGCGGGTGTCGCGGTCGGTCGACGGGGGCGCCGGCGGCCCGTACCGCGCGGCGTCGACCCCGTACTCGGCCGTCCAGCGCGCCACGTCGGCGCTCGCCTGGCTCATGTCCGCCGAGGACGCCAGCAGCTCCAGCACCATCCTCCTGCTGTGCCGCACCTTCTCCGAATCGGTGCGCACCACCATCCCGTCCTCGACCTTCCGCGCGCAGGACGGGACCAGGACCCGCGAGTTCTCGACCTCCACGACGCACACGCGGCAGGCGTTGATCGGGTCCATGTTGGGGGCCCAGCACAGCGTGGGGGTGTCGGCCTGCGCCGGTGTGCCCTCGGCGTGCAGCGCGTCGAGGATCGTGGCGTCCTCCGGCACGCGCAGCTCGTCGCCGTCGACGGTGAGGGTGACCATCCGGCGGATCCGGCCCAGCAGCACCGGCCCGCCGCCCGCGGCCGGGGCGCGGTCGGGCGCGACCGGATCGACCGCGGTGGGGCCGACCGGCCCCGCCGGGGCCTCACGGGACTCCGCCGCGTGCTCGCCGACCGGCGGGCCGTCGCCGACGGTGTCGGTACCGGGCACGGGCGCGCCCCCGGCGTCGGCCTCGGGCGCCCCGTCGGGGTTCGTGGTGGTCATCGGTGCGACACCTTCCCGTTGCGCGCCCCGTCCACCGGGGTGTCGAGCAGCCCCAGCCGCAGCGCCGACTGCACCGCGGCGGGCGCGGTGTGCCCGAGCCCGCAGATCGACGCGTCCTGCATGACGCGGGCGAGATCGCCCAGCAGCGTGAGCTCCGGCCCGCGCGGGGCGCCGCGCTCCAGCCGGGCGAGCGACTCCTCCTGCCGTACCGTGCCCACCCGGCACGGTACGCACTGCCCGCACGACTCGTCGCGGAAGAACGCGGCGATCCGGCGCAGGGTGCCGACGAGGTCGGCGTCGGTGTCGAACGCCATCACCACCCCCGAGCCCAGGGTGGCCTCGATCGACCGCGATCCTTCGAGGGTGAGCACGACGTCGAGCTGGTCGGGCATGACGAACCCGCCCGCCGCACCCCCGAGCAGGATCGTGCGCAGCTCCCCGCGCAGCCCACCCGCGAGATCGAGCAGCTCGCGCAGCGTGGTGCCGAACGGCACCTCGTAGACACCGGGCACCGCGACCGCGCCGGACAGGCAGAACAGCTTGTGACCCGTGGACCGCCCGGACCCGATCGACGCGAACGCCGGCCCGCCGATCGCGAGCACGTCGAGCGCGTTGTAGAGCGTCTCCACGTTGTTGATCACGGTGGGCTTGCCGAACAGGCCCTTCACCGACGGGAACGGCGGCTTGTTGCGCGGCTCCCCGCGGAACCCCTCGATGGAGTTCAGCAGCGCCGTCTCCTCGCCGCAGATGTACGCGCCCGCGCCGCGGCGCAGCTCGATGTCGAAGGCGAACCCCTCGCCCATGACGTCCTCGCCCAGGTACCCGCGCGTCCGCGCCGCCGCGATCGCCTGCTCCAGGCGGCGCGTGGCCAGCGGGTACTCGCCGCGGATGTAGAGGTAGCCGCGCTCGCAGCCGGTGGCGTACCCGGCGATGGTCATGGCCTCGATCAGCCCGAACGGGTCGGACTCCATCAGCACGCGGTCCTTGAACGTGCCCGGCTCCGACTCGTCGGCGTTGCAGACCAGGTAGTGCGGCCGCTCCGGGGCCTTCGCCACGCCGTCCCACTTGACGCCCGTCGGGAACGCCGCGCCGCCGCGCCCGGTGAGCGAGGCGTCGGTGACCTCGGTGATCACCCGCGTCGGCCCGAGCTCGACGGCCCGGCGCAGGGCCTGGTAGCCGCCGTGGGCGCGGTAGTCGTCGAGGCTGTCCGGGTCGACGACGCCGACGCGGCGCAGCAGCCGCAGGTCCGGGTCCCCCACCTGCGGGACGCTGACCGAGGCGTCGGCGAAGGCGGCGTCGGCCTCCCGTGCACGGTGCCCTGCGCCCTGGCCCGCCTCGCCGCTCACGACCCCGGACGCCACCTCGGTCACGTCAGCGGGCCGGGCCGGGGCGATCGAGAAGTCGGGCTCGCCCGCGAGCTGGAACAGCACCGCGGGGGCCCGCTCGCAGAGCCCGAGGCAGGGGCTCCGGACCACCTCGACGCCGTCCGGCCCGCCGTCGAGCGCGGAGAGGATCTCCTCCCCGCCGAACGGACCGCACGCCACGTCGTCGCACACGTGCACGACGCGTGGCGCCTGCGGCTCGGTGGCGAGCATCGCGTAGAACGTGGCCACCCCGTAGGCGTCGGCGGGCGGCACCGACAGCCGGCGCGACACGTGGTTCAGCGCACCCGGGGAGATCCACCCGACCGCGTCCATGACGGCGTGCAACGCGGGGAGCAGCAGGTGACGGCGCGCCCGGGCCGCGTGCCCGGCGTCGGCGAAGTGCGGGTCACCGGTCCCGCCCAGGACCGCGTCCACGGCGGCCCGCTCGGCGTCACTCGGCGATGCCGACGAAATACGAAGATCCACGAAGCTCCCTAGTCGACCGTGCACGTCCTGCCGTCGCCGTGCACACGTCTCGCCGTCTGCACGGTGACGGCAGGGTGGGCACGGTGGTCGTCCATCAGCTGCCGGCCGCCGGGAGCGTCACCGCCACCCGCTCGATGCGCACCGCCGTCGCCTTGAACTCCGAGGTCCCGGACTTGGGGTCCCAGGCGTCGTTCGTCAGCACGTTGACGTCGACCTCCTCGGAGAAGTGCGGGGTGAAGCTGGCCAGCCCGGGCCGCAGGCTCGGGTCGAACGCCACCGGCGCCTGGACCGATCCCCGCCTGCTCGTGACGCGCACGAGGTCGCCGTCGGCGATGCCGAGGGCGGCACCGTCGGCGGCGTCCATCCGCAGGGCCTCCCGGCGGCGCAGCGGAGAGGCGTACCCGCCGGTCTGCACCCCGGAGTTGTAGGCGTCGAGGACCCGGACGGTGGTGAGCCGGATCGGGAACTCGGGGGTGAGCGTGTCGACCGGCGGCACGTGCTCCACCGGCGTGAACGGCGCCGCCTTCCCCCGCGCCTCGCCGGACTCCCACAGCCGTGCGTGCATCAGCGGCGTGCCCGGGTGGTCGAGCGTGGGGCACGGCCACTGCAGGCCGCCGAGCGCGTCGAGCCGCTCGTAGGACATCCCGTGGTGCCAGTTGAGCGACAGCGACCGCAGCTCGTCCCAGACCTGCTCGGCGGTCGGCGCACCCCAGTTCTGCCCCAGCCGGTCGGCGACGGCGCAGATGATGTGGGTGTCCGGGCGGGCCTGACCGGGCGGGTCGATCGCCTTCCGGACGCGCTGCACCCGCCGCTCCGAGTTCGTGACCGTGCCCTCGTACTCGCACCAGTCCGCCGCCGCGGGCAGCACCACGTCGGCCATGTCGGCGGTGGCGGTGCGGAAGATGTCCTGGACGACGAGGTGGTCGAGTCCCTCCAGCAGGTGCCGGGAGTGGGTGGCGTTGGCCTCGGACTCCGCCGGGTTCTCCCCGATGCAGTACAGGGCCTTCAGCTGACCGGTCTCCATCGCCTCGAACATCTGCGACAGGTGCATGCCGGGCTTCACCGACAGTGTGGCGCCCCATGCCTGCTCGTAGCGGGCGCGCGCGACGTCGTCGCCGACGTCGTAGCCACCGGGCAGCTTGGCCGGGATCGAGCCCATGTCGCCGCCGCCCTGCACGTTGTTCTGCCCGCGCAACGGCACCAGCCCCGAGCCGTAACGCCCGACGTGACCCGTCAGCAGGGACAGGTTGATCAGCGCGAAGACGTAGTCGGCGGCGTTGTGGTGCTCGGTGATGCCGAGGGTCCAGCAGATCTGCGCGCGGTCGGCCCTGGCGTAGGCGTGGGCCAGCTCCTTGATCAGCGCGGCGTCGACGCCGGTGATCTCCGCCGCGCGTTCCAGCGTGTACGGCTCGACCGTGGCGCGGTACTCCTCGAAGTGCTCCGTGGACCGCTTGACGAACGCCTCGTTGACCAGCCCGGCGTGGATGATCTCCCGGCCGATCGCGTTGGCCAGCGCGATGTCGGTGCCGACGTCGAGGCCCAGCCACGCGTCGGCCCACTGCGCGGTGGACGTGCGCCGCGGGTCCACCGAGTACATCCGGGCGCCGTTCTTCAGCCCCTGCAGCACGTGGTGGAAGAAGATCGGGTGGGTCTCACGCGCGTTGGAGCCCCACAGGACCAGCAGGTCGGCGTGCTCCGCCTCGACGTAGGACGAGGTGCCGCCACCCGCTCCGAACGTGGCCGTCAGACCGACGACCGAGGGAGCGTGTCAAGTGCGGTTGCAGGAGTCGACGTTGTTGGACCCCATGACCACCCGCGCGAACTTCTGCGCGGTGTAGTTCATCTCGTTGGTGGCCTTGGAGCAGCTGAACAGGCCGAACGCCTCGGGCGCCACGCCGCGGAACCCGGCGGCGGCGCGGTCGAGGGCCTCGTCCCAGGTGGCGGGGCGCAGGACGCCGTTCTCGCGCACCATGGGCTCGGTGATCCGGACGTGACGGGGACGGCGGCGGCGCATCGTCGGTCCTTCCAACGGGAACAGGACTACCGTGGGACACGATAGATGATCGTTCGTGTCCTGGGTCACTGGAGGAAATGATGGGCCGGCTCAGCATCCGTCGACCGGTGGTCCGGATCGGCCCGGACGGTGCGCGGCGCGAGCTCGACACCCTGGCCGTCGAGGAGCCCCTGGAGCTGCGTGTCGACGGCAAGCCGCTGTCGGTCACGATGCGCACGCCCGGCCACGACGTGGAGCTGGCCCACGGCTTCCTGCTGACCGAGGGCGTGCTCGGCAGCGCGGCCGACATCTCCACCGCGCGCTACTGCGACTCCTTCGACGACGACGGCCGCAACACCTACAACGTCCTCGACGTGGCGCTCGCCCCGGGCGTCGAGCCGCCGGACGCGAGCATCGAGCGCAACTTCTACACGACGTCGTCGTGCGGGGTGTGCGGCAAGGCGAGCCTCGACGCCGTCCGGCTCAAGACCCGCTTCTCCCCCGCCGCCGACCCGATGACGGTCTCCCCCGCCCTGCTCAGCGCCCTCCCCGACCGGCTGCGCGCGGCACAGAAACTGTTCGACTCCACCGGCGGCCTGCACGCCGCGGGCCTGTTCACCACCGACGGCGAGCTGCTCGTCGCGCGCGAGGACGTCGGCCGGCACAACGCCGTCGACAAGGTGCTCGGGTGGGCCCTGCTCGACGGGCGGGTCCCGGCGGCGGGCACGGTGCTGATGGTGTCCGGGCGGGCGTCGTTCGAGCTGGTGCAGAAGGCGGTCATGGCCGGGGTGCCGATGCTCTCGGCGGTCTCCGCGCCCAGCTCGCTCGCGGTCGAGCTGGCCGACGACACCGGCGTCACGCTCGTCGGATTCCTGCGCGGGGAGACCATGAACGTCTACGCGGGGGCGCAGCGGATCGCCACCGGCTGACCGCTGCGCCCCGGGTCCCCACGGCACAGGGTGATCACGTGCCCATCGCGACCGAGCCCGACGTCGAGATGAGCACCCGCGGGACGTGCGCGGGCGCGGGAGGTCCGACGGCGTGTTCGACCCGTTCGCGCAGCAGGGACCCGACGACGCCGACGCCGTGGCCTGGGCCGCGACGATCGAGCCCGGCCGCGCGCACGCCTACGAGATCGACCTGTGGGCGACCTCCTGCGTGGTGGCTGCGGGGCACCGGCTGCGGGTGGAGATCGCATCCAGCTGCTTCCCGCGCTGGGTCCGCTACCCGCAGACCGGTGAGGAGGCGGTGCGCGCCACCGCGTTCGCGCCGGCCCGCCAGGAGGTGTTCCACCACGCCGCGCGGCCCTCGCACGTCACGCTGCCGATCGTCCCGCGGTCGGTCCGGCGCCGGGCCACCTGCGACGATGTGCGGCGGACGACGGAGGCGAGGCCGATGGCGGTGCGGGACGGGCGCGGGGCGCCCACACTGGAGTCGGTCGCGGCACGCGCGGGGGTCTCCCGGGCCACGGCCGGCCGCGTGCTGTCCGGGTCGACGACGGTCGGCCCCGAGGCCCGCGACGCGGTGCTCGCCGCGGCCGCCGAGCTGCGCTACGTCACCAACCGGGCGGCCCGCTCGCTGATGACGCGGCGCAGCGACTCGATCGGCTTCGTCGTCGCCGAGTCCGAGGACCGCTTCTTCGCCGACCCCTACTTCTCCCAGGTCCTGCACGGTGCGCACGGGGTCGTGGCGCGCCACGACATGCAGCTCGTGTTCGCCGTGGTCAGCGGCGACGACGTCGAGCGGCAGCGCTTCGAGCGGTTCGCGCTCGGCGGCCACCTCGACGGTGCGATCCTGGTCTCCCTGCACGGCGACGACCCGCTGCCGCACCGCCTGCAGGACGCCGGGGTGCCGGTCGTGCTGTCCGGGCGCCCGTTCGCCCACGAGTCGCGCACCCCGCTCACCTACGTCGACGCCGACAACGTGGGCGGGGCGATGGCCGCGGTGCGGCTGCTCGCGCAGCTGGGGCGCAGGCGGATCGCGACGATCACCGGCCCGCTCGACATGGCCGCGTCCGTCGACCGCGTCGACGGGTTCCGGGCGGAGCTCGCCGCGCACGACATCGTCGACGCCGGGGCGGCCGACGGCGACTTCAGCATCGCCGGGGGGCGGCGCGCGATGCTCGACCTGTTCGCCGCCGACCCCGCGATCGACGGCGTCTTCGCCGCGAACGACCTGATGGCGGCCGGGGCGCTGCAGGCCGCGCGCGAGCTGGGCCGTCGCGTGCCCGAGGATCTCGCGGTCGTCGGCTTCGACGACTCCGCGATCGCGGCGTCCGCGCAGCCCGCGCTCACGACGGTCCGCCAGCCGATGGTCGAGATGGGTCGCACCCTGGCCACGCTGCTGCTCGACCAGATCACCCACGGCGGCGAACCGCAGGCCCCCGTGATCCTGCCGACGGAGATCGTGCGCCGCGACTCCGCGTAGACGCTCGTGAGAGCGCTCTCTTGACTTCTCGCACGATCGGGGACACTCTCTCCGCACGGTGTGAGCGCGCTCTCACGGGCTCGCCCACCGCCGACGACGACGCCGGCCCGGGAGAACACGTGAAGAACATCCGCAAGACGTCCACCGCCGCACTCACCACCGCCGTGGCGGGCACGCTGCTGCTCGCCGCCTGCGGGGGCGGCGGCGGGTCCGCGCCCGACGACGGCACGACGGTGCTCACCGTCGGCCTCTTCGGCACGTTCGGCTACGAGGAGCTCGGGCTGTTCGACCGCTACGAGGCCGAGCACCCCGGCATCACGATCACCTACGAGTCCACGCAGGGCGAGGACAAGTACTGGCCCGCACTGCAGACCCGTCTCGCCTCGGGCAGCGGCGTCGCCGACGTCCAGGGCATCGAGGTCGCGCGCATCGCCGACGTCGTCGCCAACCAGCAGGACCTCTGGACCGACCTGCGCAACACCGCCGCGGCCCCGTCCATCGACGGCTACGTCGAGTGGAAGGAACCGGCGGCCACCACCGCCGACGGCGCCGTGCTCGGTCTCGGCACCGACATCGGCCCCATGGGCATCTGCTACCGCTCCGACCTGCTCGCCCAGGCCGGCCTGCCCACCGACCCGGCCGCCCTGTCGGCCCGCCTCACCAGCTGGGACGACTACGTCGCTCTCGGCACCGAGTACCGGGCCGCGGCCCCCGCGGGCAGCGCGTGGATGGACTCCGCGGGCGGGTTCTACAACGCGATCATCTCCACCGAGCAGGAGATCTACTACGACGCCACGGGCAACCTGGTGCACGAGTCCAACCCCGCCGTCCGCTCGGCGTTCGACACCGCCGCCGCGGCCGGCCAGGCCGGGCTCACCGCACGCCTGGAGCAGTTCGTCGACCCGGGCTGGGACGCCGGTTTCGCCTCCGGCAGCTTCGCGACCATCGCCTGCCCGTCCTGGATGATCGGCTACATCAAGGGCAAGGCCGGCGACGCGGGCTCCGGCCTGTGGAACGTCACGACGCTGCCCGGCGGCGCGGGTGGCAACTGGGGCGGCGCCTACCTGGGCATCCCCGCCTCCAGCGAGCACGTCGAGGAGGCCGCCGAGCTGATCGCCTGGCTCACCGCCCCCGAGCAGCAGGCCGAGGTGTTCGCCTCGGTCGGCAACTTCCCGTCGACCACGGCGGCGATCGCGATGGTCGGCGACGCCACCGACCCGTGGTTCAACGGAGCCCCCATCGGGCAGATCTTCTCCGACTCCTCCACCAACGCACCGGTGCAGATCCTCGGCCCGGAGGACGGTGTGATCAAGAGCGCGATGGTGCAGGCGCTGCTGTCGGTCGAGGCCAACGGGGTCACCCCCGCGGACGCCTGGAACTCCGCACTCGCCGACGTGAACAACCAGGTCGGCTGAGCGTGCCGACCACTCTGCGTCCGGCTCCCGGGGTGCGCACGCCCCCGCGGGCCGGGACCCCGTGGCGCACCCGGCTCTTCCAGGTGGAGGAGCGCACCGCCCCCTACGCCTACATCGCGCCGTTCTTCCTGCTCTTCGCCGCGTTCGGGCTGTTCCCGCTGGTCTACACGGCGTGGATCAGCCTGCACTCCTACAAGCTCGGCTCCGACATGGAGTGGCTCGGCCTGGACAACTACACCTGGCTGCTGTCCAACCCGGAGTTCTACAACGCGCTGTGGAAGACCGTCACGATCGGCGTCCTGTCGACGGTGCCGCAGCTCGCCATCGCGTTGGGCCTCGCGCACCTGCTCAACTACCGGATGCGGGGCCGCACGTTCTTCCGCGTCTCGATGATCATGCCGTACGCCACCTCGGTGGCGGCCGCGGCGCTGGTGTTCGCCCAGCTGTTCGGCCGCGACGCGGGGGCCGTCAACTGGCTGCTCGGCATCGTCGGGGTCGACGCGGTCGACTGGCGCAACGGCGACTGGACGGCCCAGGTCGCCATCTCCGTCATCGTCATCTGGCGCTGGACCGGCTACAACGCGCTGATCTACCTGGCCGGCATGCAGTCGATCAGCCAGGACCTCTACGAGGCCGCCGCCCTGGACGGGGCGAGCCGCTGGCAGCAGTTCCGGCACGTCACGCTGCCCGGGCTGCGCCCGACGATCCTGTTCACGATCGTCGTCTCCACGATCGGCGCCAGCCAGCTCTTCGGCGAGCCGCTGATCTTCGGCGGCGGGAAACCCGACGGCGGCGCGCTCGGGCAGTACCAGACGCTCGGGCTGTTCATGTACCAGCAGGGCTGGACCTACGGCAGCCTCGGCCGCGCCGCCACCGTCGCCTGGGTGACGTTCCTGCTGATCATCGTGCTGGTCCTGGTGAACACCCGGCTGGCGAAGCGGAGGGCCTCGAAGTGACCGCGACCCTGGAACGCCCGCCCGTCACCCCGGTGCCGCCCCCGGCGTCGCGGAAGCGGTTGCGCCGCAACGACACGGCGGGCCCCCTGGCCTACGTCCTGCTCGGGATCACCGCGCTGGTGTTCCTGGTGCCCTTCTACTACATGATCGTCGCGGCCAGCCGGCCGATGGCGGAGATGAACCGGACCCCGCCGCCGCTGACGCCGGGCCCGGACCTGTGGTCCAACGTCGTCAAGGCGATCGACTCGCAGGACATCGGGCTCGCGCTGGTCAACTCGACGATCGTGTCCGGCGTGATCACCGTGAGCACGGTGCTGCTGTGCACGCTGGCCGGGTTCGCGTTCGCCAAGCTGCGCTTCCGCGGGCGCGCGGCGCTGTTCGGGGTCGCGCTGGGCACGATGATGATCCCGCCCAGCCTCGGCGTCGTCCCGCTCTACGCGCTCATGGCGAACCTCGGGCTCGCCGGCGAGCTCAGCTCGGTGATCCTGCCGTCGCTCGTCGCCGCGTTCGGGGTGTTCTTCATGCGCCAGTACCTCATCCAGACGCTGCCCGACGAGCTGCTCGACGCGGCGAAGGTCGACGGAGCCACGTCGCTGCGCACGTTCTGGTCCATCGTCCTGCCCGTCGCCCGCCCGGGCATGGCGGTGCTCGCGATGCTCACGTTCATGACGGCCTGGAACGACTTCTTCTGGCCGGTCATCACGCTGAACTCGTCCAACCCCACCGTGCAGGTGGCGCTGAACAACCTCGGCAGCGGGTACGTCCCGGACACCTCGGTGATCATGGCGGGCACCCTCGTCGGGACGCTGCCGGTGATCGTGGTCTTCCTGCTGCTCGGCCGTCAGATCGTCGGCGGCATCATCGCCGGCGCCGTGAAGGGATGACCCGCTTGACCACCACGCACCCAGCGACCGCCACACACGCAGCCGCGGCCACCACCCCGCTGACCTTCCCCACCGGGTTCCTGTGGGGCTCGGCCACCGCCGCCTACCAGATCGAGGGGGCCGTCGCCGAGGGCGGGCGCACGCCGTCGATCTGGGACACCTACGCCCACACCCCGGGCCGGGTGAGCAACGGCGACACCGGTGACGTCGCCGTCGACCACTACCACCGCTTCCGCGCCGACGTCGCACTCATGGCCCGGCTCGGGCTCACCTCGTACCGGTTCTCGGTGTCCTGGTCGCGGATCACCCCGCAGGTCACCGCCGACGGGCTCGGCCCGGTGAACGCCGAGGGGCTCGCGTTCTACTCCGACCTGGTCGACGAGCTGCTCGCCGTCGGGATCACCCCGGCCGTCACGCTGTACCACTGGGACCTCCCGCAGGCCCTGGAGGACACGGGCGGCTGGACGGCCCGCGCGACGGCGGAGCGGTTCGGCGAGTACGCCGGGGTCGTCGCCGCCGCGCTGGGTGACCGGGTGCGGCTGTTCATCACGCTCAACGAACCGTGGTGCACCGCCTACCTCGGCTACGCCAGCGGCGTGCACGCGCCGGGCCGCACCGAGGACGCCGCGGCGCTCGCCGCCGTGCACCACCTCAACCTGGCCCACGGTCTCGGCGCCGCCGCGGTCCGGGCGGCCGTCCCGGACGCGCGGATCTCGATCAGCCTCAACCTGGTGTGGGTGCGCCCTGAGACGGACGCGGCGCCCGACGTCGACGCCGCCCGGCGCGTCGACGGCCTGCAGAACCGCGTGTTCCTCGACCCGCTGCTGCGCGGCTCCTACCCCGCCGACGTACTCGCCGACACCGCCGCCGTCACGGACTGGGGGTTCGTGCGGCCGGGTGACCTCGCCACCATCGCAGCCGGGGGCGTCGACGTGCTGGGGGTGAACTACTACTCCCCCACCGTCGTGCGGCACTGGACCCGCGAGCGGCCCAAGGAGTACGCCGACGGCCACGGCGACGGGGCGGCGAGCCCGTGGATCGCGTGCGAGGACGTCGAGTTCCCGTTCCGCCCCGGCCGCAAGACCGACATGGGCTGGGGCATCGACCCCCGCGGCATGACCGAGCTGCTGGTGCGGATGGCGCACGAGCACCCGGGCCTGGAGCTGCTGGTCACCGAGAACGGGGCCGCGTTCCCCGACGTCGTGGGACCCGACGGCCGCGTCGCCGACCCGGACCGCCGCGAGTACCTGCGGACCCACATCGCCGCGGTGCACGCCGCGATCACCGCCGGTGCACCGGTCGTCGGGTACTGCGTGTGGTCGCTGCTCGACAACTTCGAGTGGGCGTGGGGGTACGGCAAGCGTTTCGGGATCGTGCACGTCGACTACGCCACCCAGGAGCGGACCGTGAAGGACAGCGCCCTGTTCTACGCCGACGTGATCCGGGCGAACGCGGTGCAGCCCTAGCCCCCGGTCCCGAGTCCGAGCCCGAGCCCCGGTGATCGTTCCGAGGTGCACCTCGTGGCGATCGGACGTCGATGCCGAGGTTGATCACGCCGAGGTGGCCGGTGGCGGTCCGTCGGGCCGTGAGCAGTCCGCTCGCCTCGTAGATCGGGTCCTCGGCGTTGTCGGTGTCGCGGCCGGTGTGGCCGGAGTACGGCGTAGGCCGCGTCGGCGAGGGCGTCGTCGACGTAGCCCTGGGTGGCCAGCACCGTGGCCCGGTCGATGTGCACCGTGACCTGGATGTGGGTGGTGCGGACGCGGTACCAGCCCGGGAAGACGGTGCTGAACTGCACGATCCCGCGGTCGTCGTCCATCGATCTCCCTCGGTGGCGGTGGGTACGCCGCCGGGGGTGTCGTCCGGGCGCGTGCGCGAGCTGTGCGGGCCCGTGGGATCAGGTCAGCGTGCTGCGCAGGGCTGCGAGCTGGTCCAGCGCCGCGACCGGGTCCTCCGCCGCGGGGATGAGCACCACCGAGTCGGCTCCGGCGTCGCGCAGGGCGTCGAACGAGCGGCGGGCGGAGTCGCCGGAGATCGTGAGCTCGTCGAGCCAGGCGTCGGGGAGCTCCGCGGCGTCCTCGAGGGCCGACAGCTCGTCGGTGAGCGCACCCCACTGCCCGGACGACCCGCCGCTGCGCACCCCGTCGGCGACGAGCGGGCGCACGGCGTCGCGGTCGGGCGCGGCG
Source organism: Pseudonocardia abyssalis (assembly GCF_019263705.2). Classification (NCBI taxonomy): domain Bacteria; kingdom Bacillati; phylum Actinomycetota; class Actinomycetes; order Pseudonocardiales; family Pseudonocardiaceae; genus Pseudonocardia; species Pseudonocardia abyssalis. Next base: position 1,769,708 of record NZ_JADQDK010000001.1, read on the forward strand.
TAGGCGTACACCGTGACGTGGTGGGCGTCGGTGCGCCCCGCCTCCGCGCGGCCCTCGTCGATCCGCTCCCGCGCCCACCGCACGTACGCCGGCACCGACAGCTCGGTCAGCACCGTGCCGTCGGCGACCCGGCCCGAGACGCGCAGCGACCTCGGCCCCCGAACCCCCGTGGCCACCGGCGGCACGACGGGCGGGGGGAACTCCAGCACGACGTCGTCGAGGTGCACGTGCCGGCCGTCGACGGTGACGCGCTCACCGCGCAGCAGGGCCCGCACCGCCGAGGTCGTCTCCTGCAGCGCCGCGAGCTGCGACGAGGGGAACGCGCCGATCTGGTGCATCCACGACGTGACGCCGTGCCCGATGCCCGGTCGCACTCGACCGGGGAACATCCGGGCGAGCGCGGCGATCTCCAGGGCGGTCGTGGCCGGGTTGCGCATCACCGCGGGCAGGACGCCGAGCCCGACGGAGATCCGCTCGGTCGCGGCGAGGGCGACCGCCCCCGCCGCGATCCCGCCCGCGTAGAAGCAGTCCTCGACGACCCACAGCTCGTCGAAGCCGAGGTCCTCGACCCCGCGCGCGTAGGCGGCGGTGTGCTCCGGGAGCACCTCCCGCCGCAGCATCGCCCCGAGCGCCACCGTCAGACGCGGAAGCCGAGCGCCCGCAGCTGCTCGCGGCCGTCCTCGGTGATCTTCTCCGGGCCCCACGGCGGCATCCAGACCCAGTTGATCTTGATGTCGTTCACCAGGCCGCCGGTGCCGCCCCCGGTCAGCGCGGAGCGGGTCTGCTCCTCGATGACGTCGGTGAGCGGGCAGGCCGCACTGGTCAGCGTCATGTCGATCGTGGCCACGCCGTCGGTGGCCGCGATGCCGTACACCAGGCCCAGGTCGACGACGTTGATCCCGAGCTCGGGGTCGACCACGTCGCGCATGGCCTCCTCGAGGTCGTCGACAGACGGGTTCGTGTCGGCGGCCGCGGGCGGCTCGGGCATCCCGGCGGCGCCGCGGACGACGTCCTCGGTGGGCTCGGTGGGCTCGGTGGTCTCGGTGGTCTCGGTGGTCTCACTCATGCTGTTGCCTCCTTGGAGTCGCCGACCCGGATGACCGCGTCCTTGAACGCCATCCACCCGAGCAGCGCACACTTGACCCGCGCCGGGTACTTCGCGACGCCGGCGAACGCCACGCCGTCGCCGAGCACGTCCTCGTCGGGCTCGACCTTCCCGCGTCCCTGCGCCATCTCCTGGAACGCCTGGAGGATCTTCATCGAGTCGCCGACCGACCGCCCGACGACGAGGTCGGTGAGCACCGACGCCGATGCCTGGCTGATCGAGCAGCCGAGGGTCTCGTGGGAGACCTCGGCGACCGTGTCGCCGTCGAGCCGCACGCGCAGCGTGATCTCGTCGCCGCAGGTCGGGTTGATCTGCATCGACTCGGTGTCGAACGGCTCGCGCAGTCCGGCGCCGTGCGGCGTGCGGTAGTGGTCCAGGATGATCTCCTGGTACATCTGCTCCAGCTGCATGTCTACGCCACCCCGAAGAACTCGCGGGCCGCCTGCACGCCCTCGACCAGAGCCGTGACCTCGTCCGGCGTGTTGTACACGTGGAAGGACGCCCGCACGGTGGCGGCCACCCCGAATCGCCGGTGCAGCGGCCACGCGCAGTGGTGGCCCACCCGGATCGCGACGCCGCGGTCGTCGAGCACCTGCCCGACGTCGTGCGCGTGCACCCCGTCGACGACGAACGCCACGGCACCGCCGCGGTCGTCGGTGGTGACCGGGCCGAGCACCCGGACCCCGGGGATCGCGGAGAGGCCCTCGATCGCCAGAGCCGTGAGTTCCAGCTCGTGGGCGTGCAGGTTCTCCATGCCGATCTCGTTGAGGTAGTCGACCGCCGCCGCGAGGCCCACGGCCTGCGACGTCATCGGCACCCCGGCCTCGAAGCGCTGCGGCGGCGGGGCGTACGTCGACCCCTCCATCCGCACCATCTCGATCATCGACCCGCCGGTGAGGAACGGCGGCATCGCGGCGAGGAGCTCCGCGCGCCCGTAGAGCACGCCGACGCCGGAGGGCCCGAGCATCTTGTGCCCGGAGAACACCGCGAAGTCGACGCCGAGCTCGGTGAGGTTGACCGGCATGTGCGGCACCGACTGGCACGCGTCGAGCAGCACCAGCGCGCCGACCGCCCTCGCCCGGCGGACGAGTTCGTCCACCGGGAGGATCGTGCCGAGCACGTTGGACTGGTGCGCGAACGCGACGATCTTCGTGCGCTCGGTGATCGGGTCGCTGTCGAGGTCGATGCGGCCGTCCTCGGAGACCTCGAACCACTTCAGGACGGCTCCGGTGCGGCGGCACAGCTCCTGCCACGGCACCAGGTTGGCGTGGTGCTCGAGCCCGGTGACGACGATCTCGTCGCCCGCGCCGATCTCGAAGCGCTCCGCGCCCGGGAAGCCCGCGGCGTTACCCATGGCGTACGCCACGAGGTTGATGCCCTCGGTGGCGTTCTTGACGAACACGACCTCGCCCGGGTCGGCCCCGACGAACGCGGCGATCCGCGCGCGGGCCGACTCGTAGGCGTCGGTGGCCTCCTCGGCGAGCTGGTGCGCGCCGCGGTGCACGGCCGCGTTGTGCTGCTCGAGGAAGCTGCGCTCCGCGTCGAGGACCTGCCGCGGCCGCTGCGCGGTGGCCCCGGAGTCGAGGTACACCAGGGGCCGACCCCCGCGCACGGTGCGCGCGAGGATCGGGAAGTCCGCCCGGATCTTCTGGACGTCCATCAGGCCGCCGGGGCCTTCGTGAAGCGCTCGTACCCGTTCTTCTCCAGCTCGTCGGCCAGCTCGGGGCCGCCGGACTCGACGACCTTGCCACCGGCGAACACGTGCACGAAGTCGGGCGTGATGTGCTGCAGGATCCGCGTGTAGTGCGTGATCAGCAGGACGCCGGTCTCGCCGCCCGCGCGGTAGCGGTTGACGCCGTCGGACACGACGCGCAGCGCGTCGACGTCGAGGCCGGAGTCGGTCTCGTCGAGCACCGCGAACTTGGGCTTGAGCAGCGAGAGCTGCAGCACCTCCTGGCGCTTCTTCTCACCGCCGGAGAAGCCCTCGTTGACGTTGCGGTCGACGAACGCGGGGTCGATGTCGAGGTCGGCCATCGCGCCCTTGACCTCCTTGACCCAGGTGCGCAGCTTCGGCGCCTCGCCGCGGACCGCGGTGGCCGCGGAGCGCAGGAAGTTGGCCGTGGACACGCCGGGGACCTCGACCGGGTACTGCATGGCGAGGAACAGGCCGGCGCGGGCGCGCTCGTCGACGGTCATCGACAGGACGTCGACGCCGTCGAGCAGGATCTCCCCGGAGGTGACGTCGTACTTCGGGTGGCCGGCGATCGCGTAGGCGAGCGTGGACTTGCCCGAGCCGTTCGGGCCCATGATCGCGTGGGTCTCGCCCGCGTTGATCGTCAGGTTGACCCCGGTGAGGATCTCCTTGGTGCCGCCGTCGACCGCGATCGAGACGTGCAGGTCCTTGATCTCCAAGGTGGACATGTGTGAATCGCTCCGTGTGGTGGTGTCAGACGCCGACGACGGCGAGCTCGGCCTCGACGGCCGCCTCCAGCCGTTCGCGCAGGTCGGGAAGGGTGATCTTGGACAGGATCTCGCCGAAGAAGCCGCGCACGACCAGGCGCCGGGCCGCGTCCTCGGGGATGCCGCGGCTCTGCAGGTAGAACAGCTGCTCGTCGTCGAACCGGCCGGTGGCGCTGGCGTGCCCGGCGCTGACGATCTCGCCGGTCTCGATCTCCAGGTTCGGCACCGAGTCGGCGCGGGCACCGGGGGTGAGCACCAGGTTGCGGTTGAACTCGAAGGTCTCGGTGTTCTCCGCGGCCGCGCGGATCAGCACGTCGCCGATCCAGACGGTGTGCGCCCCGTCGCCCTGCAGCGCGTTCTTGTAGAGCACGTTGCTCGTGCACTGCGGCACGCCGTGGTCGACGAGGAGGCGCTGCTCCAGGTGCTGGTTCGCGTCGGCGTAGCCCAGCCCGAGGAGCTCGGCGTCGCCGCCGGGGCCGCGATAGTTCACCGTCGAGACGATGCGCACCAGGTCGCCGCCGAGTTGGACGGCGACACCGCGCAGGGTGGCGTCACGGCCGATCGAGAAGTGGTGCGAGCCCGCGTGCACGGCGTCGTCGGCCCACTCCTCGGTGACCACGAGGTGCAGCGTGGAGCCGTCGGCCACCACGACCTCGAGGTTGTCGGCCAGCGTGCCGGAGCCGCCGTTCTCGACGACGACGGTGGCGACCGTGTGCGGGGTCGTGCGGATCTGCACGTGGCCCACCGCGACCGCACCCTCCCCCGGGCCGGTGACCGAGATCGTCACCGGCTCGGGAGTGCCGTCCAGCGTGACGACGGTGGCCTCGGTGAACGCCGACCACGCCGCGGCGGCGATGCGGTCGGCGGGGACGCCGCCCTCGCCGATCCGGGCGTCGTCGCGGCCGACGGTCTCGACCGCCACGCCCGCCGAACCGGCGTCGCTCACCGTGACGGTGGCCGATGCCTCGAACGTCGTGGTCTCCCACAGCCCGCGCAGCCGCCGCTTCGGCGTGAAGCGCCAGTTCTCCTCGCGGCCGCTGGGGACCTCGAAGGCGCCCACGTCGTAGGCGGTGAAGCGCTCGCTCGCGCTGGCCAGGGGCTTGGAGCCCATGCCCTTCTTCGCGCCGGCCAGCTCAGGGGCCAGACCGGAAACTACGTCGGTCATCCGACCGAACCCTCCATCTGCAGCTCGATGAGCCGGTTGAGTTCCAGGGCGTACTCCATGGGCAGCTCGCGCGCGATGGGTTCGACGAACCCGCGCACGACCATGGCCATGGCCTCGTCCTCGGTGAGCCCGCGGCTCATCAGGTAGAACAACTGGTCTTCGCTCACCTTGGAAACGGTGGCTTCGTGCCCCATCGAGACGTCGTCGTTGCGGACGTCGACGTAGGGGTAGGTGTCGGAGCGGCTGATCGTGTCGACGAGCAGCGCGTCGCACTTCACCGTGGACCGGGAGTGGTGCGCGTTCGGGTTGACGCGCACGAGCCCGCGGTAGGACGTGCGGCCGCCGCCCCGGGCCACCGACTTGGAGATGATCGTCGAGGACGTGTGCGGCGCGAGGTGCGTCATCTTGGCGCCGGCGTCCTGGTGCTGGCCCTCGCCCGCGAAGGCGATGGAGAGCACCTCACCCTTGGCGTACTCGCCCATCAGCATGACGGCCGGGTACTTCATGGTGACCTTGGAGCCGAGGTTGCCGTCGACCCACTCCATGGTGGCGCCCTCGTAGGCCTTCGCCCGCTTGGTCACCAGGTTGTAGACGTTGTTCGACCAGTTCTGGATCGTCGTGTAGCGGCAGCGGCCGCCCTTCTTCACGATGATCTCCACGACCGCGGAGTGCAGCGAGTCGGAGCTGTAGATCGGCGCCGTGCAGCCCTCGACGTAGTGCACGTAGGCACCCTCGTCGACGATGATCAGCGTGCGCTCGAACTGGCCCATGTTCTCGGTGTTGATCCGGAAGTAGGCCTGCAGCGGGATGTCGACGTGCACGCCCGGCGGGACGTAGATGAACGAGCCGCCCGACCACACCGCGGAGTTGAGCGCGGAGAACTTGTTGTCACCGCTGGGGATGACCGAGCCGAAGTACTCCCGGAACAGCTCCGGGTGCTCCTTCAGCGCCGTGTCGGTGTCGAGGAAGATGACGCCCTGCTCCTCGAGGTCCTCGCGGATCGAGTGGTAGACGACCTCGGACTCGTACTGCGCCGCCACACCGGAGACCAGGCGGGCCTTCTCGGCCTCGGGGATGCCCAGCTTGTCGTAGGTGTTCTTGATGTCGGCGGGCAGGTCGTCCCAGGTGGCGGCCTGCTTCTCCGACGAGCGCACGAAGTACTTGATGTTGTCGAAGTCGATGCCCGAGAGGTCGGAACCCCAGCGCGGCATCGGCTTCTTGTCGAACATGTCGAGCGCCTTGAGGCGGAAGTCGAGCATCCACTGCGGCTCGCTCTTGAGCGCGGAGATGTCGGCGACGACATCGGCGGACAGCCCGCGTCGAGCGGTGGCGCCCGCGGTGTCCGGGTCGGCCCAACCGAAGTCGTAGCGGCCGAGCGAGTCGATCGTCTCGTCCTGCGTCATCGGTACTTCTGGAGCGGTCGTCATTCGGGCTGTCTCCCTCTCGGGATCGTGGTGGTTGTCGTGCTCCGCCGGATCTCGGGAAGATCCAGAGGGACGTGGGTGGTGCACGCGGAGTCACCGCGGGCGATGGTCGCGAGGCGCTGCACGTGCGTGCCGAGCAGCTCCGCGAAGGCGTGGGTCTCGGCCTCGCACAGCGCCGGGAACTCGGCCGCGACGTGCGCGACCGGGCAGTGGTGCTGGCACAGCTGGACGCCGTGCCCGCCGGGTCCGGTGCCCGCCGACCGGGCCTGGGCCGCGTAACCGCGCGCGGTGAGCACGTCGGCCAGCGCCTCGACCCGGGCGTCGGCGCCGTGCGCCGCCGTGACCTGCGCGATGCCGTCGCCGAGGAGCTCCTCGACGCGGCTCTGCGCGAAGCCCTCGACGGCGTCCGGGCCCCCGTGCTGCGCCAGGTAGCGCAGCGCGGCGACCGCGAGGTCGTCGTAGCCGTGGCCGAAGCGCGCCCGGCCGGCGTCGGTGAGCAGGTACTGCTTCGGGGGGCGCCCCCGGCCGCGCGGGCCCCGACGGGGGGCGTCGCGCACGTCGGCCTCGCCGTCGGCGAGGAGTGCGTCGAGGTGCCGGCGCACGGCGGGCGAGGACAGCTCCAGGGCCGCGGCGACGTCGGCCGCGGTGATCGGCCCCTGCTCCATGAGCAGGCGGGCGACCGACTCGCGGGTGCGGCCGTCGGTGGGCCCCCCCGCCTGGATGGGCACACCGGCGGTCCCGAGAACGGGGGTACCGGTTGTTTTCACAACGCCAGTGTTGCCTATATCGCCGAGGACGGCAAAGGCACCCCCCGCCACGGGTGAGGCGCTTCACGTCGGGGCCGGTCGATACGCTCCCGGCATGGCCGCACCCGGGGTGGACGACACGATCGTGGACGAGGGTCCGCCGTCGCCGCCCGCGCGCGACCCGAGCCGCACCGCCCGGCTGTTCGGGCTCGTCGGCTCGCTGCTGATGGCGGGGGGCGCGCTCGGGTCCGGCGCACTGCCCGTGCCCAACCCGCTGTTCGGCATCCGGGTGCTCAGCCTGCCCAGCCGCAACGCCACGGTCGCCATCGCGATCACCTACGCGGGCATCGGCATGGTCGTGCTGGCCTGGCTGTGGATCGGCAAGATGCTGCGCGAGAACGGGGCCGTCGCCCCGGCCCCGACCCGGGCCCAGCTCAGCCGCACCGCGGTGCTGTGGGCGATCCCGCTCGCGCTGGCCCCGCCGCTGTTCTCCCGCGACGTCTACAGCTACCTCGCGCAGAGCGCCACGCTGGCCCGCGGACTCGACCCGTACACGCTCGGCCCGGCCGAGGCGTTCGGCGTCGACGACCCCCTGGTGCGGTCGATCCCCACGATCTGGCGCGACACCGGCGCCCCGTACGGCCCGTTCTTCCTCGTGCTCGGCCGCGGGATCACCGCGCTCACCGGCAACGACATCGTCGCCGGGGTGTTCGCCCACCGGGCACTGGCCCTCGTCGGTGTGGCGATGATCGTCTGGGTGCTGCCGAAGCTCGCGCGGCGCTGCGGGCTCGACGTCGGGCTCGCGATGTGGCTCGGCGTGGCCAACCCGCTCGTACTGTTCCACCTGGTCAGCGGCATGCACAACGAGTCACTGATGGTCGGGCTGATGCTCGTCGGGTTCGAGGTGGGGCTGCGCGCGGGCGAGCGCTGGTGGGATCCGTACCTGCTCGGCGGCGGCGTGCTGATCGTGCTGGCCTCGGCGGTCAAGCTGCCCGCGCTGCTCGCGCTGGGGTTCCTCGGCATCGAGTGGGCGCGGCGGCGCGGCGGGCGGGTGCGCGACGTCGCGATCGCGGCCACGCTGTTCACCGCGATCGCGGTGCTGGTCTACGCGGCCTTCGGCTACTTCACCGGTCTCGGCCTGCGCTGGCTCGACGCGCTGGGCGCACCCAGCCTGATCCGCAGCTGGCTGTCGATCTCCACCGACTTCGGGCTGCTCGGCGGCCAGGTCGGCATCATCCTCGGCGGTCTCGGCGACCACACCGACGCCGTGCTCTCCCTCACCCGCGCCGCGGGACTGGTGCTGGCCGCGCTGCTGGCCGGCCGGCTGATGCTCGCCGTGCTGCGCGGGCGGCTCGACGCGATCACCGGGATGGCCGCCGGGATGGCCGCGGTGGTGGTGCTGAGCCCGATCGTGCACCCCTGGTACCTGCTCTGGGCGGTGATCCCGCTGGCCGCCACGAAGGCGATGCCCAAGGCGCGACGGGCGATGCTGGTGATCTCCGGCATCCTCGCGATCGTCGTGCCGCCGACGGGGGCCGACTTCAACTTCCGCGCCTACCAGCTCCCCATGTCGATCATCGCCGGGCTGCTGGTGCTCGCGCTGTCCCTGCTCGTGGTGCGGCGCAGCCTGGCCGGACGCACCGGGGTCGACGTCGACGCGTGGCCGGGGCGCGTCCCGGCGGGTCGCCCTCAGGACAGCCCGGGGGCACCTCTCTAGACTCACCTCCGTGAGTCCGCACCCCGCCGTGTCCGTCCGTGGCCTGGTCAAGCGCTACGGCCGGACGACCGCGGTCGACGGGCTCGACCTGGAGCTGCCCGCCGCCTCCGTGCTGGCCCTGCTCGGGCCCAACGGCGCGGGCAAGACCACCACCGTCGAGGTGTGCACCGGGTTCGCCACCGCCGACGCGGGCGAGGTGCGGGTGCTCGGCGTCGACCCGGCGGGGGCGCCCGACGCGCTGCGCGCCCGGATCGGGGTGATGCCGCAGGGCGGCGGCGCCTACCCGGGCGTCCACGCCGGGGAGATGCTGCGGGTCGTCGCGGCCTGCGCGGCGCACCCGCTCGACGTCGGCTGGCTCTCCGAGGTCCTCGGCCTCGACGCGTGCGGCCGCACCCCCTACAAGCGCCTCTCCGGCGGGCAGCAGCAGCGCCTCGCGCTCGCCTGCGCCGTGGTCGGGCGTCCGGAGCTGGTGTTCCTCGACGAGCCGACCGCCGGCATGGACCCCCAGGGCCGCCGGCTGGTCTGGGACCTGATCTCCGCGCTGCGCCGAGACGGCGTCGCCGTGCTGCTCACCACGCACCTCATGGAGGAGGCCGAGGCGCTCGCCGACGACGTCGTGATCGTCGACCACGGCCGCGTCGTCGCCCACGGCACGCCCGCCGTCCTCACCGCGGGCGAGCAGCAGGAGCTGCGCTTCCGCGCCCGCGCCGGCATGGACCTCGACGGCCTGCGCGCCGCCCTGCCCGACGGCTACGGCGCCGTCGAGCCGGTCGGCGGCCGCTACGTGGTGCAGGGCCGGATCAACCCCGCCGTGCTGTCGGTGATCACCTCGTGGTGCGCCGAGCAGGGCGCGCTCGCCGACGACGTGCAGGTCGCCCGGCGCAGCCTGGAGGACGTGTTCCTCGAACTGACCGGACGGGAACTGCGGGCATGACGTCGTCGATGTACTCCTCGCCGCAGGGCCGGTTCGTGCCCGGCACGTTCACCCCGCGCCCCGGGGCCGGGACGCCCGGGAGGATGCTCGCGGCCCAGGCGGGCACGGAGCTGCGCCTGGCGCTGCGCAACGGCGAGCAGGTCCTGCTGACGCTGCTCATCCCGATCGTGCTGCTGGTCGGGCTCACGCTGCTCGACCTCGTGCCGCTGCCCGAGCCGCGGGTCGCGTTCGTCGTGCCGGGGGTGCTCGCGCTCGCGGTGATGTCCACGGCGTTCACCGGGCAGGCGATCGCGTTCGGCTTCGACCGCCGCTACGGGGTGATCCGCCGCCTCGCCGCCACCGCGCTCCCCCGCTGGCTGCTCGTCGCGGGCCGGCTCGTCGCGGTGCTGGGGATCGTCGCCGTGCAGATGGTGGTGCTGGGCGTCATCGCCGCGGTGCTGGGCTGGCGCCCGGCGGGCGCCGGGCTGGCCTGGGCGGTGCTGCTGGTACTGCTCGGGTCGGCGGCGTTCGGGGCGCTGGGCATCCTGCTCGGCGGCACGCTGCGGGCGGAGGTCACCCTCGCCGTCGCCAACGTCGTGTGGTTCGTGCTGCTGCTCGCCGGCGGCATCGTGATCCCGGTGGCCCAGCTCCCCGGCCCGCTGGCCGCGGTGGCGTCGGCGCTGCCGTCGGGCGCGCTGGCCGAGGGCCTGCGGACGGTCCTGACCACCGGCGCACCCCCCGGCCTCACCCCCGTGCTCGTGCTGGTGGCGTGGGCGGCGGCGGCCGGGCTGGCGGCGACGCGGCTGGTCAAGCTGCGCTGACGCCGGCCGTATGACGCCGTCGCACAGGGTGCGGCTCGTCGCACGGGGTGCGGCGGCCGCGACGGTCCGGAACCCGTGCGCGAGGGCCGGGGCGTCCACAGGTTGTCGCGTTCGGCCCCACCGGAAGCCTTCCCGGCCCCATCCTGCGCGGCATGGACATCGACGATCCGCAGCTGCTGACGCGCCGCGAGCTCCTCTCCCACGGGTTCGACGACGGCGAGATCCGGGCCCGTCGACGGCGCGGCGATCTCTGCACGGTGCGCCGCGGCGCCTACGCCCGGGTCCTGCCCTCGCGCCCCGAGGACCGGCACGCCGTGCTGGTCCGCGCGGCGGTCGGGCAGGTCTCCCCGGACGCGGTGGTCAGCCACCTCGCGGCGGCCGTGCTGCACGGGCTGCCGGTCTGGGGCGACCCGCTGCGCCGGGTGCAGCTGACCCGCACCCGTCGGTCCGGCGGGCGACTCACCGCCGACCTGCACGTCCACGCCGCCCCGCTGGAACCGTGGGAGACCGTCGTCGTCGACGGGATCGCGGTCACCTCTCCGCTCGCACCCTCGTCGACGTGGGGCGTCAGATCGGGTTCGAGCAGGCCGTGGTGGTCGCGGACGCGGCGCTGTGGCGCCGGATCGTGACCCGGGAGGAGCTGGACGGCGCCCTCGCCACCGCCCGCGGACGGCCCGGGGTCCCGGCCGCGCGCCGCGTACTGGCCTTCGCGCGGTGGGGCAGCGAGAGCGTCGGGCAGTCGCGCAGCCGCGTCGCGATGAGGCGCGCGGGCATCCCGGACCCGGTGCTGCAGTGGGAGGTGCGGACGGCAGCCGGGGTCGTGCACGCCGACTTCGGCTGGCCGGGGTTGCGCACCTTCGGCGAGTTCGACGGGCGGGAGAAGTACGGGCGGCCGGTCGCACCGGGGCGGACACCCGGTGACGTCGTGTACGCGGAGAAGCGGCGCGAGGACGCGATGCGCGGCGAGGACCTCGGTGCGGTCCGCTGGGGCTGGGCCGACCTGACCCCCTTCGCCCCGACGGCCGCCCGCCTCCGGCGCACCTTCCGGTACCAGCAGTGAGCGAGCAGCCCCCCGGTCGTCGCACGCCCGTCGGGCTCTCGCACGGGCCACACCCTGTGCGCCGGGCCACGGGGTGTGCGGGGGCGGGGTGTGCGGGGGCGGGGTGTGCGGGGAGCGGCCTACGATCGTGGGGTGAGCGTCCTCGACCGTCTCCCCGTCACCTCGGCCACCACGATGCGCCGTCTCGCGATCGCGAACCTCGTGGCCCAGGTGGGGATCATGGTCACCGGGGTCACCGTGCGGGTGACCGGGTCCGGGCTGGGCTGCCCGGGCTGGCCGGAGTGCTTCCCCGGCAGCATGGTGCCCGTCTCGAACGCCGACGTGGCCCCGCTGCACCAGTGGGTCGAGTTCGGCAACCGGCTGCTGACGTTCGTGATCGTCATCGTCGCCGGGCTGGTCCTGCTCGCCGCGCTCGGCACCCGTCCGCGACGGCGCCGGCTGACGCTGCTCGCCGCGGTGATGCCCGCGGGGATCGTCGCGCAGGCCGTCATCGGGGGCATCACGGTGCTCACCGACCTGGCGTGGGGCGGGGTCGCGCTGCACTTCATGGTCTCGGCGGGGCTCGTCTGGCTCTCCGCGGCGCTGGTGCTCGCCACCGGCGAGGGTGACGGTCCGCCGCGGCCGCTGGTGCCGCGGGCGATCCGCGGGCTGGTCGGCGTCAGCTCCGGGGTGCTCGCGGCACTGCTGGTGGCGGGCACGCTCGTCACCGCGGCCGGCCCGCACGCCGGCGACGCGGAGACCCCGCGGCTCGGGCTGGGCGTCGAGGCGATGGCGCAGCTGCACGCGGAGCTGCTGTTCGGCTACCTCGGGCTGCTCGTCGGGCTGGGGTTCGCGCTGCACGCCGTCGCCGCCCCCACCGCACTGGTCCGGCGCTTCCGCGTGCTGGTCGTCGTCGTGCTCGCGCAGGGCGCACTCGGCGGGATCCAGTACGCGATCGGCGTCCCCGAGGTGCTGGTCGTGCTGCACGTCCTCGGCGCCGGGCTGGTCACCGCCGCGGCCTCGACCCTGTGGTCCGCCACCGTCGAGCGCTCGGGCGCCCCGGTCGGCACCCGGGATGCGGAACCCGCCCTCGCCGCGCCATGATCGGGCCGTGCGCGCGATCCAGATCTCCGAGGCCGGTGGCCCCGACGTCCTGACCCCGACCGAGCTCGACGACCCGGCTCCCGGGCCCGGCGAGATCCTCGTCGAGGTGGCGGCGGCGGGTGTCAACTTCATCGACACCTACCAGCGCGAGGGCGTCTACCCGATGACGCTGCCCTACGTCGCCGGGATGGAGGGCTCCGGTCGGGTCCGGGCGCTCGGCGAGGGTGTCGACCCGTTCGCCGTAGGTGATCGCGTGGCGTGGTGCGAGCAGCTCGGGAGCTACGCCGAGCTCGTCGCGGTCGAGGCGGCGAAGGCCGTCCCCGTCCCCGACGGCGTCGCCGACGACCTGGCCGTCGGCGCGCTGCTGCAGGGCATGACCGCCCACTTCCTGGTCAACGACACCTACCCCGTGCGGCCCGGTGACGACGTGCTGGTGCACGCGGCCGCGGGCGGGGTCGGGCTGCTGCTCACCCAGCTCGCCGCCGCGAAGGGCGCCCGGGTGATCGCGACCGTCTCCACCGCGGAGAAGGAGGAGCTGGCCCGCGGGGCCGGGGCGGCCGAGGTGATCCGGTACACCGAGGTGGACGACCTCGCGGCCGCGGTGCGCGACCTCACCGGCGGCACCGGCGTGGCCGTCGCCTACGACAGCGTCGGGAGGACGACGTTCGACGCGAGCCTCGACTCCCTGCGCGTGCGCGGGATGCTCGTGCTGTTCGGCGCGGCCAGCGGCCCGGTGCCGCCGGTCGACCCGCAGCGGCTCAACCGCGGCGGCTCGCTCTACCTCACCCGCCCCACGCTGTTCCACCACCTCCCGACCCCCGAGGCGCTGCGGGAGCGGGCCGCGGCGGTCTACGCCTCGGTCGCCGACGGCACCCTCGACGTCCGCATCGGGCACCGCTACCCCCTCGCCGAGGCCCGCACCGCCCACGAGGACCTGCAGGCCCGGCGCACCACCGGGAAGCTGCTACTGGTCCCCTGAGGACGGGTAGAACAGCACCGGCCCCGCCACCTCCACGTCGACCCGCTGCCCCACGTGCGGCAGGTCGGCGTCGGCGGTGCGGCAGCGCAGCACGGTTCCGCCGTGCTCGACCAGCACCGTCGAGTCGTGCCCGTGGAAGATCACCTCGCGGACCGTGGCGGCCGACCCACCGCGCAGCCGGAGCTGCTCGGGGCGCAGCAGGACCCGGCCCGGCCCGTCAGGGCCGTCGACGGCGAGGCGGCCCAGCGCGGTGTCGGCCCGGCCCGCGCTGACCCGCGCTGACAGCACCACGGCCTCGCCGACGAACGTGCCGACGTCGAGGTCGACCGGGGCCCGGTACAGCTCGTGCGGCGGCCCGGCCTGCACGACCCGGCCCGCGACGAGCACCGCGACCCGGTCGGCCACGCCGAGGGCCTCCTGCTGGTCGTGGGTGACGAGGACCGCGGCGGCCCCGGCGGCCCGCAGCGCGGCGCACACCTGCTCGCGCACCTCGGCGCGCAGCCCGGCGTCCAGGGCGGTGAACGGTTCGTCGAGCAGGACCAGGGCCGGGGCCGGGGCCAGCGCCCGGGCCAGCGCGACGCGCTGCTGCTGGCCGCCGGAGAGCTCGTCGGGGCGGCGCCGGCCGTACCCGGGCAGGCCGACGAGCTCCAGCACCTCCTCGACGCGCCCGTTGCGACGGCCCGCGCGGTCGAGGCCGAACCCGACGTTGCCCGCCACGGTGAGGTGCCCGAACAGCGCACCGTCCTGGGGCACCAGTCCGACGCCGCGGCGCTCCGGGGCGACGTCGACGCCGTCGGAGGCGACGAGCCGTCCGTCGAGCTCGACGGACCCGGCGTCGAGCGGGTGGAACCCGGCGACGGTGCGCAGCAGCGTGGTCTTGCCGCAGCCCGAGCCGCCGAGCACGGCCACCAGCTCACCCGCGGCCACCGTCAGGTCGATCCCGTGCAGGACCGGCGTGTCCGGGTAGGAGGCCCGCACCCCCCGGACGACGAGTGCCGGCGTCACCGCCGCACGGCCCGGTCGAGCAGCAGGACGGGGACGGCGGCGAGCACGACGAGCAGGATCGCATAGGGAGCCGCGGCCGCGTACTGACCGGCGCCGGTGTGGGTCCACAGCCGGATCGCGAGCGTGTCGGCGCCGGTGGGGCGCAGCAGCAGCGTGGCCGGTAGCTCCTTGGCGGCCGTGAGGAACACCAGCGCGGCCCCGGCGGCGACGCCGGGCGCGGCGAGCGGGACCGTCACGCGGGCCAGGGTCGCGACCCGGCCGTGCCCCAGCGAGCGCGACACCTCCTCCAGCCGGGCCGGCGTGGCCGCGACGGCCGCGCGGATCGAGCCGACGGCCAGCGGCAGGAACAGCACCGTGTATGCGAGCACGAGCAGCGGCGTCTCCTGGTAGATCCCCGGCAGCACCCGGATCCCGAGGAACACCAGCGCGAGTCCCACGGTGATGCCGGGCAGCGCGTGCGCGACGTAGGTGGAGGTCTCCAGCGCGGCGGTGGCCCGGCCACGGTACCGGGCGGCGAGCACGCCGACGGGGATCGCGAGCACCGTCGTCAGGAGCGCACCGAGCGCCGCGACCTGCAGCGTGACCAGCCCGGATGCGCCGAGGTCGGCCGCGTCGATGCCGAGCGAGGAACCGACGACCATCCAGTGCGTGAGGTTCCATGCGGGGATCCCGAGCGACACCCCGACGACCCCCGCGGAGAACGCGAGCCACGGCGCCCGCGCGCGACCGAGCCGGACCGGGGCCGGCGGCCGGGCCGCGCCGCGCGCGATCCGGTGCGCCGCCCGCCCCCGCGCCCTGGCCTCGCCGAGCGTCACCAGCGCGGCCAGGACCACCAGCACGCAGCCGAGCACGGCGGCCGGGGTGCGGTCGAACGTGCCGCGGTAGCTCGTGTAGATGCCCAGGGTGAAGGTGTCGTAGCGCATCAGCGAGACCGCACCGAAGTCGCTCAGCACGTACAGCGCGACCAGCAGCCCACCCGCGGTCGCCGCGGGCCACGCCTGCCGCAGCGTGACGCCGAGCAGCACGCGCGCCGGACCGTGCCCGAGCGACCGCGCGACCTCCTCCAGCCCACCGTCGGCCGCCCGCAGCGCCCCCGCGACCGGCAGGTACACGTAGGGGAAGCTGACGGTCGCGAGCACCCCGAACGCCCCCCAGAACCCCGCCGACGTCGGCCACTCGGAGATCCAGGTGAACCCGGCGACGTAGGACGGCACGGCCAGCGGCAGTGCGAACAGCACCGCGAGCACGCGCCGACCGGGCAGGTCGGTGCGGACGACGAGCCACGCCGCCAGCGAGCCGACGACGACGCACACCGCGGTGACCGACGCGGCCAGCAGCACGCTGGCGACCAGCAGGTCGAAGGTGCGCGGGCGACCCAGGACGGTCAGGAACAGGCCGGGGCCGCCCTCCAGGGCCCGGACGACCAGGTGGGCCAACGGGACGACGGCGACGATGCCGGCCACCGCACCCCAGCCCAGGAGCAACGCGGGGGCCCGGTGCCGCCGCGACCGGGTGGCGCGCCCGGCCGGGGTGGTGGTGACCGGGCGCTGCGCCACCGCCGTCACAGCAGGCCGACCTCCTGCAGCAGGGTCTCGGTCTCGGCCAGCGACGACAGGTCCGCCAGGTCGACGTCCGGCGCGGACAGCGACTCCAGCGCCACCAGGTCGACGTCGGCACGGGCCGGGGTGACGCCGTCGATCACCGGGTACTCGGCCGTCCGGTCGACGAGGTACTGCTGGCCCTCGGCGGAGAGCAGGTAGCGCACGGCCTCCAGCGCGGGCCCCTGGTCGTCGGCGGCCGCGGTGACGCCCACCCCGGCGACGTTGACCAGGCCCAGCGGGTCGTTCGCGACGTAGTGGTTGCGCACCGGGTAGGTGGCCGGGTCGAGCTCGGCGATCTTCTCGAAGAGGTAGTAGTGGTTGACGAGGCCGGCCGCGACGGTGCCCGCCGCCACCGCGTCGACGACGGCACCGTTGCCGTCGAAGCGCTGCGGGTTCTGCGCGGCGAAGGCGGTGAGCCACTGGCGGGCACCGTCCTCGCCGCGGATCAGCCGCAGGCCGGTCACGAACGACAGCCACGACGCGTTCGACGGCGCGATGCCGATCTGCCCGGCCCACCGGGGGTCGAGCAGGGCGTCGAGCGAGGTCGGCAGGTCGGCCTCGGGGACCAGGGCGGTGTTGTAGGCGACGACCCGGGCGCGCGCCGAGGTGGCGACCCAGGTGGAGTCGGTGGCGCGGTAGCGCTCCAGGGCGGGCTCCAGCACGTCGGCGGGGAGCGGGGCGAGCAGCCCGGCGCCCGCGACGGCGCCGAGCGCACCGGCGTCCTGGGCGAAGAACAGGTCGGCGGGTGAGTCGGCTCCCTCCTCCAGGAGCTGGGCGGCCATCTCGCCGGTGCTGCCGTAGCGGACCTCGACGGGAGTGCCGACGGCCGCCTCGAGCTGCGCGATCAGCGGGCCGACGAGCTCCTCGTTGCGTCCGGAGTAGATCGTCAGGACGCCGTCGCCCTCCGCGGCCGTCGCAGGCGCCGGGGCGGGCGCACCCCCGCACGCGACGAGCGCGGCCCCGACCGTCAGCAGGGCGATCGTCCGACTCACGTACTTACTGGGCAGATGCACGGAAGGTCCCTTTCACTCAGTTGAGCGCAGGCTAACCTAGCCAGGGGTCCGAGTCGACGGTCGGCCGGATGCTGGTCCAGGGTGGGTCCATGAGCAGCCGGTTCGACGACCTCCAGGACTACCTCGACCTGCCGCGCCTCTCGGGGCTCACGCTCTCCCCCGACGGCACCCGCCTCGTCACGTCCGTGGCGACCCCGGGGCCCGACCGCACCCGGTTCGGCACCGCGCTGTGGGAGATCGACCCGGCCGGGGAGCGGCCCGCCCGCCGGCTCACCCACAGCGCGAAGGGCGAGGCCGGGGCCGTGTTCACCCCCGACGGCGACGTGCTCTTCACCTCTGCGCGGCCCGACCCGGCCGTCGCCGAACAGGCCACCGACTCCCCCGACGCGCTGTGGCGGCTGCCGGCGGGCGGCGGGGAGGCCGAGGTGGTCGGCACCCGGCCCGGCGGGATCTCCGGCGTCGCCGTGGCCCGGGACGCCGGCACCGTCGTGGTGACGTCGATGACGCTGCCGGGCTCGACCTCCGGTGAGGACGACGGGTCCCGCCGGAAGGCACGGCGGGAGAAGAAGGTGAGCGGGATCCTGCACACCGCGCACCCCGTCCGGTTCTGGGACCACGACCTGGGTCCGGACGCGCCGCGCCTGCTCGGCGCGTCCGCACCGGGCGAGCCGTGGACCGACCTCACGCCGACCCCCGGGGCCGCACTCGTCGAGGGCTCCCACGACGTCACCCCCGACGGCCACCACGTCGTCGGCACCTGGGCGGTGCCGCAGCGCGGTGGCGGCACGCGGTCGACGCTCGTCGTCGTGGAGGTGGCGACCGGCGAGCGGCGGGTGCTCGCCGACGACCCCGGCCACGAGTTCCACGGCCCGGTGATCAGCCCGGACGGCACGCGCGTCGCCTGCGTCCGGGAGAGCCTCTCGACGCCGCACACCGCCGTCGACATCCGGCTCGTCGTGCTGCCGCTCGCGGGCGGGGAGCCCGTCGACGTCGCGCCGGGGTGGGACCGCTGGGTGTCCGGGTCGCAGTGGACGCCCGACGGCGCCGCGCTCGTCGTCACCGCCGACGACGGGGGCCGCTCGCCGGTGTTCCGCATCGAGAACGGTGTCGTCACGCGCCTGACCGGCGACGACGGCGCGTACACCGACGTGCGGGTGTCGCCGGACGGCGCGCACGTCTACGCCCTGCGCAGCGCGATCGGCGCCCCGCCCGCCCCCGTCCGCCTCGACGCACGCACGCCCGATCAGCGCCCCGTCCTGCTCCCCTCCCCGGAAGCGGCCCCGGAGGTGCCCGGCACGCTCACCGAGGTGCACGCGACCGCCGAGGACGGCACCGCGCTGCGGGCGTGGCTGGTGCTGCCGGAGTCGTCGGAGCCCGCGCCGCTGGTGCTGTGGATCCACGGTGGTCCGCTGGGCAGCTGGAACGCCTGGCAGTGGCGCTGGAACCCGTGGTTGATGGCCGCGCGCGGGTACGCGGTGCTGCTCCCGGACCCGGCGCTGTCCACCGGCTACGGTCTCGACTTCGTCGCCCGCAGCTGGGGCGAGTGGGGCGGCACCCCGTACACCGATCTGATGGCGCTCACCGACGCCGCCGTCGCGCACCCGGACGTCGACGGGACCCGCACCGCGGCGATGGGCGGCTCCTTCGGCGGCTACATGGCCAACTGGATCGCCGGACACACCGACCGGTTCGCCGCGGTCGTCACGCACGCGAGCCTGTGGGCACTCGACCAGTTCGGCCCCACGACCGACGCGCCCTGGTACTGGCAGCGTGAGATGACCGCGGACATGGCGCAGGCCAACAGCCCACACCGCTTCGCCGACGCCGTCTCCACACCGATGCTGGTGATCCACGGCGACCGCGACCACCGCGTGCCCGTCGGCGAGGCGCTGCGGCTGTGGTGGGACCTCGTCAGCCGGTTCGACGGGGACCCGGACGACCTGCCGCACCGGTTCCTGTACTTCCCCGACGAGAACCACTGGATCCTGACGCCGCAGAACGCCGCGCTCTGGTACGCCACCGTCCTCGCGTTCCTGGACCATCACGTGCTCGGGAAGGACTGGGAGACCCCGGACCTACTGCAGTAGCCCGCGCAGGCGGTCGATGTCGGCACTCTGCGTTGCGACGACGTCGTCGGCGAACTCCGCGACCAGGAGGTCGGTGCCGGCGGTGCGCACCTGCCCCGCCATCGTCAGCGCGCCCTGGTGGTGGGCGATCATCAGCGTGACGAAGAGCCGGTCGAACGCGGGCCCGGTGGCGGTGGCGAGGTCGGTGAGCTGCGCGGGGGTGGCCATACCCGGCATGCCGGTGTGGTCCCCGCCATCCCCGCCATCCCCGCCATCCCCGTGGTCCCCGTGCGCTGGGTGGGCGTCCTGGCGGGCGAGCCAGGACTCGAGCACCGCGATCTCCGGCCCCTGGACGCCGGCGATGCGTTCGGCCATCGCCCGCACCCCCGGGTCGGCGGCCCGGGCCGGGGCGAGTACCGCCATCTCCAGCGCCTGTTCGTGGTGCGGGACCATCCGCTCGACGAACTCGACGTCGGCGGGCGACACCGGCACCGGTGAGCGCCGCTGCGCCACCTCCGCCCCGTCCATGATCTGCGCGGGCTCCCCCGGCGCACCCGGCACGACGACCCGTGGGCCCTCCGGCGCGGCGCCGCACCCGGCCAGCGCGAGGACCAGCGCAGCGGTCACCAGTGCGCGTCGCATGCCGGTGACGCTACCGACGCCCCGCTGATCCGGTCGAGTGATCCTCCCGCGCGGGGGTTCGGTTCCGTCCGGTTCCCTTGGCACAGTGCGTGGCAGTCGGGGGACACGTCGGGGGGACGATCAGCGATGGACGGACGGCTGCGAACCGTACTGGTCACGGCGGTGGTGGCGGCGTTCGCGCTGGTCACACCGCTGCCTGCCTCGGCGACGGTTCCGGGGCCGCCACCGGTCGGGCCGGGCGTCGACGAGATCGTGAGCAGCGACAACCTCACCCAGCTCGCGAACGTCCCGCGGCGGGACCCGTTCACCGGCGAGGCGTCCTACGGCACCGACATCGCCTTCCAGGGCGAGCTCGCCTACGTCGGCAACTACGACGGTTTCGTCGTCTACGACATCAGCGAGCCCACCGCGCCGCAGATCGTCAGCCAGGTGCTGTGCCCGGGCTCGCAGAACGACGTGTCGGTGAGCGGTGACCTGCTGTTCCTGTCCACCGACTCCCGCTGGAGCGACGACACCTGCTCCGCGGCGCCGCAGCCGCAGGGCCTGCTGCCGTACTGGGAGGGCATCAAGGTCTTCGACGTGTCCGACCCGGCCGATCCGGCGTACGTGACGTCGGTGGCCACGGCCTGCGGCTCGCACACCCACACGCTCGTCCCCGACACCGCGGGCGAGTCGGTCTACCTCTACGTCTCCTCCTACTCCCCCGCGCCGGAGCTGCTCGACTGCCGGCCGCCGCACGACCGGATCTCGATCGTCGAGGTGCCGCTGGCCGACCCGGCCGCCGCGGCCGTCGTCGCGGAGCCGGTGCTGTTCCCGGACGGCGGCAACCCCGGCCCGGGCAGCGACACCACCACCGGCTGCCACGACATCACCGTCCACCCGGCGACGAACCTCGCCGCGGGTGCGTGCATGGGCGACGGCGTGTTGTTGGACATCTCCGACCGCGAGGACCCGCAGGTCATCGAGCGGGTGCGCGACGACACCAACTTCGCGTTCTGGCACAGCGCCACGTTCAACGACGACGGCACGAAGGTCGTCTTCACCGACGAGCTCGGCGGCGGCAGTGCGGCCACCTGCACCGCCGCGGTCGGTCCGCTGCGCGGCGCCGACGGGATCTACGACATCGTCGACGGTCAGCTCGAGTTCCGCAGCTACTACAAGATCCCCCGCCTGCAGACCGAGCAGGAGAACTGCGTCGCGCACAACGGCTCGCTCGTCCCCGTGCCGGGTCGCGACGTCATGGTGCAGGCCTGGTACCAGGGCGGGATCTCGGTGTGGGACTTCACCGACTCCACGAACCCCGTCGAGATCGGGTTCTGGGAGCGCGGCCCGCTCTCGAGCACCGAGCTGACGCTGGGCGGCTCGTGGTCGGCGTACTGGTACAACGGCCACGTCTTCTCCTCCGACATCCAGAAGGGCCTCGACGTGCTCGCCGTCGACGACCCCGCGATCGCCGGCGCCGAGGACGTGGTGTTCGACGTGTTCAACCCCCAGACCCAGCCCACCTACGGCGGCTGAGCCCCGTTCTCACCCCCGTCCGCCGACGGGTAGGCCCTCCTCCGCACATGAGGAGGCACGCACGAGTGGGAACAAGATCGTCGCCTACAAGGAGCCCGGCGTCGTCGCGGTCGAGGACCACGACTACCCGAAGCTCGAGGTCCCGACCCAGGTGGCCGAGGCGATGGGGATGACCCGCAAGGCCGACCACGCGGTGATCCTGCGGACGGTCTCGACGAACATCCGGGCGGGCTCCGCGTACGGCTACCTCGACATGGGTGGCTGGGAGGGCGGGCAGGCCGAGTTCGTCATGGTCCCCTTCGCCGACTTCAACCTGCTGAAGTTCCCCGACCGGGACCAGGCGCCGGAGAAGGTCCTCGACCTCACGATGCTGTCGGACATCTTCCCGACCGGCCACCACGGCGCCCACACCGCGGGCGTGACGACCGGGGTCCACCGGCTACGCCGCCGGGGCCGGCCCGGTCGGTCTCGCCGCCGCGTACTCGGCGAACCTGCTGGGCGCGGCCGTCGTCATCGTCGGCGACCTCAACGCCGACCGGCTCGCCCAGGCGCGCTCGTTCGGCTGCGAGACCGTCGACGTCTCCGCGGGCGCCTCCCTGGAGGACCAGATCGGCCAGATCCTCGGGACGAACGAGGTCGACTGCGCCGTCGACGCGGTGGGCTTCGAGGCCACCGGACACGGCGCCGGGGCGGGCGAGCAACCGGCCGCGGTGCTCGACTCGATCATGTCGCTGACCCGCGCGGGCGGCGCCTCGGCATCCCCGGGCTCTACGTCACCGGCGACCCCGGAGCCGGCGACCCCGACGGCCTGACCGGTCCGGTTCCACCGCCGACCGCGCAGACCCCCGGTCACCGCACAGACCCCCGGCGGTCTGCGCGGTGACATCAGGGTCTGCGCGGTGGCGTCCGGCGGGGTGGAAGCGGGGTCAGCGCGCGTCGGCCGGCGACGGGTCGGGGTCAGCGGAAGGTCTGTCGGAGCCGCTCGGCCACCGGCGCGAACCGGTCGAGGTCGGCCCACACCCACCGCACCATCCCGAGGTCCTCGGCCCGGACGGCGTCCTCCCGCCGCTTCTCCTCGAACAGCACCTGCGCGACGTCCTGCCCGGGGCGCAGGGACCGGCCGTACTTCACCCGGCCGTCGAACTCCCCCACCGTCCGCCGTTCCGGCCAGCCGAAGTCGGTCTGCGCCACCTCGGTCCCGTCGCGGCGGCGCACCCGCCACTGCAGCACCGGCACCGGGAGGCCGGCGTCGCGCAGCGCGATGCGACTGCGCGTCTCGCCGACGCTCATCGAGCCCGGGTCGGCGAACGCGAGCACCCGGGCGGCACCGGGTGCGCCGCGCCACCGCTGCGCCCGCACCAGCGCCGCGGCCAGGTCCTCACGCGTGAGGAGGTGGCGGTGCAGCGCCGCGTCGGCGACGACCAGCGCGGCGTCGAACGACACCGACCGCGCCACGTCGAGCACCGTCCGCGCGATCGAGGTGACCCGCACGCCGGCGACGACCACGATCTCGTCGGGATCGAGCCGGGCCGCGTGCAGGTGCGTGACGGGGCTGCGGCGCGCGCCCGACCGCCGGTCCCGGGTCGCGTGCACGCGGGTCAGGTCCGTGTCCCAGATGGGCAGGCCGTGCACGACGGCGGCCGACTGGTGGCTCGCGACGGCGTCCGGGGCCAGCTCCGCCATGGCGGCGTGCACGTTCAGCAGGTGGCGCAGCTCCGGCCGCGACGGGAGCGGGCCCGCCACGTACCGGCCCCGCCGGACCCCCGCGAGCTCACCGAGCCGCAGCTGCCGACGGACCTCGTGCGGGACCGCCCCGGCCGCGAGCAGGGCGTGCCGGTGCAGGAGGGGATCCACCGGGAGAGGATGCTGCGGCGGTCGTCGTCCCCGTGGCGGAACGGTGGAACTCGGCGGCACCGCGCAGACCGGGTGGTCACGGCGCAGACCGGGTGGTCACGGCGCAGACCGCCGGCGGCCTGCGCCGTGCCCGTGGGTCTGTGCGGTACTGCGGGGTCTGCGCCGTGCGTGGGTCAGGCGGGACGTACAGCCGGCGGGGTCGCGCGCCGGGCCGCGTGGCCCGACGGGTCGCAGCGCGGCGGGGCGGGCCGCTAGAAGGGCAGGCCGAGGACCGGGAGGCCGATCGCCGCGTCCACCGCGATCGCGGCGAACAGCAGGCAGAGATACATGTTCGACAGGTGGAACAGCTTCATCGGGCTGACCTCGTCGCCCGCCACGATGTCGTGGTGCAGGCGGTGGGCCGAGATGACGAACCACGCCCCGCCCAGCACCGCGACGGCCGCGTAGATCCACGACGTGACGGGCAGCAGCGCGAGCGTGACCACGAACATCACCCACGAGTACGCGACGATCCGACGCGACACCTGCACCGGCGTGGCGACGACGGGCAGCATCGGCACCCCGGCGGCGGCGTAGTCCTCGCGGTAGCGCATGGCGAGCGCCCAGAAGTGCGGCGGAGTCCAGAAGAAGATGATCGCGAACATGACCAGCGCGGGCCACTCGACGGTGCCGGTGACCGCCGCCCACCCGATGACGACGGGCATGCAGCCCGCCGCGCCGCCCCAGACGATGTTCTGCGAGGTCCGGCGCTTGAGCAGCAGCGTGTAGACCAGCACGTAGAACGCGATGGCCGCGACCGACAGCGCGGCGGCGAGCCAGTTCGTCGTCAACCCGAGCCAGACCGAGCTGAGCACGCCCAGGACCAGGCCGAAGATCAGCGCGTTGCGCGGCGGCACCTGACCCTTGGCCAGCGGACGGCGCGCGGTGCGCTTCATCACCTTGTCGATGTCGGCGTCGACGACGCAGTTGAGCGCGTGCGCGCTCGCCGCGGCCAGCGCGCCGCCGAGCAGCGTGGCGATGATCAGCCAGACGCTCGGGATGCCCCGCTGCGCGAGGAACATCGCCGGGACCGTGACGACCAGGAGCTGCTCGATGATCCGGGTCTTGGTGAGGCCCAGGTAGGCGCCGACGGTGGATCGCGCACGAGCCACGAATCCGACCTGCGTCGGTGCCACGTCGGACACGGGCACACTCACCGGCACAACCTCGATCCGCGATGTGGTGGGGCGGTTCTTCTACAGCGCGTCGATCCTAGCCCGGCGCATGACGGGACGGCCTGTCGGGTAACCCGGCGTGAACCGTGGGTGCGCAGAGCACACCCACCTGTCCGACGTGGATAGGCTGGCGCCGACGCGTCGTGGCGTACCGCCCCGTGACCAGTGCCTGAAGTAGAAGCCCAAGACCAGGGAGCCGCCGTGCCCGTGACCGATGCCGACATCGCCCGCCTGACGCAGGCCTCGCTGCCCGCCGACTGGACCGAACTGGACCGGCGGGCCGTCGACACGGTCCGTGTCCTCGCCGCCGACGCCGTCGAGAAGGCCGGGTCCGGTCACCCGGGCACCGCGATGAGCCTCGCCCCGCTGGCGTACAGCCTGTTCCAGAAGGTGATGCGCCACGACCCCACCGACGCCGACTGGATCGGCCGCGACCGCTTCGTGCTGTCCTGCGGGCACTCCAGCCTGACGCTGTACCTGCAGCTGTTCCTCGGCGGCTGGGGACTCGAGCTCGCCGACATCGAGAACCTGCGGCAGTGGGGCTCGGCCACCCCCGGCCACCCCGAGCACCGCCACACCCCCGGCGTCGAGATCACCACCGGTCCGCTGGGCCAGGGCCTCGCCTCCGCCGTCGGCATGGCGATGGGCGCGCGCCGCGAGCGCGGCCTGTTCGACCCGGACGCCGCCCCCGGCGAGAGCCCGTTCGACCACCAGATCTTCGTCATCGCCTCCGACGGCGACATCGAGGAGGGCGTCACCGCCGAGGCGTCCTCGCTCGCCGGGCACCAGCAGCTGGGCAACCTCACGGTGATCTACGACGACAACAAGATCTCCATCGAGGACGACACCGACATCGCGCTGTCCGAGGACGTCGCGAAGCGCTACGAGGCCTACGGCTGGCACGTGCAGGTCGTCGAGGGCGGCGAGAACGTCACCGGCATCCTCGACGCACTGGCCGCGGCGAAGGCCGAGACCGGCCGCCCGTCGTTCGTCCTGCTGCGCACGATCATCGGCTTCCCCGCGCCGACGAAGATGAACACCGGCAAGGCGCACGGCTCGGCGCTGGGCGCCGAGGAGATCGCGGCGGTCAAGAAGATCGTCGGGATGGACCCGGAGCGGTCCTTCCAGGTCGACGCCGACGTCCTCGCGCACACCCGCTCCCTGCGCGACACCGGGAGGGCCGCCCACGAGGAGTGGACCACCTCCTTCGACGCGTGGGCGCAGCGCGAGCCCGACCGCAAGGCGCTGCTCGACCGCATGCTGGGCCGCACCCTGCCCGAGGGCTGGGAGAAGGCGCTGCCGAGCTGGGACGTCGACCCGAAGGGCGTCGCCACCCGCAAGGCCTCCGGCGAGGTGCTCAAGGCCCTCGCCGACGTGCTGCCCGAGCTGTGGGGCGGCTCGGCCGACCTCGCGGAGAGCAACAACACCACGATGGAGGGCGCCGACTCGTTCGGGCCCACCTCGATCGCCACGTCGATGTGGAAGGCGCAGCCCTACGGCCGCACGCTGCACTTCGGCATCCGCGAGCACGCGATGGGCTCGATCATCAACGGGATCGCGCTGCACGGGCCCACCCGCCCCTACGGCGGCACGTTCCTCATCTTCTCCGACTACATGCGCCCGGCCGTGCGGCTCGGCGCGCTGATGAAGTGCGCCGGCATCTACGTCTGGACGCACGACTCCATCGGCCTGGGCGGCGACGGCCCGACGCACCAGCCGATCGAGCAGCTCTCCGCGCTGCGCGCGATCCCGGGCCTGTCCGTGGTGCGCCCGGCCGACGCCAACGAGACGGCGTCGGCGTGGAAGGCGGTGCTGGAGCGCCCCGAGGGCCCGTGCGGCCTCGCGCTGTCGCGGCAGAACCTGCCGACCCTGGAGGGCACCTCCGTCGAGGGCGTCGCCAAGGGCGGGTACGTGCTGGCCGACGCCTCGTCCGGCACGCCGCAGCTGGTGATCATCGCCACCGGGTCCGAGGTGTCGCTGGCCGTCGAGGCGCGGAAGGTACTGGAGGACAAGGGCGTTCCCACCCGTGTGGTCTCCATGCCGTGCGTCGAGTGGTTCGACGAGCAGGACGCGGCCTACCGCGAGTCGGTCATCCCGAAGGCCGTCCGGGCGCGCGTGACCGTCGAGGCAGGCGTCGCGCAGTCCTGGTACCGCTTCGCCGGCGACGCGGGCGAGATCGTCTCCATCGAGCACTACGGCGCGAGCGCGGATGCCGACGTCCTGTTCCGCGAGTTCGGCTTCACCACCGAGGCGGTCGTCGCGGCCGCCGAGCGCAGCCTCTCCGCCATCACCGACGACGCAGTCTGAGGAGTTCCGAGATGAGCAACGACCGTCTGAAGGCGCTCGCCGACGCGGGTGTCTCCATCTGGCTCGACGACCTGTCGCGCGAGCGCCTGCGCAGCGGCAACCTGCAGGAGCTGATCACCGGGTCGCACGTCGTCGGCGTCACCACCAACCCGACGATCTTCGCGGGGGCGCTGGCGAACGGCGAGGCCTACGACGAGCAGGTCCGCGAGCTCGCCGGGCGCGGCGCGTCGGTCGAGGACGCGGTCCGCGAGATCACCGTCGCCGACGTCACCGAGGCCTGCGACGTCTTCCGCGGCGTCTGGGAGTCCACGAACGGCGTCGACGGACGCGTGTCGCTGGAGGTCGACCCGGGCCTGGCCCGTGACCCCGACGGCACCGTCGCACAGGCGATCGACCTGTGGAAGGCCGTCGACCGGCCCAACCTGCTGGTGAAGATCCCGGCCACCGAGGCGGGCCTGCCCGCGGTCGGCCGCACGCTCGCCGAGGGCATCTCGGTGAACGTCACGCTGATCTTCTCGGTCGAGCGCTACCGCGCCGTCATGGGCGCCTACCTGGAAGGGCTGGAGGCCGCCGCGGCCAACGGGCACGCGCTGCCGGGCATCGCGTCGGTCGCGAGCTTCTTCGTCTCCCGCGTCGACGGCGAGATCGACAAGCGGCTCGAGAAGATCGGCACCGACGAGGCGCTGGCGCTGCGCGGCAAGGCCGGGGTCGCGAACTCCCGGTTGGCCTACGCGGCGTTCCAGGACGTGTTCTCCGGGGAGCGCTGGGAGGCACTCGCCGCGCAGGGGGCGGTCGTCCAGCGACCGCTGTGGGCCTCGACCGGGGTCAAGAACCCCGACTACCCCGACACCCTCTACGTCACCGAGCTCGTCGTCGCCGACACCGTCAACACCATGCCGGAGAAGACGATGCAGGCCTTCGCCGACCACGGCGAGGTCCACGGCGACCGGGTCACCGGCACCGCAGCCGAGGCGCAGGAGGTCTTCGACGCCCTCGAGCGCGTGGGCATCGACCTCACCGACGTGTTCCTCGTGCTGGAGGAGGAGGGCGTCGAGAAGTTCGACAAGTCCTGGGCCGAGCTCGGCGAGACCGTGCAGGGCCAGCTCGACGGCGCCCGCTGAGTTGGACGAGATGGGGCGCCCGTGCTGACCACCTCCGTCCACCAGCCGGCCGAGCTGCTCGACCGGCTGGTGGACGGGGCCGTCGCGTCCCGGGTCGCCGACGGACCGCGCGCCGCGTGCGTGCGGGCCGCGCGGCCGCTGGTCGGCGAGATCACGGCGCTGCGGGAGTCGCTGCACGTCGCGGGGCTGGCCAAGGTGCTGCTGGTCGCCGCGCCGGAGGTCGGTGCGGTCGCCGAGGCGTTCGCGGGCGACGGCGCCCGGCTCCTCGTGCTCGACACCGCCGACCCGGTACGGGTGGCCGACGCGCTCGACGGCGACCTCGACGCCACGGTGCTCGTGGTCGCCGTCCCGCCCGGCACCGCCCCGGTCGAGGTCCGGGCGCTGGACCGCGTCGTCGAGGAGATCCGCGCGGGATTCCGGGCGGAGGGGCTCGACGCGGACGCGCACACGGTGGTCGTCGCACCCGGTCGGGACGCCACCGTCACCGGTGGGGCCGCCGGTGCCTTCTCCCCCTACGCCCTGGTGCCCGCCGGGCTCGCCGGTGCCGACGTCGCCGCGCTCGTCACCGACGCCGTGGCGGCCCGCGACACCCTGCTCGCCGACGACCCGGCCAACCCCGCCATCGTGTTGGGCGCGCTGCTGGCCGAGCACGACGTCGTGGAGGTCGGGGACCGCTGGGCCGCCGCGCTGCTCGACGCGGTCGGCGGCGAGCCGGTGCCCGTCGTCCACGACGGCGGACCGGACACCCACCAGGCACTGCGCATCGGCCCGGACGGTGACGTCGACGTGCCCGGCCCGGTCGCCGCGCGGATCCTGCTGTGGGAGCACGCCGCGGCCGTCGCCGCGCACCTGCGGGAGCCCGGGCGGCCCGCCCCGTCCGGTGACCACCTGCGTCCGGCGTTCACCGACGACGACGTCGAGGTCTCCGCGGGGCCGTGGCTGCCCCCGGGCACCACCACCGTCGGCGACGCCCTGCTGGCCCTGATGGACGCCGGCGGGACCCACGTCGCGCTGCACGCCCACCTCGACCGCGAGTCCGACGCCTCGATCGCGCTGCTGCGCGGCGTGCTGGCCCGGCGGACCGGCCGCACCGTCACCTTCGACTGGGGCCCGGCGCTGCGGCCGGGAGCGGCCGTCTGCCAGATCACCGGCGCGGGCGACGGCCGCTCCGGGCTCGACGACGCCCAGGTCGGACAGGCCGACGCCGACGCCGCGGCCCAGCCCGGACCGGTACTGCGGCTGCACCTGCCCGACCGCCTCCTCGGGCTGGTGGCCGTCGTGCGCGCGGTACAGCACCTGTAGGACGATCACCCCACACCGAACGACTGGGAGACACGATGACGGCCACGCCGGCTGCGGGCTGGAGCAACCCGCTCCGCGACCCGCGCGACAAGCGGCTCCCGCGGATCGCGGGACCGTGCGGACTGGTGATCTTCGGGGTCACCGGTGACCTCTCGCGCAAGAAGCTGATGCCCGCCATCTACGACCTCGCCAACCGCGGGCTGCTGCCGCCCGGCTTCGCCCTCACCGGCTTCGCCCGCCGCGACTGGGCCGCGCAGGACTTCGGCCAGGTCGTCTACGAGGCCGTCAAGGAGCACGCGCGCACCCCGTTCCGGCAGAGCGTGTGGGACCGGCTCGCGGAGGGGTTCCGGTTCGTCCAGGGCAGCTTCGACGACGACGACGCGTTCGACCGCCTGGAGGACACCGTCCGCGAGCTCGACCGCGAGCGCGGCACCGGCGGCAACCACGCCTTCTACCTCTCGATCCCGCCGAACGCGTTCCCGGTGGTGTGCAAACAGCTCTCCCGCTCCGGGCTCGCCGCCCAGGAGGGCCTCGATCAGTGGCGCCGGGTCGTCATCGAGAAGCCGTTCGGGCACGACCTGAAGTCGGCCGTGGAGCTCAACGGGATCGTCAACGAGGTCTTCCCCGAGGACTCGGTGTTCCGCATCGACCACTACCTCGGCAAGGAGACCGTCCAGAACATCCTGGCGCTGCGCTTCGCCAACCAGCTGTTCGAGCCGATCTGGAACTCCCACTACGTCGACCACGTGCAGATCACGATGGCCGAGGACATCGGCCTCGGCGGGCGGGCGGGGTACTACGACGGCATCGGCGCCGCCCGCGACGTCATCCAGAACCACCTGCTGCAGCTGCTCGCGTTCATCGCGATGGAGGAGCCCACGTCGTTCTCCTCAGACGAGCTGCGCGCGGAGAAGACCAAGGTGCTCAAGGCGACCCGCCTCGTCGGGCCGCTGGAGGAGACCACCGCCCGCGGGCAGTACAGCGGCGGGTGGCAGGGCGGCGAGAACGTGCCCGGGCTCAAGGAGGAGGTCGGCTTCGACCCCGAGTCCGGCACCGAGACCTACGCCGCGATCACCGTCGAGGTCGACACCCGCCGCTGGGCGGGCGTGCCGTTCTACCTGCGCACCGGGAAGCGCCTCGGCCGCCGCGTCACCGAGATCGCGGTGATCTTCAAGCGTGCCCCGCACCTCCCGTTCGACGAGACGATGACCGAGGAGCTCGGCCAGAACGCGTTCGTGGTGCGGGTGCAGCCCGACGAGGGTGTCACCATGCGGTTCGGGTCGAAGGTCCCGGGCTCCACCATGGAGGTCCGCGACGTCACGATGGACTTCGGCTACGGGACCTCCTTCACCGAGGCCTCCCCCGAGGCCTACGAGCGCCTGATCCTCGACGTGCTGCTCGGCGAGCCGTCGCTGTTCCCGGTCAACGACGAGGTCGAGCGGTCCTGGGAGATCCTCGACCCGGTGATCGAGCACTGGCACGCCGCGAAGACCGGGCCCGATCCCTACCCGGCCGGCTCGTGGGGGCCCGAGTCCGCCGACGCCATGCTCGCCCGCACCGGCCGCACCTGGAGGCGCCCGTGATCGTCGACCTTCCGTCGAGCACCACATCGGCGGTCAACAAGAAGCTCGTCGAGCTCCGCGAGGACGGCGGGGTGCAGGCGCTGGGCCGCGTGCTCACCCTGGTGATCATCACCGACGACGGTTCCGCCGTCGAGGGGGCGATCGAGGCCGCGAACTCCGCCAGCCGCGAGCACCCGTGCCGGGTGATCGTGCTGGCCAGCGGCCAGCGCAAGGCGGCGCCGCGGCTCGACGCGCAGATCCGGGTCGGCGGCGACGCGGGCGCGAGCGAGGTGATCGTGCTGCGCGGCTACGGTGCGCTCGCCGCGCCCGAGGCCGGGGCCGGGATGGTCACGCCGCTGCTGCTGCCCGACGCGCCGGTCGTCGCGTGGTGGCCGGGCGAGGCCCCCGCCGTGCCGTCCGATGACGCCGTCGGACGGCTCGCGCAGCGGCGCATCACCGACGCGCTGTCGTCGAAGAACCCGGTGAAGGCGTTCGAGCAGCGCCGCGCGAAGCACGTCGCGGGCGACACCGACCTCACCTGGACCCGCCTGACGCCGTGGCGCGCGCTGCTCGCGACAGCCCTCGACGCCCCGCCGCACGAGGACGTCACGTCCGCGGTGGTCGCGGGCGAGGCCGTGTCGCCGTCGACCGACCTGATCGCGGGCTGGCTCGTCTCCCGGCTCGGGGTGAAGGTCAAGCGCTCCCCCGCCGCGAGCGGGCCCGGCCTCGTGTCGGTCGTCCTGGAACGGCCGTCGGGCCCGGTGGAGCTGCTGCGCCCCGACGGCAAGGTGGGCAGCCTGCGCCAGCCGGGGCAGCCCGACCGGCTCGTCGCACTGCCCCGCCGGGAGCTGCGCGACTGCCTCGCCGAGGAGCTGCGCCGGCTCGACCCGGACGAGATCTACCGTGCCGCGCTCGCCGGTGTCGCCCGGACCACCCGCGGGCGCACGCCGGTGACGGTGCCGGCGCTGGCGGTGTCGTCCTGATGGCCGCCGACATCGCCGTCCACGCCAACCCCGACGTCCTCGCCGCGGCCGCCGCGGCCCGGCTCCTCACCCGCCTGGTCGACCTGCAGGCCGCGGGCGCGGTGCCCAAGCTGGTGCTCACCGGCGGCGGCGTCGGGATCGCGATGCTGGAGCACATCCGGCAGACGCCCGCACGAGACGCCGTCGACTGGGGCCAGGTCGAGTTCTGGTGGGGCGACGAGCGGTTCCTGCCGCCCGGGCACCCCGACCGCAACGAGACCCAGGCCCGCGAGGCTCTGCTCGACCACGTACGCGTCGACCCGGCGAAGGTGTTCGCGATGGGCGCCGACACCGGCACCGGCCCGTCCGGGGCCGACGCCGCCGCCGAGACCTACGCCCAGCTGCTCGCGAAGGCGGCCCGCCCGGAGGACCACGGCCCGGTGCCGTCGTTCGACATCCTGCTGCTCGGGATGGGCGGGGAGGGCCACACCGCGTCGGTGTTCCCGCACTCCCCCGCCGTCTACGAGACCGAACGTTGCGTCGTCGCCGTGCACGGCTGCCCCAAGCCACCGCCCACCCGCGTGTCGCTGACGCTGCCGGCGATCCGCCGCGCCGCCGAGGTCTGGATCATCACCACGGGCGAGGCGAAGGCCGTCGCGGTCTCGCTCGCCCTGGGCGAGGCGGGCGAGGTCGCCATCCCGGTCGCCGGTGCGCGCGGCCGCAGGCGCACCCGCTGGCTCCTCGACCGCGCCGCGGCGTCGAAGCTGCCGCGCGACCTGGTGCCCGCGATCGGCTGATGACCCACGTCGTCGTGGACGGGGCCAACGTCGTCGGCTCCCGTCCCGACGGCTGGTGGCGCGACCGGGCCGGGGCGGCGGAACGGCTGGCCGCGGAGCTCGCCACGGCACTGGACACCGGGGTGCTGGACGCCGGGTTGCTGGACGCCGGGTTGCTGGACGCCGGGTTGCTGGACACCGGGTTGCTGGGCACCGGGGTACACGGTGACGACATCACCCTGCACCTGGTGGTGGAGGGAGCGGCCCGGGCCGCCGACCCTCCCGCGCACCCGCGGCTGCACGTGGTGCGGGCCGACGACGACGGCGACGACGACGACGCGACCGTCGCGCTCACCCGGGACCTCGGTGGGCACGGCGTCGTCGTCGTCACCGCCGATCGGGGTCTGCGCGAGCGCGTCCGGGCCCTCGGGGCCACCTGCACCGGACCCGCGACCCTGTTCGCCGCCCTCCTCGGCCGTGGCGGACGCCCGTGATCACCGGTCAGCCCAGCCAGCCCGGCCGCACCAGACCGGACTCGTAGCCGATCACCACCAGCTGGGCGCGGTCGCGGACCCCCAGCTTCACCATCGCCCGGCTGACGTGGGTCTTCGCCGTGGCCGGGCTGACGACCAGACGCGCGGCGATGTCGTCGTTCGACAGCCCGGTCGCCACCAGGGCCAGGACCTCGCGTTCGCGGTCGGTGAGGCGGGCGAGCAGGGCCCCCACCTCGCGTCCGGGCGGCCGGGCCCGCGCGGCGAACTCCTCGATCAGCCGGCGGGTCACCGTCGGGGAGAGCAGCGCGTCGCCGCGGTGGACGACGCGGACCGCCGCGATGAGGTCGGCGGGCTCGATGTCCTTGACCAGGAACCCGCTGGCCCCCGCCCGGATCGCGTCGAAGATGTAGGCGTCCTCGGCGAACGTCGTGAGCATGACGACGCGGACGCCGGCCAGCCGCGGGTCGGCGACGATCTGTCGGGCGGCGTCGAGCCCGTCGGTGCCCGGCATCCGGATGTCCATGAGGACGACGTCGGGCGCGGTGTCCCGGGCCCGGAGTACGGCCGCGTGCCCGTCCTCGGCCTCCCCGACGACGGCGATGTCGGGGGTCGAGGACAGCAGCGCGCGGAACCCGGCGCGGACGAGCGCCTGGTCGTCGGCCAGCAGCACCCGGATCACGGGGTCGCCTCCTCCCGCGCCGTCGGCAGGTGGGCACGGACCCGGAACCCGCCCTCGGGGCCGGGGCCCGCGGTGAACGTGCCGCCCAGTGCCGCGGCGCGCTCCCGCATCCCGGGCAGCCCGTTCCCGCCCCCGGGTGCCGAGGACGCGGTGCCGTCGTCGGTGACCTCGATGGTCAGCCCCTCGTCGTCGTAGCCCAGCAGGACCGTCGCGGAGTCGGCCGCGGCGTGGCGGCGGGTGTTGGTCAGGGCCTCCTGCACGATCCGGTAGGCCGCGAGGTCCACCCCGGCCGGCAGGTCCCGCGGCGATCCGTGCGTGTGGACGGTGACCGGCAGCCCGGCCTGCCCGTTCTCCACGACGAGCGCGTCGAGGCGGGCGAGCCCGGCGACCGGTTCGCGGGACGGTTCGTCGACGCCGCGCAGCACGCCGAGGGTCGCGCGCATCTCCCGCAGCAGCTCGCGGCTGGACTTCTTGATCGTCGCCAGGGCGCGGCGGGCCTGCTCGGGATCGTCGTCCATGAGGTACAACGCGACCCCGGCCTGCACGTTGATCAGCGACAGGTGGTGGCCGAGCGCGTCGTGCAACTCGCGCGCCATCTCCAGGCGCTCCTCGCCCGCGCGGCGGCGCTCGGCCTCCCGCCGCGCCTCCCGCGCCTGCTCCAGGCGTTCGCGGCGCGACCGGCGCAGCTCGCACCCGGCGACGAACGCGACCAGCGACGCCGTCCAACCCCCGATCGCGGAGAGCGGGATCGCGGTCGTGGGGTGCGTGAGCGCGTAGGCCGAGACCGCGGCGGTGAACGTCACCGCGGTGACGGTGTACGCCACGACCCGGCGCCCGGCCGACACCGCCTCGGCCAGCGCGAACAGCGAGGCGACGAACACCGGCCCGACCGGGTAGCCCAGCGCGAGATAGGTGATCAGGACGGCGGCGACCAGCCCGAGGACGAGGCCGGGCCGGGCACGGCGCACCACGAGCAGCGCCGGTCCGGCCAGCAGCAGCACGACCGCGAGGGCGTCGACGGGACGCGCGGCGGGCTGCCCGTACCGGTCTGACCACTGGGTGCCGCCGAGGGTGAACCCCGCCACCAGGAGCGGCACGACGACCGTCGACCACACGCCGCCCCACCACGCGCGGGAGCCGCCCCACCACGCGCGGGAACTGGGGGTCGGCGGCACCGGTCCACGGTAGCCAGGTCCGGCACCCGACGGATCCCGCGCCGGGCGGAGCCCGGCCTGCGCCCGCGGGCGTACGCCGTTCGGGTCGGCTACCCCGCAGGGCGCAGCCGCGGTGCCCCCGTGGACCGGACGACACGAGCCGTCCGGACCGCGAGGCTGGATCGCGTCCCACCCCGACCGGCCCACCGGAGCGTTCATGACCACCAGCGATGTCCCCGCCACCTCCCTCCGCGTCTCCTCCCTCCGCGTCTCCTCCCTCCGCGTCTCCGACACCGAGCGGGAGGTGGTCGCGCAGCGCCTGCGCGACGCCGCCGCCGACGGCCGCCTGACCCTCGCCGAGGCCGACGAGCGCCAGGCGTCGGCGTACGCCGCGCAGTTCCGCCACGAACTGGCCCCGCTCACCGCGGACCTGCCCGGCCCGGAGCCGGAGCCCGCCCCCCGCGGCTGGGGCGGGCTGAGCCCGTCGGCCCGCCGCCGGTTGACCGTGCACGTGGCCGTCGGTGCGGTGGTCGCCGTGCTCCTGCTGCTCCGCTGGGCGCTCGGCCCGGGATTCGACGGCCCGGGGATCGACGGCGACGGACCCCGCCTCTGGCCCGTCTGGCCGCTGTTCTGGATCGCCCTGAGTGTGCTGTTCCACTACCGCCGCGCGCTGCGTCGCGGATGAGCGGGCTCAGGTGGCGCGGATGAGCGGGCTCAGGTGGCGCGGAGGAGCGGGCTCAGGTCCGGCGGCGGGACGTGCTCGCCGCGGCGCCGGACGCCCCGACCGCGCTCGCGACGACGGAGCGCCGCGGCAGCGGGCTGGAGTAGACGACGCTGGTGGTGACGGCACCGAGGCCCGAGATCCGCCCGGTGACCTCCTCGAGGTGCCGCATCGACCGGGCCCGGACCGTCAGCACGAAGCAGTCCTCCCCGGTGACGTGGTGGGCCTCGCCGATCTCCGGGGTGGTCGCGAGCAGGTCGCGGAAGGGCTTGTAGTTGCCGTGCGGGTAGCGCAGGCGGACCAGGGCGGTGATCGCGAGCCCGAGCTTCTCCGGGTCGACCTCGGCGGTGTAGCCGGTGATCACCCCGGACTCCTCGAGCCTGCGCACCCGCTCGGTGACCGCACTGGGTGAGAGACCGACGGTGCGGCCGAGGTCGGCGTAGCTCGCGCGGCCGTCGGCCTGCAGGGCTTCCAGCAGGCGCCAGTCCGTATCGTCCAGGGAATCCATGGCCACGCACTGAATCTACCGTGGATCGTGTCTGTCAGCACGGGCACAGGCCGCCTAGCATCGGCCCCATGATCGACGCCTCGGCACTCGATGCCGCAGCCTTCTTCGCCGCCCGCCTGGAGTTCCTCACCGACGTCTCCGACGTGCACCGGGACCTGCCCGACGGCGGGTTCGTCCTCGTCGACACCCGCAGCGGCACCGCGTGGGACCAGGGCCGCGTGCCGGGGGCGGTCCACCTGCCGACGGCCGAGCTGCCCGGGCCGCTCGACCCGGGCACGCCCGTCGTCGTCTACTGCTGGGGACCGGGGTGCAACGGCGCCACCCGCGCCGGCCTCGCGCTCGCGCGGCGCGGGTTCGCGGTGCGCGAGATGCAGGGCGGGATCGAGTACTGGATCCGTGAGGGGTTCCCGGTGGAGACGGCGGCCGGGCGCGTGGAGCGCGCGCCCGACCCGCTCACGGCACCCTGCGGATGTTGACGGGGCGGATGTTGACGGGGCGGATGTTGACGGGGCGGATGCTGACGGGGCGGATGCTGACGGGGCGGATGCTGATCAGGAGCCCTGCTCGTCGGGCAGCCGGCCGTGGTTGTACTCGTCGTACGCGGCGAGGTCGAGGAAGCCGTGCCCGCAGTAGTTGAACAGGATGACCTTCTCCTCACCGGTCTCCTTCGCGGCGAGCGCCTCGTCGATCGCGGCGCGGATGCCGTGCGCGCACTCCGGCGCCGGGATCTTGCCCTCGGTGCGCGCGAACTGGATCGCGGCCTCGAACACCTTCCCCTGCGGGTACGCGACGGCCTCCATCCGGCCGTCGCGGACGAGCTGGGAGATCAGCGGGGAGTCGCCGTGGTAGCGCAGCCCGCCCGCGTGGATCGACGGTGGGATGAACGTCGCGCCGAGGCTGTACATCGGCAGCAGCGGCGTGAGCCCCTCCACGTCGCCGAAGTCGTAGCCGAACTCGCCCTGCGTGAGCGTGGGGCACGACAGCGGCTCGACGGCGAGCAGCCGCACGCCGGCGTCGGGGACGAACGGGAACGCGATGCCCCCGAGGTTGGACCCCCCGCCGCACGGCGCGATGACGACGTCCGGCAGCCCCTCCCCCGCCAGCCCCAGCTGCTCCTTCGCCTCGAGGCCGATCACGGTCTGGTGCAGCAGCACGTGGTTGAGCACCGAGCCGAGCGAGTAGTGCGTGTCCGCACGGCCGGCGCAGTCGCGCACGGCGTCGGAGATGGCGCTGCCGAGCGAGCCGGGGTGGCTCGGGTCGTCGACCGGCGACGGCACGACCTCCCCGCCCCAGGTCTCGATCGCGATGCGCCGGTAGGGCTTCTGGTCGAACGAGGCGCGGACCATGTAGACCTTGAGGTCGAGGTCGAACTGCGCGGTCGCGAACGCCAGCGCGGTGCCCCACTGACCCGCACCGGTCTCCGTCGTCAGGCGGGTGATGCCCTCGGCCTTGTTGTAGAACGCCTGCGGCACCGCCGTGTTGGTCTTGTGGCTGCCCGACGGCGAGATCGACTCGTCCTTGAAGTAGATCCGGGCCGGGGTGCCCAGCTCCTTCTCCAGCCGGGTCGCGCGGACCAGCGGGGTGGGCCGCCACAGCTTGAGGATGTCGAGCACCTCGCCCGGGATGTCGATCCACGGCTCCGCACTCACCTCCTGGCCGATCAGCGCCATCGGGAACAGCGGAGCCAGGTCGTCGGGGCCGACGGGCTCGCGGGTGCCGGGGTGCAACGGCGGCTGCGGGGGTGTCGCCAGGTGCGGCACCACGTTGAACCAGGCGCCGGGGATCTCGTCAGGGGGCAGCGTCCACCGCGTCATCGGCGGAGGATATCGCGGTCGTAAGGTGCACGACATGGCCGAACCCGCCCTTCCCACGCCGCTCGACACGCCCCTGTCCGCCCTCGACGGATCCCCGCTGCCCTCGCTGGAGGGGCGCGTCGTGCTCGTCGTGAACGTCGCCTCGAAGTGCGGGCTCACCCCGCAGTACACCGGGCTCGAGCAGCTCCAGGAGCGCTTCGGCGACCGCGGGCTGACCGTGCTCGGCGTGCCGTGCAACCAGTTCGGCGGGCAGGAGCCCGGCACCCCCGAGGAGATCGCGACGTTCTGCTCGGCCACCTACGGCGTGAGCTTCCCGCTGACGGAGAAGGTCGACGTCAACGGGCCCGACCGCCACCCGCTCTTCGCCGAGCTGACGACGCTGCCCGACGACACCGGCGCGGCGGGCGACGTGCTGTGGAACTTCGAGAAGTTCCTCATCGGCACCGACGGCACCGTGCTGCGCCGGTTCCGCCCGCGCACCGAGCCCGGGTCCGACGAGGTCGTGGCGGCGGTCGAGGCGGCCCTGCCGCAATGAGACTCCTGGGGGTGCTCGCCGGTGCGGCCGTCCTCGCCGGCTGCACCGCCGCGCCCGCGCCCGAGGCGGCGCCGGTCACCACGCAGCCCCCTGCCCCGCCCGCCGCGTGCCTGCTCGACGCCGACGCCCTCACCATGGCGTCCGGCGTCGCCTGGGCGCCGGACGAGATCGCCGCGAGCGACACCCGCTGCATCTACGACGCCGACGGTGGCGGCGGGGAGTTCCTGGTCGTCGAGATCGCGCCGGCCGTCCCTCTCGACGACGTCGCCGCGGTGTGTACCGCCGGCAGCCGGACACCGGCGGGTACCGGGTTCGTGTGCGGGCTGCCCGGTGGCGGCGTGTTCGCCGCGACGGAGCGCGACGGCGACCTGCTGACCCTCGCCGCCGCGGCGGTGCCCGCGGCGACCACCGCCGACCGACTCGCGACGGCCCTGGACGCACAGCTCACGCTCGTCGGCTGACCGTCCGCGCTGACGGGTGCGCGCACCCGTTCGCCGCCCGCGCACGTCCGAAAGGTGCGCGGCCCGCCGATCAGAGGACGCGGACGACGACCTGCTCGTTGTCGTGCGTGAACGCCTCGTACCGGAACGCGACGTCGTGGGCCGCGGTGTACTCGCGCCACGCCCGGGCCTCGTGCTGCTCCCAGCCGGGGTAGTTGAAGAACTCGTCGAAGACCACGACGCTGCCGGGCCGCAGCCGCGGGCCGACGGCGTCGAGCACGCAGGCCGTGGAGCTGTGCAGGTCGGCGTCGAGGTGCAGCAGGTCGACCGGGCCCGGGTGCCCGGCGAGGAAACCCGGGAGCGTGTCGGCGAACAGGCCGACCACCATCTCGGCCCCGGGGACCTCGGGCGGCCCGTCGACGGCGAACGCGCCGGCGTCGAAGCCCGAGCGCCAGTTCTCCGGCAGGCCGTCGAAGGAGTCGAAGCCGTACACGCCGCCGTCGCGGGCCGCGGCGATGATCGTCAGCGTGCTGCCGGTGAACACGCCGAACTCCAGCGCGAGCCCGCCGGACGGCGCGAGCGTCAGCGCGTGCTCCAGGGTGGCCACCGGGTGCGGGAAGGACCGCGCCTGCTGCATCGTCTGCTGCACGAACCGGGCCGTGGACCTCACGGCCTCGCGCTCGGCCGCGGCGATCGTGTCGCGCCGGTCGCGGTTCTCGACGTCGCGGATCTCGGTGACGATCCGGTCGACCTCGGCCCGGACGGACGCGTCGATCTGGGCCCGCAGCTCGGCGTTCTGCTCGGCCCGGTGCCGGGCGACGACCTCGTCGACCGCGCTGACGATCCTCGCGCGCAACGCTGCGCGCAGGCCCATCGCCGGTCCTACAGCTCGCGGGAGGCGCGCAGGCGGCCGAGTGCCTCGTCGAGGATGGCCGCGCCGTCGGCGTCGGAGCGGCGCTCCTTCACGTACGCGAGGTGCGTCTTGTACGGCTCGGTGCGCGGGGCGGCGGGCGGGTTCTGCCCGTCGCGACCGGCGGGCAGGCCGCAGCGCGGGCAGTCCCACGAGTCGGGGATCTCCGCCTCGGACGCGAACGACGGCGTCGTCACGTGGCCGTTGGCGCAGTAGTAGGGGATGTGCTCGCGCGGGGCGGTCTCGCCGCGCTCGGACTCCCCCATCGGACCGGCACCCACCCGGGTGCCGCGAATCGCGTTGCCACCGGACATCGCCATCTAGACCCCTACCTTCACCAGCAGGCCGGTGCCGACGATGGCGATCACCCAGACCAGCCCTGTGAACAACGTGATCCGCTGGATGTTCTTGTCCGCCATCGTCGAACCGGACAGGCTCGACTGCACGCCGCCACCGAAGAGGCTGGACAGGCCACCGCCCTTGCCCCGCTGGAACAGGATGAACGTGACCAGCAGAACGCTGGTGACGATCAGCACGATCTGGAGAGCGATCCTCATCCCATCCTCTTCACCTCGCGGAACGACCTGACCGAGGGTACAAGGCCCGGAGAACGCTACGGGAGCGGGCCGCCCGCCGCGATCGCGCACAGCTGGGCGAACTCGTCGGCATCGAGGCTCGCTCCGCCGACCAGCGCTCCGTCGACGTCGGCCTCCGCCACGATCTCGCCGACGTTCTTCGCCTTCACCGAGCCGCCGTAGAGCACCCGGACCTGCCCGGCGGTCTCCGCCCCGTACTTCGTCGCGACCGCCTCGCGCAGGGCCGCGCAGACCTCCTGCGCGTCGGCCGCACTCGCGACTCGACCGGTGCCGATGGCCCACACCGGTTCGTAGGCGATCACCAGCGTGGCGGCCTGCCCGGCGTCGACGCCCACCAGCGCGGCGGTGAGCTGGCGCGTGGTGTGCGCGACGTGCTCCCCCGACTCCCGGACCTCGAGGCCCTCGCCGACGCAGAGGATCGGCACGATGCCGTGCTTGATCGCGGCCCGCACCTTCGCGTTGACGGCCGCGTCGTCCTCACCGTGGATCTCGCGGCGCTCGGAGTGCCCGACGGTGACGTAGCGGCAGCCCAGCTTCGCGAGCATGACGCCGGAGACGTCGCCGGTGTACGCACCGGAGTCGTGCGGCGAGAGGTCCTGCGCGCCGTGCACCATCAGCAGCTTGTCGCCGTCGATCAGCGTCTGGACCGAGCGGATGTCGGTGAACGGCGGCAGCACCGCCACCTCGACCTTCGCGTAGTACTTCTCCGGCAGCGCGAACGCCAACTTCTGCACCAGCGCGAGGGCCTCGAGGTGGTTGAGGTTCATCTTCCAGTTGCCGGCGATCAGCGGCTTGCGTGCCATCTACTGCTCCAGTACCGCGATGCCGGGGAGGGTCTTGCCCTCCAGGTACTCCAGCGACGCGCCGCCGCCGGTCGAGATGTGCGAGAAGCCGTCCTCGGGCAGGCCCAGCGCGCGTACCGCCGCGGCCGAGTCGCCACCGCCGACGACGGAGAAGGCGCTCGAGTCCACGATCGCCTGCGCCACCCCGCGGGTGCCCTCGGCAAACGGCGCCAGCTCGAACACGCCCATCGGCCCGTTCCAGAACACCGTGGCCGCCCCGGAGAGCACCTCCGCGAACGCCGCGACGGACTCGGGGCCGATGTCGAGGCCCTTCCAGCCGTCGGGGATCGCGTCGGCCGCGACGGTCCGCGTGTTCGCCTCGGCCGAGAAGTCGTCGGCCACCACGACGTCGGTGGGCAGCACGATCTTCCCGGACTCCAGCAGCGTGCGGCAGGAGCCGATCTGCTCGCGCTCGAGCAGCGAGTCCCCCACGCCGTAGCCCTGCGCGGCGAGGAACGTGAAGCACATCCCGCC
Organism: Pseudonocardia abyssalis; assembly: GCF_019263705.2. Classification (NCBI taxonomy): domain Bacteria; kingdom Bacillati; phylum Actinomycetota; class Actinomycetes; order Pseudonocardiales; family Pseudonocardiaceae; genus Pseudonocardia; species Pseudonocardia abyssalis. The sequence continues at coordinate 1,811,291 of NZ_JADQDK010000001.1, forward strand.
GCCGACGAGCAGCGCGTCGACCTTCGGCAGCAGCGCCTCGATCACGGCCAGCTTGTCGGAGACCTTCGACCCGCCGAGCACCACGACGTAGGGACGCTTCGGCGCCTCGGTGAGCGCGCGGAGCACCCCGACCTCGGACAGCACGAGCCCGCCCGCGTAGGCGGGGAGGTCCTGCGCCACGTCGTAGACCGACGCCTGCTTGCGGTGCACGACGCCGAAGCCGTCGGAGACGAACGCGCCGTCGTCGCCGGTGAGGGCGACCAGCTCGTCGGCCAGCGCCGCCCGGTCGTCGTCGTTCTTCGACGTCTCGCGCGGGTCGAACCGGATGTTCTCCAGCATCACGACGTCGCCCGCCGCCATGCCGAGGTCGCCGCGGCCGGCGTCCCAGTGCTTCTGGCTGATCAGCCGCACCGGGGCGCCGAGCAGCTCGCCGAGCCGGGAGGCGGCCGGCGCCAGGGACAGCGCCGGGTCCGGCCCGCCCTTCGGACGGCCGAGGTGCGCGACGATGATCACCTGCGCACCCGCCCCGGAGAGCTCGGAGATCGTGTGGACCGAGGCCCGGATCCGGCCGTCGTCGGTGATCTCACCGGCGTCGTCGAGCGGGACGTTGAGGTCGGAGCGCACGAGGACCGGACGGCCCTCGACGCCCTCGTCGATGAGGTCGTCGAGAGTCTTCACAGCTTCGAGGCCACCAGCCCGGTGATGTCGACGAGGCGGTTGGAGTAGCCCCACTCGTTGTCGTACCAGCCGACGATCTTGACCTGGTTGCCGATGACCTTGGTCAGGCCCGCGTCGAAGATGCAGGAGTGCGGGTCGGTGACGATGTCGGAGGACACGATCGGGTCCTCGGTGTAGAGCAGGACACCCTTGAGCGGACCCTCGGCCGCGGCCTTCATCGCGGCGTTGACCTCCTCGGCGGTGGTCTCCCGGCCGACGGTCGCCGTCAGGTCGGTGGCCGAGCCCGTGGGGATCGGGACGCGCAGCGCGTAACCGTCGAGCTTGCCCTTGAGGTGCGGCATGACCAGCGAGATCGCCTTCGCGGCGCCGGTGGACGTCGGCACGATGTTGAGCGCGGCGGCGCGGGCGCGGCGGAGGTCCTTGTGCGGGCCGTCCTGCAGGTTCTGGTCCTGGGTGTAGGCGTGGATCGTGGTCATCAGACCCTTCTCGATCCCGACCAGGTCGTCGAGCACCTTGGCCATCGGGGCGAGGCAGTTCGTCGTGCAGCTCGCGTTCGAGATGATGTTCTGGCTGCCGTCGTAGTCGCCGTCGTTGACGCCCTTGACGATCGTGATGTCCTCCCCGGAGGCCGGGGCGGAGATGACGACCTTCTTGGCACCGGCGTCGAGGTGCTTCGACGCGCCGTCGCGGCTGGTGAAGATGCCGGTGGACTCGACCACGACGTCGACGCCGAGGTCCTTCCAGGGCAGCTCGGCCGGGTCGCGCACGGCGAGACCCTTGAAGCCCTTGCCGTCGACGAGGATCTCGTCGTCGGTGGAGGACACCGTGTAGGGCAGGCGGCCCAGGATCGAGTCGTACTTGAGCAGGTGCGCCAACGTGGCGTTGTCGGTGATGTCGTTCACCGCCACGATCTCGATGTCGCTGGTTCCGGCCTTGCGCTGCGCGTCCACCGCGCGCCAGAAGTTGCGCCCGATCCGACCGAACCCGTTCACGCCTACGCGCACCGTCACGCCGTGCCTCCTGAGACTCGTCACTTCCGTCGGGGACGACCCTAGCGTCCGCACCCCGACACGGGCACCGTCCGGTTCGGAATCGATACACCCGACCCGACCGGGACATCCGGAATCGATCACGGCCCGGGCGGGCCATTGAGCTGACGCGCACGTCACACGTAGCGTCGCTCCGATGTGCGCCGGGCCACCCCCGGCGTCGACCCTGTGGGAGGCGTCGTGACGATGGTGCAGCAACCCGGATCCGGTCGGGCCCGGTCCAGGCAGCCCGAACGGGCACCGCTGGTGTTCGACTTCTCCGAGGGCGACCGGACGCAGGTCGACCTGCTCGGCGGCAAGGGCGCCAACCTCGCCGAGATGACCAAGCTGGGTCTGCCGGTGCCGCCCGGGTTCACCGTCACCACCGAGGCCTGCCGGTACTACCTGGAGCGCGGCGAGGAGCCGCAGTCGCTGCGCGTGCAGATCACGATGGCGCTGCGCCGGCTGGAGAACGACCTGGGCCGCCGCCTCGGCGACGTCGTCGACCCGCTGCTGGTGTCGGTGCGCTCCGGCGCCAAGCACTCGATGCCCGGGATGATGGAGACCGTCCTCAACGTCGGACTCAACGACTACTCCGTGAAGGGGCTCGCCGAGGCCGCGCAGGACGAGCGCTTCGCCTGGGACTCCTACCGGCGGCTCATCCAGATGTTCGGCCGCACCGTGCTCGACATCCCCGCGGAACGCTTCGAGCACGAGCTCGACGCGGTCAAGGCGCGGGCGGGCGTCGCCACCGACGTCGAGATCCCCGTACCGGCGCTGATCGAGCTGGTGGAGGAGTTCAAGCACATCGTCCACGACGCCACCGGCCGGGACTTCCCGCAGGACCCCCGCGAGCAGCTCGACCTCGCGATGCGCGCGGTGTTCAACTCCTGGAACACCGACCGCGCGCGGCTCTACCGCCGCCGTGAGCGGATCCAGCACGACCTCGGCACCGCGGTGAACATCTGCGCGATGGTGTTCGGCAACCTCGGTGAGACCTCCGGCACCGGCGTCTGCTTCACCCGGGACCCGGCCAGCGGCCAGCCCGGCGTGTACGGCGACTACCTGTCCAACGCCCAGGGCGAGGACGTCGTCGCCGGTATCCGCAACACCCTGACGCTGGAGGACTTCGCCGCGCTCGACCCGTCATCGCACGCCGAGCTGACCCGGATCATGCGGCGCCTGGAGACCCACTACCGCGACCTGTGCGACATCGAGTTCACCGTCGAGCGCGGCAAGCTGTGGATGCTCCAGACGCGCGTCGGCAAGCGCACCGCGGCGGCCGCGTTCCGGATCGCGACCCAGCTGGTGGACGAGCGGCTGATCACCAGCGACGAGGCTCTGGCCCGGGTCACCGGCCACCAGCTCGCCCAGCTGATGTTCCCCCAGTTCGACGTCGACGCCGAGCGCACGCTGCTCACCCGCGGCATGGCGGCCTCCCCCGGCGCCGCCGTCGGCAAGGTCGTGTTCGACTCCGCCACGGCGGTCGCGTGGGCCGCCCGCGGCGAGTCGGTGATGCTGGTGCGCCGCGAGACCAACCCCGACGACCTCGAGGGCATGATCGCCGCCACCGGCGTCCTGACCAGCCGCGGCGGGAAGACCTCGCACGCCGCGGTCGTCGCGCGCGGGATGGGCCGCACCTGCGTGTGCGGGGCGGAGGAGATCGAGGTCGACCTGGCCGCCCGCACGCTCAGCGTCAACGGCACGCAGGTCGCCGAGGGCGAGGTGCTGTCGATCGACGGGTCCACCGGTGAGGTGTTCGCCGGCGAGCTCCCGGTCGTCGCCTCCCCCGTCGTGATCTACCTGGAGCAGGGGCTCGACGCCGCGCTCGCGGAGGCCGACGAGCAGACCGGCGAGCTGGTCCGCAGCGTCGACCGCCTGCTGCGCCACGCCGACCAGGCCCGGCAGCTGCGGGTCCGGGCCAACGCCGACACCGCGGAGGACGCCACCCGGGCCCGCGACATGGGCGCGGAGGGCATCGGGCTGTGCCGCACCGAGCACATGTTCCTGGGCGAGCGCCGCGTCCTGATCGAGCGGCTGATCCTCGCCGACGGCCCGGAGGCCCGCGACGCCGCGCTGGCCGAGCTGCTGCCGCTGCAGCGCGCCGACTTCGTCGCGCTGCTCGAGGCGATGGACGGGCTGCCGACCACGATCCGGCTGCTCGACCCGCCGCTGCACGAGTTCCTGCCCGACCGCACCGAGCTCGCCGTCCGGGTCGCGGTGGCCCAGGCCACGGGCCGCGGCGAGGAGCCGGAGGTCGAGAAGGACGTCACGCTGCTGGCCGCGGTCGACCGGCTGCACGAGTCGAACCCGATGCTCGGTCTGCGCGGGGTCCGGCTGGGGCTGAGCGTGCCCGGGCTGTTCGCGATGCAGGTCCGGGCGATCGCCTCCGCCGCGGCCGACCGGATCGCGGCGGGCGGGCGCCCGGTCGTCGAGATCATGGTGCCGCTGGTCGGGTCGGTGATGGAGCTGCACCTGATCCGCGACGAGATGGACGCGGTGCTCGCCGAGGTCGCCTCCGCGGCGGGCGTCGACCTGCACATCCCGATCGGCACGATGATCGAGCTCCCCCGGGCCGCGCTGACGGCCCGGCGGATCGCCGAGGCCGCCGAGTTCTTCTCCTTCGGCACCAACGACCTCACCCAGACGACGTGGGGCTTCTCCCGTGACGACGTCGAGGCGTCGATCTTCGCGACCTACCTCGACAAGGGCGTCTTCACCGTCTCGCCGTTCGAGTCCCTCGACCGCGACGGCGTCGGCGCGCTGATCAGGATGGCGGTGCAGGCCGGGCGCGAGGTCCGGCCCGACATCAAGCTCGGCATCTGCGGCGAGCACGGCGGCGACCCGGATTCGGTGCACTTCTTCCACGACGCGGGGCTCGACTACGTGTCGTGCTCGGCGTTCCGGGTGCCGGTGGCGCGGCTGGAGGCGGGGCGGGCGGCGCTGGCCTCGGACACGGCCGGGGGGTCGCTCTAGTCAGGCGGCGACGATCGTGACCGGCACCCGGGCGTGGGCGGCGAGTGCGCCGAGATCGCCCGGGTCGCCGGTCACGACGACGGGATCGGGCCGCTGCGCCGCGAGCGCGGCGACGACGGCGTCCACGGCGGTGATCGTGCCGGCGCGACCGGTGAGCGTGCGCAGCCGGGCCGCTTCGCGGGCGACGTGCTCGTCGACGACGACGACCACGCAGCTGCTCAGGAACCGGTTGACCGCGTGATCCCGACGGTGGTCGCCGGTGAGCGACTCGACCAGGACGACAGCCGGGACGAGAGCGGGCCAGCCGAACCGGAGTCGCAACCGTGCCGTGTCCGCGGTGCTGGCGGCCAGCAGGCTGATCCCGCCCGAGTCCAGGACGAGGGTCACGCGCTCTCGGCGCGCGTGCCGCCGACGACGAACGCCCGGTCGATCCTGGCGTCGGCCTCGGCGATCTCCTCCGGCGTGCTCGGCCCCTGCTCCGCCTCCATCTCGGCCAACCAGCGGTCGAGCTCGGCGTTCTTCTCCATCCGCACCAGTTCGTCGGTGAGCCCGGCAGCGGCGGCGGCGGAGACGTTGAGTCCGGCCGCCCGCGCACGGGCCAGCAGCTCGTCGGGGATCGTGATGTTCACCCTGGCCATGCGCACAGAATACACATCATCCCCCGGACTCAGCTCTCGTCGAGCATCTCCGCGGTGACCGCCGAGTCGGTGTCGGGGATGCCGAGGTCCGCGGCCCGCTTGTCGGCCATGTGCAGCAGCCTGCGGATCCGCCCCGCCACGGCGTCCTTCGTCATCGGCGGGTCGGCGAGCTGGCCCAGCTCCTCCAGCGACGCCTGGGTGTGCTCGGCGCGCAGCTTCCCGGCGGCCTGCAGGTGCTCCGGGACGTCCGGGCCGAGGATCTCCAGCGCCCGCTGCACCCGCGCCGACGCGGCCACCGCGGCCCGGGCCGAGCGGCGCAGGTTGGCGTCGTCGAAGTTGGCGAGGCGGTTGGCGGTGGCACGCACCTCGCGGCGCATCCGCCGCTCCTCCCACGCCATCACGCACTCATGAGCACCCATGCGGGTGAGCAGCGCGCCGATCGCGTCGCCGTCGCGGACGACCACGCGGTCGGCGCCGCGCACCTCGCGGGCCTTCGCGGTGACGCCGAGCCGACGCGCCGCGCCGACGAGCGCGAGCGCGGCCTCCGGGCCGGGGCAGGTGACCTCCAGTGACGAGCTGCGACCCGGTTCGGTGAGCGAGCCGTGCGCGAGGAACGCCCCGCGCCACGCCGCCTCCGCGTCGCACACCCCGCCGGAGACGACGGGCGGCGGCAGGCCCCGGACCGGACGGCCGCGGGCGTCGAGCAGGCCGGTCTGGCGGGCCAGCCCCTCGCCGTCGCGGACGACCCGCATCACGTACCGGGCGCCGCGGCGCAGCCCGCCCGGCGAGATGACGTGCGCCTCGCAGGTGTGGCCGTAGAGCTCGTGGATGTCGCGGCGCAGGCGTCGGGCGACGGAGCCCGTGTCGACCTCCGCCTCGATCACGACGCGGCCGCCGACGATGTGCAGGCCGCCCGCGAAGCGCAGCAGGGCGGCGACCTCGGAACGCCGACAGCACGGCTTGGTGACGACGAGCCTGCTCAGTTCGTCCTTCACCGCTGCGGTCATCGCCATGTCAGGAACCTCCGGAGTGCTGAGTCTGACCATCCGGCGGCGTGCTCACCGGATGCGGTGCCTGCGGACCGGCCACCACCGCGTCGAGCGCATCGGCCAGCGCCACCGGGTCGTGGCGCGGCATCACGGCGTCGGCCGCGACCGGGGCCAGGTGTACCCGGCCGCCGGGCGACAGCATCGACGACGCCGCACGGTGGAGCCGATCAGGCACCGGCACCGCGGCGACGTCGGCGACGACCGCGTCCACCCTGAGTGCCGGTGCGTGCTCGGAGAGTACGGCCAGGTGTCTCTCCGGTGAGAACCCGGCGGTCTCTCCGGGCTCGGGAGCGAGGTTGAGCACCACCACGCGCCGGGCCGATGCGGCAAGTACGGCGTCGCGGAGCTCGGGGACGAGCAGGTGCGGCAGCACGCTGGTGAACCACGACCCGGGACCGAGGATCAGCAGGTCGGCGGCCCCCACGGCGGCCACGGCCTCGGCGCACGCCCGCGGCCGCTGCGGCTGCAGCCAGACCCGCCGGACCCGGCCCGGGGTGGACGCCACGGCGACCTGGCCGCGGATCCGGTGCGGGCCGCCGCTGCCCAACCCGGTGACCTCCGCCTCGATGTCGAGCGGCTCACGGCTCATCGGCAGCACCCGGCCGCGGACGCCGAGCAGCGACCCGACCTCGTCGAGCGCGGCGACCGGGTCGCCGAGGGTGTCCATCAGCCCGGCCAGGAGCAGGTTGCCGACGGCGTGCCCGGCCAGTGCCCCGGTGCCGCCGAAGCGGTGCTGCACCAGGGTGGTCCAGCGCTGCCCGGCGACGTCGTCGGAGGCGAGCGCGGCCATCGCCATCCGCAGGTCACCCGGGGGCAGGGACCCCAGCTCTCGGCGCAGCCGGCCCGAGGACCCGCCGTCGTCGGCGACGGTGACCACCGCCGTGACGTGGGCGTCGACGACCCCGCGCGCGGCGAGGACCCGCAGTGCGGAGAGGGTGGCGTGCAGGCCGTGCCCGCCGCCCAGCGCGACCGCGCGCAGAGGCCGCGCCGGACCCGTCACTCCCGCCCCAGGTCGCGGTGCGCCACATTGACCGTGACGCCCTGGTCCCCCGCGAGCCGCCGGGCGATCTCCTCGCTGATCGCCACGCTGCGGTGCTTGCCGCCCGTGCAGCCGACCGACACCGTCAGGTAGCTCTTGCCCTCGCGCCGGTACCCGGCCCCGACCAGGCGCAGCAGCTCCAGGTAGCGGTCGATGAACTCCATCGCCCCCTCCTGGCTGAGCACGTAGTCGCGCACGTCGATGTCGCGGCCGGTGTGCTCGCGCAGCTCCGGGATCCAGAACGGGTTGGGTAGGAACCGGACGTCGACGACGAGGTCGGAGTCCATCGGCAGCCCGTACTTGTAGCCGAACGACACCAGCGTGACGCGGGTGAGCTGCTCGAACTCCGCGCCGAACGTGCGTTCCAGGGTGGCCCGCAGCGTGGGTACGGAGACCGTGGAGGTGTCGACGACGAGGTCGGCGCTCTCGCGCAGCGGGCGCAGCAGCGCGCGCTCGGCCGCGATCCCGTCGACGAGGCGGCCGTCGCCCTGCAGCGGGTGGCTGCGGCGGACCTGCTCGAACCGGCGCACCAGCACGGCGTCGGTGGCCTCCAGGAACAGCAGCCGGGGCCGGTAACCGCGGGCGTCGAGGTCCTTGATGACGGCCCCGAGATCGGCGGAGAACGCGCGGCTGCGGACGTCCATGACCACCGCGATCCGCGCGACCTCGCCGCGGGCCCGCGCCCCGAGGTCGACCATCGTGGCGATCAGCTCGGGCGGCAGGTTGTCGACGACGAACCACCCCAGGTCCTCCAGCACCTTGGCCGCGGTGCTGCGCCCTGCCCCGGACAGGCCGCTGACCAGCGCGACCTCGATCCCGGACCCCGTCGGGACCGGCACATCCTCGGTGCTCACGAGCTCTCCCCCTGGAGGGCGGCCAGCACGGCCGCTGCGGTGCGCGGCCCGAAACCGGGCAGCGCGGCGATCTCGTCGACGTCGGCGGCCCTGAGCTTGCGGACCGACCCGAAGTGCCGCAGCAGCGCGCCGCGCTTGGCCGGGCCGAGTCCGGGCACCCCGTCGAGCTCGGAGCTCGTCATCCCCTTCGACCGCCGCTGGCGGTGGTAGGCGATGGCGAAGCGGTGCGCCTCGTCGCGGAGCCGTTGGAGCAGGTAGAGACCCTCGGAGGTGCGGGACAGGATCACGGGGTCGGGCTCTCCGGGCATCCACACCTCCTCCAGTCGCTTGGCCAGGCCGCACACGGCGACGTCGGTGATCCCGAGCTCGGCGAGCACGTCGGCGGCCGCCTGGGCCTGCGGGGCCGCCCCGTCGACGACGAGCAGGTTCGGCGGGTAGGCGAACCGGCGCGGTCGGCCGGTCTCCGGGTCGATCCCCGGACGAGACCCGACGTCGAGGGTTTCGCCCGCATCGGCCGAGCCGTTACCGGTCTCACTCAGATAGCGGCGGAACCGGCGGCGTACGACCTCCGCGATCGAGGCGACGTCGCCCCGCTCGGCGGCGTCCTTGACCTCGAAGCGGCGGTAGTCGGACTTCTTCGCCAGCCCGTCCTCGAACACCACCAGCGACGCGACGACGTCGGTGCCCTGCACGTGGGAGACGTCGATGCACTCGATGCGCAGCGGCGCGGTGTCGAGGCCGAGCCCGTCCTGGATCTCCTGCAGCGCGGCCGAGCGGGCCGTGAGGTCGCCCGCCCGGCGCAGCTTGTGCTGGGTGAACGCCTCCGCCGCGTTGCGGGCCACGGTCTCGGCGAGCGCCCGCTTGTCCCCGCGCTGCGGCACCCGGATGCCGACCCGGGACCCCCGCAGGTCGGAGAGCCAGTCGGCGAGCGCGTCGACCTCGGCGGGCAGCTCGGGCACGAGGATCTCGCGCGGGACCGGTTGGGCGGAGTCGTCGCTCGACTCGGCCAGCGACGCCTGTTCGCCGTAGAACTGCACCAGGAACCGCTCGACGAGCTGCGCGGTGTCGGTGGGCTCGACCTTGTCGATCACCCAGCCGCGCTGCCCGCGCACCCGGCCGCCGCGGACGTGGAAGACCTGGACCGCGGCCTCCAGCTCGTCGTCGGCGAACGCGACGACGTCGGCGTCGGTGCCGTCACCGAGCACGACGGCCTGCTTCTCCATCGCCCGCTTGAGCGCCCCGATGTCGTCGCGCAGCCGGGCCGCGCGCTCGAACTCCAGCCCCTCGGACGCCTCGGCCATCCGCCGCTCCATCTGGCGGACCAGGTGGTCGGTGCGGCCGGCGAGGAAGTCGCAGAAGTCGTCGACGATGTCGCGGTGCTCCTGCGCGTCGACCTTCCCGACGCACGGCGCCGAGCACTTGTCGATGTAGCCGAGCAGGCACGGCCGGCCCATCTGGCCGTGGCGCTTGAACACCCCGGCGGAGCAGGTGCGGGCCGGGAACACCCGCAGCAGCAGGTCGAGCGTCTCGCGGATGGCCCAGGCGTGGGCGTAGGGACCGAAGTAGCGGACGCCCTTGCGGCGCGGGCCGCGGTAGACGTGCAGCCGCGGGTACTCCTCACCCACCGTGACCGCGAGGACCGGGTAGGTCTTGTCGTCGCGGTAGCGGACGTTGAACCGCGGGTCGAACTCCTTGATCCAGTTGTACTCGAGCTGGAGGGCCTCGACCTCGGTGCCGACCACCGTCCACTGCACGCCCGCAGCCGTGGTGACCATCTGCCGGGTGCGTGGGTGCAGCCCGGAGAGGTCGGCGAAGTAGGAGTTGAGGCGCTGGCGCAGGCTCTTCGCCTTGCCGACGTAGATGACGCGCCCGTGCACGTCGGAGAACCGGTAGACACCGGGGGCCTCCGGGATGGAACCGGTGGCCGGGCGGTAACTGGCGGGATCAGGCATGGCCGCTCCAGGGTAGGACGGCCCCCCGACGGTCCGCGGCACCGGGCCGGGGACCGGTCCCCGGCCCGACTCCGCATGCTGGCCTCCGACCGGGTGTATTGCTAACAACGCGTGACCCGACGACGATCCGACACGCAGACGACGAGCCCGGGAGGCCCCCCACCATGACCGATCCGAACGGACCTCCCCCGTCCGGCTGGAACCAGGGCGGCTGGTCCACCGCGGGGTCCGTGCCCCAGGGTGGGGACGCGGGCGGCGGCCGGCACCCGGACCCGGCGGCCCAGCACCCGGAGACGGCGGGCCAGCACCCGGAGACGGCCCAGTACCCCGGGGCAGGCCAGTACCCCGGGGCAGGCCAGTACCCCGGGGCAGGCCAGTACCCCGGCGCGAACCAGTACCCGTCGGACCCGAACCACCAGCCGGACCCCTACGCCGACCCGAGCCGGTACCCGGCGACCGCGCAGTACCCCGCCGGCCAGTTCCCCGCCGGCCAGTACCCCGCCGGCCAGTACCCGGGGTCGGCGTACCCGGGGTCGGCGTACCCCGGCGGGCAGTACGGCGGCTACCCCGGTGGCCAGCAGCCCGCCGACCAGCAGGCCGGTGACCGGTACGGCCCCCCGCACGGCGGGCGGCAGTACCCGGACCAGGGCGGCTGGAACGCCGCGTACGGCGCACCGCAGCCCGCCCCGCCGGGCCGGGGGAAACGCACCGGGATCGTGATCGCCGCGGTGGTGGCCTCGGTGGCGATCGTGGCGGCGGTCGTGGTGGTCGTCCTGCTCAACCGCTCCCCCGACCCGAACTCCCCGATCGCGCAGGGCACCTCCAGCGACGCGCTGCCGATCCCGGACAACACCGCGGGCGGCGCGACCAGCACGATCACCCTCGACGGCGACGCCGAGGTGGGCCGGCTCGACGTCGTGCTGGACGTCCAGCACATGTACCCGGGTGAGCTCACCGGTGTCCTGACCGCACCCGACGGGCGCCGGGCGGTGGTGTTCGCGCGGGCCGGCACCGGCGGGCGGGTCGCGCTCTCGACCACCCAGGCCTCCTCTCCGTTGACCAACCTGCTGGGCGGGCCGGTCGCCGGGGCGTGGGCGCTGACGTTCTCCGACGAGGTCTCGGCCGACGCCGGCACCCTGAACAGCTGGGAGATCACGGCGTACCCGGCGGCGCCGGACGCCCCGGCCCCCACCGCCGCACCGGCGCGGGGCACCTCGAACCCGGCCCTGGCGATCCCGGACGACGACGGACTCATCGGCGTCACCGACGTGATCGACCTCGGCGGCTACGGCACCGTCGACCGGATGGTCGTCGACGTCTCGCTCACCCACGAGGTCAGCAGCGACCTGCGGATCGAGCTGCGGTCGCCGCTGGGGCGGACGGTCGTCCTCACGGACTACGAGGCGGGCCTGTCCAGCGGGGGGACGGTCGCGCTGAACCTCGACTCGTCCGCGCCCGGGTCGCCGCTGGCCCCGCTCCTCGGGGAGCCCCTGGCCGGGCCGTGGCAGCTGCGGGTCTACGACGACATCATCATCGACACCGGCACCCTGGACAGCTGGGAGATCACCGTCAACGGCTGAGGTACGACGTCGGGCGACCGATCCTGTCGGACCCCCGTGCTATCCCTGTCCTCGACACGAACACGCGTTCGAGGGAGGTCCGGATGGGCGCCGACAAGCTCGACACGGTCCGCAAGCTGCTGGCCAAGGCCGAACGGGCCGCCACGGGCGAGGAGGCCGAGGCCTACACGGCCAAGGCCGTGCAGCTCATGGCCCGGCACGGCATCGACGACGCGCTGCTCGGCGCGACCGATCCGGGGCACGACGAGATCGGCGTGTGCCGGGTCGCGGTGGACGACCCGTACAGCGCCGGGAAGGCGCGCCTGCTCGGCTGGGTCGGGCTGGCGCTGGGGTGCCGGTGCGTGCTGCACGGAGTGAGCGGTGGCCGGTTCACCGCCGTCACGGTGTTCGGGCACGCGTCGGACCGCGCGCGGGTGGAGATGCTGCACACCTCGTTGCTGCTGCAGGCCACCTCGCAGCTGGTGCGGTTGCGCCCGCTCGATCCGCGCGAGTCGGTGGCGGCCTACCGTCGGTCGTGGCTGCACGGGTTCGCGGTGGAGGTGTACCGCCGGCTCACCGCAGCAGCGGAGCAGGCCGCGCACGACGCCGAACACGACGCGGCCGGGCGGTGCGACGGCGGCCCGTCGGTGGCGCTCGTGCTGGCCGACCGGCACGACCGCGTCGAGCAGGCGTGGGCCGAGGCGTTCCCCGACCTGGGCCGCGCCCGGCGCACGGTGCTGAGCGGCTCCGGTCACCACGACGGCGTGCGGGCCGGGGCGCGGGCCGACCTGGGCCGCGACCGCGTCGGGCCACCCCGTGCCCCGGCCCTGGGCCGGTGAGCGGCCCGCACCGCGGGCGGCTTCGCCGTCGGCGTGCGGGGCGGGCCTCAGGCGGGCAGGGCGAGGAGGCGGTCGACCACGGTGTCGACGCGGGTCGCGCTGACGTGCGGCGGCTCGACGACCGCCGGGACCCGACCCTCCAGGCGGGTCGCGAGTGCACCCACCATCCCGGCCCGCACGGCCCCGTGCACGTCCCAGGAGTGCACGGCCACGAGCGCGGTGCGGTCGGGCGGGGAGTCGACCCGGCCGCAGACCCAGTCGTAGACCCGCGGGGGCGGCTTGAACGAGGACAGGGCCTCGGCCGAGTGCACGCCGCGCAGGTAGGTGCGCAGCCCGGCGCGGTCCAGCGCGTCGCACGCGGTCCTCGGGTCGCCGTGGGTGAACGCGTAGGTGGGCACCCGGGCGCGGGCCAGCGCCATGAGGGCGGGCTCGACGTCGGGGTGCGGGGGCAGGTGGGCGAACCCGTCGAGCACGTGGTCGAGGGCCTCCTCCGACAGCGTGTGCCCGGTGGTCGTGCGCAGCGCCGCGCGGGCCACCTCACCGAACGGCGGGGCCGCCCCGGCGAGGGTCAGCGCCATCCCGTCGCGCAGGGTGCGGGTGAAGAACAGCTCCCACTCGTGGGCGGGACGGCCGACGTCGACGAACCGGACGCCCAGCGCGTCGACCTGCAGCATCGTCTCGAACACGTCGAACAGCACCACCCGCGGGCGGCGGTCGGCGGCCCGTGGGCGGGGGGTCTCCTGCGGAGACGTCGTCATTGCCGTTGCTCCTTTCGGAGCAGGGTCGCTGCTCCCGCGGCGGATCCTGGCTCAGACGACCGGAACCGGACGATTCGGGAGCGTGTCCCAGCGCCGAACGGCCTTGAGGACGCGCCGAACGTGCAGGGCGCGGAGCGGGGCGAGGGCGTACCCGGGGTAGCTGGCCAGCCACACGGCGCTACCGAGGCTCACGGCGTCGGCCCCCGCCCAGAAGTACTCGCGGCAGTCGTCGGCGGTGCGCACTCCACCGGTGGCGATGATCGGAAGCGTCACACCCGCCTCCCGCAGCTCCGACACCACGCGCAGCCCGATCGGCTTGATCGCCCGCCCGGACAGGCCCCCGTACCGGTTGGCGAGGAACGGCTCGCCGGTGCGCGGGTCCAGGCGCAGCGCCTTGACGGTGTTGATCGCGGTGAGCGCCGAGACCCCGGCCGCGGCGGCCTGCTTCGCGTTGCGCACGTAGTCGTAGTCGGGCGAGAGCTTGAGGATCACCGGGTGGTGGCTGCGGGGCACGGCCTCGTCGAGCACGTCCTGCAGGATCGCCGAGAAGTCGAAGTTGACGTTGTGGCAGCTCACGTTGAGCTCGACCGCGGCGATCTCCCCCGCCGGCACGGCGGCGTTGACGCGGTCGACGAGCGCCACGAACTCCTCCGCGGAGAACCCGCCCAGCGAGATGATCGTGCGCTGGGCGCGGGTGCGCGGGTAGTAGTCGCGGAGGTAGGCGTCGATGCCGACGTTGCACCAGCCGAAGGCGTTGACCCATCCGCCGTCGGTGCTGCGCAGTACCCGCCCGTAGCGTTTGAGCAGGCCGGGGAGCTCCCCGAGGGAGTAGTCGTCGCGGGTGCTGAAGTGCCCCTCGCGCGGCTCCACCGTGACGGTGCGGGTGGTCACCGCACCGAACTCCTCCAGCGGCACGAACATCGACACCGGGCTCATGCCGTAGGGCAGGAGCGGGGAGTTCGCCACCCCGTACCCGAGGAGGCTCGACGAGGTGACCAGCCGGTTGCGGAGCACGATGTCGCCCAGCCGCACCTCGCCGTGGTCCTGGACCTGCTTCGCTCGCAACACGCCCCGATGCTACGTGGCGGGTCCGTCGCCGACGGCGTGCCGGGGCCCAGCGCGCTACGCGGCGGGCAGCAGGGCCTCAGCGGGGTGCACGGCGCGCACCAGGCCGCCGTCGAGCGCCTCGGCGGCGTCGGACACGCGGCCGGTCATCGTCCACTCCGACGCCCGGCTGATGCCCACGACGCGCGGCGGGAACCAGCTCGACGCCCTCGCGCAGCTCGTCGCCCCTGCGGCGGTGAGCGCGTTGAGCCGGTCGGGCCGGTCCAGGGTGAGGGTGAGCACGCCCTCGGCGAGGGCGTAGCGGATCTGCTCGAGGTCCACGCCTCAGGTCGCGCGGCCCGCGGCGTGCAGCGCGCGCAGGCCCCGCATCGCCTCCACCGCCCGCTGCCCGTCGACGGCCTGCACCGCCATGACCGGCACGTACTCGTAGTCGGGGAGGTCGATCCGGGCCCAGGACGCGCCGTCGGGGAACGCGACGCCCTCCACGTCGGTCCACGCGAAGTGCCTGGTGGCGATCACGTTGCGCACCTCGATGCCCGCGGCGTCGGCGCGCACCCGGGGCCGGGCCATCAGCAGGCAGCCCCCGGCGATGAACAGCCCGATCAGCACCAGCGCGGCCTGGTCGGCCTCGCGGAAGAACACGCCGGTGTCGCTGTTGCGCAGCACGAGCGCGATCGCGACGAACAGCACGACGATCACGATCGCCGACGCCCAGGAGATCACCAGGGCCCGCAGCGGGCGCAGCGTCAGGGTCCCGCCCTGGCCCGTCCAGCCCCGGTCCGTCCTGCTCTCGCCGGTCTCGGTCATGCGTCCTTCCTCAGGTCCCGCAGCAGCACCGCGGTGTGCAGGGCCGCCAGGCAGGCCTCGGCGCCCTTGTCCTCGGCCGACCCCGGTCCACCGGAGCGGTCGACCGCCTGGCCGTGCGTGTCGCAGGTCAGGACCCCGTTGCCGACGGGGGTGCGCTCGTCGAGGG
Organism: Pseudonocardia abyssalis; assembly: GCF_019263705.2. NCBI lineage: Bacteria > Bacillati > Actinomycetota > Actinomycetes > Pseudonocardiales > Pseudonocardiaceae > Pseudonocardia > Pseudonocardia abyssalis. The sequence continues at coordinate 1,826,699 of NZ_JADQDK010000001.1, forward strand.
CCACGCGCGTCAGCCCGTCGGTGACGGCGTCGCAGACGTACTCGAAGTGCGGGGTGCCGCCCCGGATGACGGCGCCGAGGGCCACCACGGCGTCGTGCGTGCGGGCGAGCTCCTGGCAGACCACCGGCAGCTCCACGGTGCCCGAGACCCGCACCACGGTGGGCTCCGGCGCGCCGGCCTCGCGCGCGGTGGACACGGCCCGCTCCAGCAGCAGGTCGACGATGTCGACGTGCCAGCTGGTGGCGGCCACGGCGACCCGCAGGCCCGTGGCGTCGGGCAGGGTGCCGACGACCGGCCGGCCCTCCCCGCTCACGAGTGCTCCTCGCTCACGCCCGCCGGCTGCGTTCGCGGACGCGGCTGCGCTGACGGTGGGCTCGCACACTCGCTCACGACGGGACCCCGGCAGCGTCCGGACCCTCCAGGTCGGGCAGGTCGTGGCCCATGCGGTCGCGCTTGGTCCGCAGGTAGGCGAGGTTCTCGGGGACGGCCCGCACCGGCAGTGCGACGCGGCCGTTGACCGTCAGGCCGTAGCCCTCCAGCCCCGCGCGCTTGTCCGGGTTGTTGGTGAGCAGACGCATCGAGCGCACGCCGAGGTCGGCGAGGATCTGCGCGCCCATGCCGTAGTCGCGGGCGTCCGCGGGCAGGCCGAGGGCCAGGTTGGCGTCGACGGTGTCGGCCCCGGCCTCCTGCAGCTGGTAGGCCTGCAGCTTGTGCAGCAGGCCGATGCCGCGGCCCTCGTGCCCGCGCATGTAGAGCACGACACCGCGTCCCTCGGCGGCCACGGCCTCCAGGGCGGCGTCGAGCTGGGGGCCGCAGTCGCAGCGCAGCGAGCCCATCACGTCGCCGGTGAGGCACTCGGAGTGCACACGCACCAGCACGTCCTCGCCGGTGTCCTGCTCGGTGCCGACGTCACCGCGGACCATCGCGATGTGCTCGATGCCGTCGAGGACCGAGTCGTAGCCGAACGCGGTGAAGTCGCCGTGGGCGGTGGGGATCCGGGCCTGCGCGACGCGCACGACGTGCTTCTCGAAGCGCCGGCGGTGCGAGATGAGGTCGGCGATCGTGATGAGCGTGAGGTCGTGCTCGTCGGCGAAGATCCGCAGCTCCTCGCCGCGGGCCATCTCGCCCTCGTTCTTCTGCGACACGATCTCGCACAGCGCGCCGGCGGGGGCGAGCCCGGCGAGGCGCGAGAGGTCGACGGCGGCTTCGGTGTGACCGGGGCGGCGCAGCACGCCGCCCTCGCGGGCCCGCAGCGGCAGCACATGCCCGGGACGTACCAGGTCGTTGGCGCCCGCGGCCGGATCGGCGAGGAGCCGGATGGTGTGCGCGCGGTCCGCCGACGAGATGCCGGTCGTGATGCCCAGCCGCGCGTCGACCGTCACCGTGAACGCGGTGCGGAAGCTGTCGGAGTTGGTGTGGTGCATCGGTGGGAGGTCGAGGCGGTCGCACTCGGTCTCGGTGAGCGCCACGCAGATGTAGCCCGAGGTGTAGCGGACCATGAACGCCACCAGCTCCGGCGTCGCCATCTCGGCGGCGAAGATGAGGTCGCCCTCGTTCTCGCGGTCCTCGTCGTCGACCACGACCACGGCCTTGCCGGCCTTGAGGTCGGAGAGGGCCTGCTCGATGGCCTCCATGCCGCTGAGCGGCGAGCCGCCGCCCGTGTCCGTGTCGCTGTCCACATCTCCACCGTTCATCGGGCTGCCCCGGCGCCGTATCCGCCGACCAGCCGTTCCACGTACTTCGCGAGGACGTCCACCTCGATGTTGACGGTATCCCCCGCGCGCCTGATCCCGAGTGTGGTGTGTGCCAGGGTCGTCGGGATCAGCGCCACCGTGAACGTGTCGGGTCCGACGGACGCGACCGTCAGCGACACCCCGTCGACGGTGATCGAGCCCTTCTCGACGACGTACCGCGCGAGGTCGGCGGCGAGGCTGAACCTCAGCTCGTCGCTGCGCTCGGCCGGGGTGCGCGAGATCAGCGTGGCGACGCCGTCGACGTGGCCCTGCACGATGTGCCCGCCGAGGCGACCGGACACCGGGACGGCACGCTCCAGGTTGACCGGCGTGCCCGCGGTCACGGCCGCGAGGCTCGACCGCTTCAGGGTCTCGGGCACCAGCTCCACGCTGAACGTGCCGTCGGTGCTGCCCTGCGGGTCGATCACCGTGAGACAGACGCCGTTGACGGCGATCGAGTCGCCGTGCCCGGCGTCGCCGGTGACCAGCGGTCCGCGCACGGTGAACACCACCACCTCGGCGCTCTCGCGCACGGCGACAACCTCGCCCATCTCCTCGACGATGCCGGTGAACATCCGCGCCGCCTCTCCTCGCTCCTGCCCGTGCCAACCCTCGGGCCCACCCGGATCATCCCCCGAACGGTGCCGGGCGCGTCAGGCGGTCCAGGTCCGGTGCGGTGACGCGGACCGCACCTGGTCGCGTAGTGCGGCGACGGCGCGGGCCGGGTCGTCGGCCCCGTAGATCGCCGACCCGGCCACGAAGCAGTCGACGCCCGCCTCCGCGGCGGCCTCGACGGTGTCGGTGTTGATGCCGCCGTCGATCTCGACGATCAGCGTCAGGTGGCCGGTGTCGACGAGGCGCCGCGCGGTGCGCACCTTGTCGAGCACCTGCGGCAGGAAGCTCTGGCCGCCGAACCCGGGTTCCACGCTCATCACCAGCAGCGTGTCGTAGTGGCGCAGCACCTCGACCCACGGCTCCAGCGGGGTGTCCGGCTTGATCGACAGGCCGGCCCTCGCCCCCGCCGCGCGCAGGTTCTTCGCCAGCATGACGGGGTCGGCCGCGGCCTCGGCGTGGACGGTGACGTTGTGCGCGCCCGCCTCCGCGTAGCCCGGCGCCCAGCGGTCCGGGTCCTCGATCATGAGGTGGCAGTCGAGCGGGATCCCGGTCGCCCGGAGCAACGACTCGACCACCGGGAGGCCCAGTGTGAGATTCGGCACGAAGTGGGCGTCCATGACGTCGATGTGCAGCCAGTCGGCCCCCACCCCCGCCGATCCCGCGACGGCGGCGGCCTCGTCGGCGAGGCGGGCGAAGTCGGCCGACAGCATGCTCGGGGCAATCATGGGGTGCACCGCAGCAGGTTACGGGGCTCCCGGCGCCCGGGGGTCGAGCGGGCGGCGCAGGACGGCCAGGAACATCGCGTCGGTGCCGTGGCGGTGGGGCCAGAGCTGGGCGGTGGGGCCGTCGCCGAGGTCGCCGACGCCGGGCAGGAGCTCGCGGGCGTCGAGCAGCTCCGCCTTCGCCCGCCGCGCCACCCCGGTGACGACGCCGACGGTCTCCGACAGGTGCGGCGAGCAGGTCACGTAGGCGACCACTCCCCCGGGCCGGACGTGGCGCAGCGCGGCGGTGAGCAGCTCGCGCTGCAGCTTCGCGAGGCCCGGGACGTCCTCGGGGGTGCGGCGCCAGCGGGCCTCGGGGCGGCGGCGCAGGGCGCCGAGCCCGGTGCACGGGGCGTCGACCAGCACGCGGTCGAACCCGCCGTCGGGCAGCGGGGCCTCGCGGCCGTCGGCGTGGTGGACGGTGACCGGCAGCCCGTCGACGGCCCTGCGGACCAGCTCGGCCCGCTGCTCCCCCGACTCGACGGCGTCGACGGTGACGCCGTCCATCTGCGCGAGCCCGCCGAGCAGCACGGCCTTGCCGCCGGGCCCGGCGCACAGGTCGAGCCAGCGGCCGGTGTCGTCGCCGACCGTGGCGGCGCGGGTGAGGGCGAGCGCCACGAGCTGGCTGCCCTCGTCCTGCACGACCGCGAGGCCCTGGGAGACCGCGTCGAGGTCGCCGATCGCGCCGGAGCCGGCGTCGAGGTGCACGGCGTAGGGCGAGTACGGGCCTTCGGCGCCGCCGGTGGCCAGGGCCAGCTCCTCGGCGGTGATCTCGCCGGGGCGGGCGAGCAGGTGCACCACCGGGCGCGCGTCGTCGGCGGCCAGCGCCGCGTCGACCTCGTCGAGGTCGCCGAGTGCGTCGGCGAAGGCCTGCGCGATCCAGCGCGGGTGGGCGTGGGCGAACGCGGCGTGCCCCAGCGGGTCCTCGGTGGCGTCGGGCGCGAGCCGGGCGACCCAGGCGGCCTCGTCGTACTCGCCGACGCGGCGCAGCACCGCGTTGACGAAGCCCGCGGAGCGCGACCCCGCGTCGGCGCGGACCAGCTCGACGGTGGCGTGGACCGCCGCGTGCGCGGGCACCCGCATCCGCAGCAACTGGTAGGCGCCCAGGCGCAGGGCGTCGAGCAGCGCGGACTCCACCTTGACCAGCGGGCGGTCGGTGCAGTGCGCGATGACGGCGTCGAGCAGGCCCTGGGCGCGCAGGGTGCCGTAGCCCAGCTCGGTGGCCAGGCCCGCGTCGCGGTCGTGCAGCTTGTGGCGGCGCAGGATCGCGGGCAGCGCGAGGTTGGCGTAGGAGTCGCGCACCCGCACCGACGTCAGCAGCTCCAGCGCGGCACGGCGCGGCAGGTCGGGCTCGGGTGGGCGCGCGGGGCCCTGGCGCCCGCGCGGCGGGCCGGATCCGCGGCGCACGCCGGTACGGCGGTCGCCCCCGGCCCGGCTCCCGGCGCCCGGCGCGCGGTCCTTGGGCGTCATGTCAGCAGCTCCCCGGCCTCGATGCGGACCCCGCGCGCCCAGTCGGCGGCGGGCATCGCGCGTTTCCCGACCGGGCGCACCTCGCCCAGCTCCAGCACCCCGGTGGCCGTGCCCACCAGCACCCGCTTCTTCTCCGGCGCCAGCTCGCCCGGTTTCAGCACGACGTCGTGCTCGACGGGCCGCACCGGGCCCAGCCCGAGGCGCTCGTCGCGGAACGTGGTCCACGCGCCCGGATCGGGGGTGACCGACCGGACCGTGCGGTCGACGACGTCGGCCGTGTGCGTCCAGTCGACGCGGGCGTCGGCGGTGAGCACCTTGGGCGCGTGCGTGACGCCGTCGACCGGCTGGACGCGCGGCACGAGGGAGCCGTCGGCGATGCCGTCCATCGTGGCGACGAGCAGGACCGCGCCGGATTCGGCGAGCCGGCCCAGGAGGTCGCCCGCGGTGTCGGTGGGCCGGACCGCCTCGGTGACGACACCGAACACGGGCCCGGTGTCGAGGCCCTCCTCCAACAGGAACGTGCTCGCGCCGGTGATGTCGTCACCGTGCCGGATGGAGGACTGCACGGGGGCGGCGCCGCGCCAGGACGGCAGCAGCGAGAAGTGCAGGTTGACCCAGCCGTGGCGGGGGATGTCCAGGGCGGCCCGGGGCACGAGCGCCCCGTAGGCGACGACCGGGCAGCAGTCGGGCTCGAGCGCAGCCACGGCGTCGAGGAACTCCGGCTCCGACGGGCGCGCGGGCGTCAGCACCGGGATGCCGGCCTCGTCGGCGACCTGACCGACGGCCGAGCGGGTGACCTTGCGGCCGCGGCCGGCGGGGGCGTCGGGGCGGGTGACGACGGCGACGACCTCGTGGTCGGAGCCGAGCAGGGCGCGCAGGGCGGGGACGGCGGGGGCCGGGGTGCCGGCGAAGACGAGCCTCATCGGACCCGCCTCATCGGACCCTGCCGAACAGCGGATGCGGGCTCTCCCGGACGACCGGCACGGGGTCGCCGAACCACTCGGCCGCCCGGATCTCGGCCATCGCCAGCTTGCGGGTCTCGGCGTCGAGGCGGTCGACGAACAGCACGCCGTCGAGGTGGTCGGTCTCGTGCTGGATGCAGCGGGCGAGCAGTTCGCTGCCCTCGATCTCCAGCGGCTCGCCGTGCACGTCGAACCCGCGGGCGACGACGTGCAGGTGGCGGCGGCAGTCCCAGCCCAGGCCGGGGATCGACAGGCAGCCCTCGGGCCCGATCTGCTCCTCGTCGCCGACGACCTCGAACGTGGGGTTCACCAGGTGCCCGGCGAAGGTGTCGCAGTCGTAGGTGAACACCCGCAGGCTCACACCGACCTGCGGCGCGGCCAGCCCGGCACCGCCCTCGTCGTGCATCGTGTCGGTGAGGTCGGTGACCAGCTTGCGCAGCTCCGCGTCGAACGTGGTGACGGGCGCGGCGGGCGTGCGCAGCACGGGGTCACCGAAGAGGCGGACGGGCTGGACGGGCACGGATCTCCTACGCGAGGTGGGGCGGCGGGGGCGGCTGCCGATTCTGCCACCTCACTCGATCGCGACGGGATCCAGCCGCACGCGGACGGGGTCGGGGGCCTTGCGGGCGGTGCGCGCGGCCTGGGCGCCGTGCAGGGCGGCGGCGAGCTCGCGGCCCCGGGCGCGCGGCACCCGGAGCAGGGTGCGCTCCCGCTCGATCCCGTCGGATGCGGGTGGCTCGATCCCGACGGGCCCCAGCTCCTCGACCTCCAGCACCGCCCGCACCTCCTCGACGACCTCCGCCACCGCCGCGGCGACGCCTTCGACAGCGGCCATCCGCACCGCGGGCGGGAACCCCACCTCGGTGCGCGCGGCGAGCTCGGCGGCCGCGTGGTGGGCCGGGTCCCAGCGCACCAGGGCCTGCACACCCGGCAGCGACGCGTCGGCGGTGCTGACGACCCGCCCGCCGTCGGTGTGCGGGACGACCAGCGCGGCCGCCGCCAGCCAGCGGCGCAGCGTCTCCTCGGCGACCCGCAGGTCGGGGCGCGAGAGCATCGCCCAGCCGTCGAGGAGCAGGGCGGCGCCGTAGCCGCCGTCGGCGGGGGGCTCGGCCCCCGGCGTGGCGACGACGAGCGACGGCCCGGACGGCACCGACGCCAGGACGGCGGCCCCGCCGCCGGACGCGCGCACGGTGACCCCGGGGAACGCCCGGCCCAGTTCCTCGGCGGTGCGCCCGGCCCCGACGACGCCCGCGCGCAGCCGTCGCGACCCGCACGCCGGACAGCGGAACGCCGGGTCCGGGCGGCCGCACCAGCGGCAGTGCGGCAGGGCGGGCGACGCAGCGGCGTCGGGATCGGCCCCGCGGCGCAGGCCGAGCGGTCCTGCGCAGTGCCGGCACCGCGCGGTCTCGCGGCATTGGCCGCACGACAGCCACGGCACGTACCCCGAACGCGGGACCTGCACGAGCACCGGCCGCCCGCCGGCGAGTGCGGCCCGCGCGGCCTCGAACGCGACGTGCGGCAACCGGGCGGCGCGGGCGTCGGGGTCGCGGGCGAGCAGCGCCCCGTCACCCTCTCCGAGCGCCTCGATCCGGGGCATCGCCGCCCGCACGACCTCCCGGGGGGCCACCACCTCCCGCGCCCAGCCCGACTCCACGAGCAGCTGCGCCTCGGCCGTGCGCGCGAACCCGGCGACGACCAGCGCCGCCCCGGCCGAGTGGGCCCGCACCATCAGCACGTCGCGGACGTGCGGGTAGGGGGCACGGGGGTCGGCGTGCAGGTCGTCGCCGTCGTCCCACACGACGAGCAGGCCCGGCCGGGCGATCGGGGCGAACGCGGCCGCCCGGGTGCCGACGACGACCCGCACCTGCCCCCGGCGCACCGCGAGCCAGCGACGGTAGCGCTCGGCGGGGCCGAGCTCCGCGGTGAGCGCGACGACCGCACCCGCGCCGACCCGCTCGGCCAGCGCCGCGTGCAGCGCGTCGACGTCGCGCTGGTCGGGGACGACCAGCAGGGCCCCGCGCCCGGCCGCCGCGGTGGCCGCCGCCGCCTCCGCGAGCCGCGCGGTCCACGACTCCCCCGGCAGCGCCTGCCACACCGCGTGTGCGGCGCGGCTGCCGCCCAGTGCGTCGAGCAGGGCCGTGCCGTGGCGGTAACGCGACCACCCCGCCGGGTCGGCGACCGACGCCGCAGGGTCCGGGGCGGGGTCGCGCACCTCCTTCTCCACGCGCGCGTGCCGCGGCGGCACCGCGAGCCGCACGACGTCGGCGAACACCCCCGCGTAGCGGTCGGCGACGGTGCGGCACAGCACGGCGACCTCGGCGGACAGTGCGGGCTCCGGCGACACCACCTTGTCGATCCACCCCAGCCGGCCGCCGTGGTCGGAGGCCGCCACCCGCTCGAGCAGGTAGCCGTCGAGCACGCGCCCGGCGAAGCGCACCCGCACCCGGACGCCGGGCTGGGCGTCGGCGTCGAGGTGGGAGGGCACGCGGTAGTCGAACGGGCGGTCCAGGTGCGCGAGCGGGACGTCGACCGCCACGCGCGCGACCGGCAGGATCTCGGCCCCGATCCACTGCCCGCGTGCCGGGGCGGGACGGGTCGAGGTCATGCCCGCATCGTGCAGGACACCCCCGACGGTCCCCGCACTGGTCCGGATGGCCGCGCGCCGACCGGGTGGATCCGCGCAGCGGGAAACGCGGACGTGAGACGCGGGCAACATGACCCACCTACCGTGTCGGCACCCCGACCGACCGGAGGCCGCCGTGAGCACCCCACCGACCACCCCCTCCTCCACCACCACGAGCACCGGCGCCGCCGACGACTACCTCGCGAAACGGCAGCTGAGGAAGGGCGCGGCGGGCTGGGTGCTGCTCGCCGGGCTCGGCGTCAGCTACGTCATCTCCGGCGACTACTCGGGCTGGAACTTCGGCCTCGGCCAGGGCGGCTTCGGCGGCCTGCTGATCGCGGGCGTGCTGATCGCGGCGATGTACACCGCGATGGTGCTGGGCATGGCCGAGCTGTCCTCCGCGCTGCCGACGGCCGGCGGCGGCTACACGTTCGCCCGCCGCGCGCTCGGGCCGTGGGGCGGGTTCGCCACCGGCACCGCGATCCTCATCGAGTACGCGATCGCCCCGGCCGCGATCGCCACGTTCATCGGCGCCTACGTCGAGTCGCTGGGCCTGTTCGGCATCACCGACGGCTGGTGGGTCTACCTGGCCGCCTACGTGCTGTTCGTCGGTGTGCACCTGATGGGCGTCGGCGAGGCGCTGAAGGTGATGTTCGTGATCACCGCGATCGCCGTGGTCGGCCTGGTGATCTTCGCGGTCGCCGCCGTCCCGCTGTTCGACGCGGCCAACCTCACCGACATCACCCCGACCGACGCCGCGGGCGCCTCGCCGTTCCTGCCCTACGGCTATCTCGGGATCTGGGCCGCCGTGCCGTTCGCGATCTGGTTCTTCCTGGCCATCGAGGGCGTGCCACTGGGTGCCGAGGAGGCCCGCGACCCGGCGAAGGACGTGCCGCGCGGGATCATCGCCGCGATGGCCGTGCTGCTCGTGACGGGTGCGGCGGTGCTGGTGCTGGCCACCGGCGCGATCGGGGCGTCGGCGCTGTCGGAGTCGGGCAACCCGCTCGTCGAGGCGCTGGGCACCGGCACGATGGCCACGGTCGTCAACTACATCGGCCTGGCCGGGCTCGTCGCGAGCTTCTTCTCGATCATCTACGCGTACTCGCGCCAGACGTTCGCGCTCTCGCGCGCCGGCTACCTGCCCCGGGTGCTGTCGCTGACCAACGGCCGCAAGGCCCCGACCCTGGCCCTGGTCGTGCCCGGTGTCATCGGCTTCCTGCTCTCGCTGACCGGCCAGGGCGCGGTGCTGCTCAACATGGCGGTGTTCGGGGCGGCGCTGAGCTACGTGCTGATGATGGTCAGCCACATCGTGCTGCGCCGCCGCGAGCCGGACATGCCGCGGCCGTACCGCACGCCGGGCGGCGTCGCCACCACCGGGTTCGCGCTGGTCGTCGCCGTGATCTCGGTGATCGCCACGTTCCTCGTCGACAGCGTCGCGGCCCTGTGCGCCCTCGGGGCGTTCGCCCTGTTCATGGCCTACTTCGCCCTCTACAGCCGCCACCACCTCGTCGCGCGCGCCCCCGACGAGGAGTTCGCGGCGCTGGCCGCGGCGGAGGACGAGCTGCGGTGACCACCCGGCAGATCACGCTCGGCGGCCACGGCCACCGGTTCGCCGACCTCAAGGCGCTCCTCGCCGCGGCGACCCCGGAGCGGTCCGGGGACGCGCTCGCCGGGGTCGCGGCCGGGAGCGAGCAGGAGCGGGTCGCCGCCCAGACGCTGCTCGCCGACCTGCCGCTCGCCACGTTCCTCGAGGAGCTCGTCGTCCCGTACGAGGACGACGAAGTGACGCGGCTGATCGTCGACAGCCACGACGCCGCGGCGTTCGCGCCGGTGTCGTCGATGACGGTCGGCGGGTTCCGCGACCACCTGCTCGACCCGGCCACCGACACGACCGCGCTCGCGCCGGGGCTCACCCCGGAGATGGTCGCCGCGGTGTCCAAGCTCATGCGGCTGCAGGACCTCATCGCGGTGGCCCGGCGCACGCCCGTCGTCACCGCGTTCCGGTCGACGCTCGGCTCGCCCGGCACGATGGCGACCCGGCTGCAGCCCAACCACCCCACCGACGACCCGGTCGGCGTCACCGCGACGATCATCGACGGTCTGCTCATGGGCAGCGGCGATGCCGTCATCGGCATCAACCCGGCCACCGACAGCCCGCAGCGCACGATCGACCTGCTCCGTCTCATCGACGACGTGCGGCTGCGCTACGACATCCCCACGCAGAGCTGCGTGCTCGCCCACGTCACGACGTCGATCGAGATCATGGAGCGCGGGGCGCCGGTCGACCTGGTGTTCCAGTCGATCGCCGGCACGCAGGCGGCCAACTCCGGCTTCGGGGTCACGCTCGACCTGCTCCGCGAGGCCCACCAGGGCGCACTCGCACTCGGGCGAGGCACCGTCGGCACGCACTGCATGTACTTCGAGACCGGGCAGGGCAGCGCGCTGTCGGCCGACGCGCACCACGGCGTCGACCAGCAGACGTTGGAGGTCCGGGCGTACGCGGTGGCGCGCGAGTTCGACCCGCTGCTCGTCAACACCGTCGTCGGCTTCATCGGGCCGGAGTACCTCTACGACGGCAAACAGATCGCGCGCGCCGGGCTGGAGGACCACTTCTGCGGCAAGCTCCTCGGCGTCCCGATGGGCGTCGACGTCTGCTACACCAACCACGCCGAGGCCGACGCCGACGACACCGACGCCCTGCTCACGCTGCTCGGCGTGGCCGGCTGCTCGTTCGTGATCTGCGTGCCGGGCGGCGACGACGTGATGCTGCACTACCAGTCGCTGTCCTTCCACGACGCGCTCTACGCGCGTCAGGTGCTCGGGCTCGCCCCGGCCCCGGAGTTCGCGGCGTGGCTGGAGCGGATGGAGCTGCTCGACGATGCCGGGCGGATCCGGGAGATCGGCTCCCCCGCGGTGCGCGCGCTGACGGCGGGGCTGGCATGAACGACCCGTTGGATCGGCTCAGGGACGCCACCCGCGCCCGCGTCGCCCTGGGCCGCGCCGGGGACGCCCTGCCCACCTCCCGGTTGCTGGAGCTGCGGGCCGCCCACGCCGCCGCCCGCGACGCGGTGCACTCCCCGCTCGACGTCGACGCACTGGTCGCCGAGCTGGCGGGTGCTCCGGTGCGGGTGACGAGCGCGGCCTCCGGGCGCGCGGAGTACCTGCAACGTCCGGACCTGGGCCGCCGCCTCGCCGAGGGCACGGAGCTGGAGCCCGGCGAGCACGACGTCGTGATCGTGCTGGCAGACGGGCTCTCCCCGCAGGCGGTGGAGGCGCACGGCGTCGCGATGCTCCGGGCCCTCGTCGAGCGTCTCGACGGCTGGCGGGTCGCACCCGTCGTGATCGCCACGCAGGCCCGGGTGGCACTGGGCGACGAGATCGCCGCGGGCCTCGGGGCGCGCAGCGTGGTGGTGCTGGTGGGCGAGCGCCCGGGCATGAGCTCGACGGACAGCCTCGGGATCTACTTCACCTTCGACGCGCGGCGGGGGCGCCGGGACTCCGAGCGCAACTGCCTGTCCAACATCCGCCCACCCCACGGCACCGGCTACGAGGCCGCGGCCACGACGACGGCGATGCTGATGGCGGAAGCGAGAAGGCTGGGCGTCTCCGGGGTGACCCTGAAGGCCGACCCGGCCCTCACGAGCTGACCCCGCACGTCCCCCGACTGCAGCATGGCCACCTTCACGCAGTCTGGCTGCGTGAAGGTGGCCATGGCGCAACTCGGGAGCCGGGGTCAGGAACCGGCGGCGGCCTTGAGGGCGTCGGCGCGGTCGGTGCGCTCCCAGGGCAGATCCACGTCCTTGCGGCCGAAGTGGCCGTACGCGGCGGTCTGCGCGTAGATCGGACGCAGCAGGTCCAGATCGCGGATGATCGCGGCCGGGCGCAGGTCGAAGACCTGCTCGATGGCCGCGGTGATCTTCGCGGGGTCGACGTGCTCGGTACCGAAGGTCTCGACGAACAGACCGACGGGTGCCGCCTTGCCGATGGCGTAGGCGACCTGCACCTCGATGCGCTCGGCCAGACCGGCCGCGATGGCGTTCTTCGCGACCCAGCGCATCGCGTACGCGGCGGAGCGGTCGACCTTCGACGGGTCCTTGCCGGAGAACGCGCCGCCGCCGTGGCGGGCGAAGCCGCCGTAGGTGTCGACGATGATCTTGCGTCCGGTCAGGCCCGCGTCACCCATCGGCCCGCCGACGACGAACCGGCCGGTCGGGTTGACCAGCAGCCGCACGTTCGACACGTCCAGGCCGAGCTCGGCGAGCTCCGGGCCCACCACGTGCTCGCGGATGTCGGGGGCGAGCATCCCGTCGAGGTCGATGTCGGCCGCGTGCTGGCTGGACACGACCACCGTGTCGACCCGCACCGCCTTGTCGCCGTCGTACTCGATGGTGACCTGCGTCTTGCCGTCCGGACGCAGGTAGGGCAACACGCCGGTCTTGCGGACCTCGGTGAGCCGCCGGGCGAGCCGGTGCGCGAGCGCGATCGGCAGCGGCATGAGCTCGTCGGTGTCGGTGTTGGCGTAGCCGAACATCAGGCCCTGGTCGCCCGCGCCCTGCTTGGCGATCTCGTCCTCGGAGAGCTCGACCCGGCTCTCGTAGGCGGTGTCGACGCCCTGCGCGATGTCGGCGCTCTGCGCACCGATCGCGACGTTGACCCCGCACGACGCCCCGTCGAACCCCTTGGACGACGAGTCGTAGCCGATCTCGAGGATCTTCTCCCGGACCAGCGTCGGGATGTCGGCGTAGGTGTTGGTCGTGACCTCCCCGGCCACGTGCACCTGCCCGGTGGTCACCATCGTCTCGACGGCCACCCGGCTGCGCGGGTCGTCGGCCAGCAACGCATCGAGGATCGTGTCGCTGATGGCGTCGCACATCTTGTCGGGGTGCCCCTCGGTCACCGACTCGCTCGTGAACAACCGTCGACCCACTGCCACCACGCCCTGCTCCGTCCGTATGCGCCTGATCCGTCGTGCCTGATCCTGGGGGCCGAGAGTAGTCGAGTGCGGATTCCCTGCGACGCGACAGTCGCCATCACGCACGGTGACGTTACGAGCGACACGTCACCGCATCCGGTGGTGTCACGCCGGGTAGCGAATCGGTAACGGCGACGCTCGTTGGTCCAGGTGTACACACTCCACCGAGCAGAGGATCCACGATGATGGCACGACCGGGCCGTACGGCCGCAGTTGTCGGCGGGCTGGTCGCGTTCGGCGCGATCACCCTCATGGGGATGCTGGCCGGGAGCGCGGCCGCCGTCACCCCCGGCCGCTGCACCGAGAACGTGAACGTCCGCGCGGAGCCGAGCAGCACGTCGCGCATCGTGGCGCTCTGCGAGCAGGGCACCGCGGTCGAGACCGGCCGCACCAGCAACGGGTTCGTCCAGCTCACCGACCTCGGCGGCTGGGCCTCGACGGACTACGTCTCCGTCGACGGCAGCGCGCCGACCTCGGGCAACAGCACCCCGCGCAGCGGGTCGACGCCGCGCACGACCGACAGCGCCGACCGCACCGCCGACCGCACCGCGGACAACACGGGCGACTCCGCCGACGAGAGCACCACCCGGGCGCCGCGCAGCACCGCGTCGCCCTCCGCCTCCTCCGACGACGACGCGTCGGACAGCACCTCCGAGACGACCGGCTCCTCCTCGTCCGACTCCTCCTCCGACGAGGAGCAGGAGTCCGCGGGCGGCGGTCTGCTCGGCTGATCGCGCCCCGCGGGACGTGCCGCTCCGGGGCCCCGATCCCCCCGTCCGAGCGCCGTCCCGCGGGAGCGACCGGGTGCGCCGCGCCTGTCCTGACGCCCTCCGCTCCCGGCGTCAGGACAGGCGCGGCGCGACCACGTCCCAGACCCGCGAGGCGAGCAGCGCCTTCGAGCCGGTCGGCAGCTCCGTCTCCGTCCCGTCGGCCCCGAGCAGCCAGCCCGCGTTGTCGGGCATCTCGAACGCCTTGCCGTCGCCCACCGCGTTGACGACGAGCAGGTCGCAGCCCTTCCGGGCGAGCTTCGCGCGACCGTGCTGCAGGACGTCGCCGGACTCGTCACCGGTCTCGGCCGCGAACCCCACGACCACCTGACCCGGCTCCCGCTCCCGCACCAGCTCCGCGAGGATGTCGGGGTTGGTGGTCAGCTGCAGCGGCTCGGGGTCGGCGGACCCCTTCTTGATCTTGTGCTCGGCGAGGGCGACCGGTCGGAAGTCGGCGACGGCCGCGGCCATCACCACGACGTCCGCGCCCTTCACCGCCGCGAGCATCGTCTCCCGCAGGTCGCGCGCCGATCCGGTGCGCACCACGTCGACGGCGGCCGGGTCGGCGAGGTCGGCGGTGTGCGCGGCGACCAGCGTGACGTGCGCGCCGCGCTGGGCCGCGACCCGCGCGAGCGCGTAGCCCTGCCGCCCCGAGGACCGGTTGCCCAGGAAGCGCACCGGATCGAGCGCCTCCCGCGTGCCCCCCGCGCTGACGACGACGCGCCGGCCGACGAGGTCGCGGGGCAGGGCGTCGGACCGCTCCAGCAGCAGGCGGGCGAACTCGGCGATCTCGGCGGGATCGGGCAGCCGCCCGGGACCTGTGTCCTTGCCCGTCAGCCGCCCGGACGCGGGTTCCAGCACGACGACGCCGCGCTCGCGCAGGGTCGCGACGTTGGCGCGGGTGGCCGGGTGCTCCCACATCTCGGTGTGCATCGCCGGGGCGAAGAGCACCGGGCACCGGGCGGTGAGCAGGGAGGCGGTGAGCAGGTCGTCGGCGCGGCCCTGAGCGGCGCGGGCCATCAGGTCGGCGGTGGCCGGGGCGACGACGACGAGGTCGGCCTGCTGGCCGAGCTTCACGTGCGGGACCGACGGGACATCGGTGAAGACACCGGTGTGCACCGGCTGCCCGGACAGGGCCTCGAACGTGGCGGCGCCGACGAACTCCAGCGCGGAGGCCGTGGGCAGCACGCGCACGCAGTGACCGGTCTCGGTGAGCCGGCGCAGCAGCTCCGCGCTCTTGTAGGCGGCGATGCCTCCCGCCACCCCCAGCAGGACCGAGGGCGACGGAGCCATCCCTACTGCTCGCCCTCGGTGTGCTCCAGCATGTGGGCCTGGATCTCGCGCATGGCGATCGAGAGCGGCTTCTCGCGCGGGCCCGGCTCGACGAGCGGGCCGACGTACTCCAGCAGGCCCTCGCCCAGCTGCGAGTAGTAGTCGTTGATCTGGCGGGCGCGCTTGGCCGCGTAGATGACCAGCGCGTACTTGGAGCTCACCTGGCCGAGCAGGTCGTCGATCGGCGGGTTGGTGATGCCCTCGGGGAGGGCCCCGGCGACGGGGGCGGTCAGCGGCATGCTCACGAAGAGGACTCCTGCGTATGTAGTGGGTGCGCACCGTGGGGGGTGGCAACCAGCAACTCTACCAACCGGGCCGCGACGGCCCGCGGCTCGTCGCTGATCACGGTCACGTCGAACTCGTGACGGGCGGCCATCTCCTCACGGGCGGTCTCCAACCGGCGGGCGAACGCGGCGTCGGTCTCGCTGCCGCGCCCGGCCAGGCGACGCTCCAGCTCCTCCATCGAGGGCGGGGCGAGGAACACGCTGACACCCTCGGGCATCGCGGCCTTCATCGCGCGGGCCCCGGCCAGATCGACCTCCACGAGCACCGGGCGACCGGACGCGAGAGCGTCCTCGACGGGACGGCGCGGCGTGCCCGAGCGCTGCAGGCCGCCGTGGATCTCGGCGTACTCGAGCAGGTCGCCGCGGGCGATCATCTCGTCGAACCCGTCGGGACCGACGAAGAGGTAGTCGACACCGTCCGTCTCGCCGTCGCGGGGACCGCGGGTGGTGGCGGAGACCGAGAAGAACAGCTCGGGCAGTGTCGTCCGCAGCTCGCGGACGACACTGCTCTTGCCCACGCCGGAGGGGCCGGCCAGAACGATCAGCCGGCCCCTCCCGACGTGCGTGGTCACCGTCAGGCGAATTCGCTGAGCAGTGCCTTGCGCTGGCGGTCGCCCAGGCCACGCAGACGGCGGCTCGGCGCGATCTCCAGGCGCTCCATGATCTGTCCGGCGCGCACCTTGCCGACGCCCGGGAGCGACTCCAGGAGCGCGGACACCTTCATCTTGCCGAGCACCTCGTCGGTGTCGGCCTCCTTGAGGACCTCGTCGAGGGTCGTCCCGCCTCGCTTGAGACGCTCCTTCCACTCGGCCCGGGCACGGCGCGCCGCTGCCGCCTTCAGCAGCGCGGCGGCACGCTGTTCCTCGGTGAGTTGGGGAAGGGCCACGGTCTCCTCCGTCGTTCGTCGAATCACCACCCCGCGGGGCTGCCCCCGGGGTCTGTTCCGAACGTACTCACGACCCGTCCGAGAAGCGAAACGGGGGGTGCCACCTGTGGGTTCTCTCTCCTGCCACCCGTACGGGTGATACCACGCCGACCCGCCCGGAACGCGACTCGACGCGCCCGCTCACCGCACGTCGACAACCGCCCCCCGGGACCGTGACCATGACGCGGGGTGTGCGCATCACGACACACCGTGCGCCCGGATCGGCGTCGTCACCGGGAGCCACCGCACAGGACGGGTCGCCGCGGACATCCGGGCGCCGCACTGCTCCGAGAAGGCGATCGCGGCGCCGACGGCCGCGGGCCCGCAGGCGTCGGCGGGGCCCCGTCCGGCCGCACCCCGGAGCCGGCGCCCGCGACGAGCCGTCACCCGGCTGCGGCGAGCGGCGGGGCGCCCTGACCGGTGGCAGGGTGACGGCATGAGCGCACACGCCGACGGGTTCGACGCCGTCGTGGTCGGGTCCGGGCCGAACGGGCTCGTCGGAGCCGCGCGCCTCGCCGGGGCGGGTGCGCGGGTGCTGCTGGTGGAGGCGAACGACGTGCTCGGGGGCGGGTTGCGCACCGAGGAGCTGACGCTGCCCGGGTTCCGCCACGACGTCTGTGCCACGGTGGTGCCGCTCGCGCTGGCGTCACCGGCGTTCCGGGCGTTGTCCCTCGAGCGCGAGGGGGTCGAGTACCTGCATCCGCCCGTCCCCGCCGCCCATCCCCTCGACGGGCGCGACGCCGCGCTGGTGCTGCGCAGCGAGGGTGCGACCGCCGCCGGGTTCGGGCGCGACGGCGCGGCCTGGCGGGGGACCATGGGTGCGACAGCCCGCGCCGGGTTCCCGCTGGTCGACACGCTGCTCGCCCCGCTGGACCTGCCCCCGCGCGCGGTGGTGTCCCTCGCCCGCTACGGCGCGTCGGGGGCGCTCCCGGCCACCGTCACCGGGCGGTTGTTCCGCGACGAGCCCGCCCGCGCCGCGTTCGCCGGGATGGCCGCGCACGCGATCCTCGACCTCGGCTCCCCCGTCACCGCCGGCTACGGGATGCTGCTCGGCGCACTGGCGCACTCCGTCGGCTGGCCGGTGGTGCGCGGCGGCACCCGGTCCCTCGCCGACGGGCTGGCGGCGCGGTTGCGCGGGCTCGGCGCGGAGATCGTCACCGGGTGCCGCGTCGGCGATCTCGGCGAGCTGCCCCCGGCGCCGATCACCCTGCTCGACCTCACCCCCCGCCAGTTCCTCGCGGTGGCGGGCGACCGACTGCCCGCGGGCTACCGGCGGCGACTGGAGCGCTTCCGGTACGGGTCGGGCGTGTTCAAGGTCGACTACGCGCTCGACGGGCCCGTCCCGTGGACCGACCCGGCCGTCGCGGCCGCCGGCACCGTGCACCTGGGCGGCACGTTCGCCGAGGTGGCGGCGGCGGAGCGGGAGGTGGCCCGCGGCCGCAACCCGGAGCGGCCGTTCGTCCTGGGGGTGCAGGCGTGCGTCGCCGACCCGTCGCGCGCGCCGGAGGGCAGGCACACGTTCTGGGCCTACTGCCACGTGCCGCACGGCTCCGACGTCGACCGGACGGCCGCGATCGAGGCGCAGATCGAGCGGTTCGCGCCCGGCTTCGGCGAGCGCGTCCTCGCCCGGCACGTCATGGGACCGGCCGCGCTGGAGGCGCACGACGCGAACGAGGTGGGCGGTGACATCAACGGCGGCAGCGGCGACTGGCGGCAGTTCGTCTCCCGCCCGGTGCTGGCGCGGTCGCCCTGGCGCACCCCGCTGCCCGGGGTGTACCTGTGCTCCGCGAGCACCCCGCCCGGCGGCGGCGTCCACGGGATGGGCGGGTGGACGGCGGCGGGTCAGGCCCTCGGCGCCCACCGCTGACGCGCCCGCGCTGACGCACCCCGCGCGCACCGCCCGCCCCCACGCGCATGCTCGACGGAGCGCGTGGGGTGCGGGGGTGCGCGCGGAGGCGGGGTGGCGGGCCCGCTCAGGCCCGTGCCACCGCCAACTCGTCGCGCAGGCCCTGCGCCGCCGCCCGGACCGCCGCCGGGGCCGGACCGGCCGTCAGCACCGACCGCGACGCCGCGGGCAGCACGGTCCCGCGTACCCCGGCGAACCGCGCCGCGACGTCGGCCGGGCCCGCCCCCTGCGCGCCGAGCCCGGGGGCGAGGACCGGGCCGTCGAGGGCGGTGAGGTCGAGGCCGTGGTCGATCGTCGCGCCCACCACCACCCCGACCCCGCCGGGGACGGTGGCGTTGCGGGCCGCGGCCCCGTCGACCATCGCCTGCGCGACGCTGCGCCCGCCGAACGTCGCGAGCTGCACGTCCGCGCCCTCCGGGTTGGAGGTGCGGGCCAGGACGAACACCCCGCGACCCGCGTCGTCCGCCGCGTCCAGTGCCGGGGCGAGCGAGTCGAAGCCCAGGTACGGCGACAGCGTGACCGCGTCGGCGCCGAGCGGGGCACCGACCGCGAGGTACGCGTCGGCGTAACCGTCCATCGTGGACCCGATGTCGCCGCGCTTGACGTCGAGCAGGGTCAGCGTGCCGGTGCCGGTGAACGCCGCGAGCAGCCCCTCCAGCACCTGCACGCCCCGCCAGCCGTGCCGCTCGAAGAACGCCGACTGCGGCTTGACCACCGCCACGTGCCCGGCGAACGCCTCGACGCACGCGTCGGCGAAGCGCGCCAGGCCGTCGGCGTCGTCGGTGAGGCCCCACTCGGCGAGCAGCGGAGGGTGCGGGTCGATCCCGGCGCACAGCGGACCGTGCGCGGCGACCGCGGCGGCCAGGCGCTCGCCGAAGCCCACGACCGTGCTCATGATCGGGCCTTCTGCAGGGCCGCGTGCGTCTCCTGCAGCGACCGCACGCCGATCCGGCCCGCCCTCGTGGCCTCGATGCCCTGCACCGCGGCCGCGGCACCCTGCACGGTGGTGATGCACGGGACGCCCCGGCTGACCGCGGCGGCGCGGATCTCGTAGCCGTCCACCCGCGGCCCGGAGTTGCCGTACGGGGTGTTGATGATCATGTCGACCTGCCCGTCGAGGATCAGCTCCACGATGGTCTCGCCGCCCTCGGAGTGCTTGCGCACCGGCGTGGTCGTGATCCCGTTGCGGCGCAGCACGTCGGCGGTGCCGTCGGTCGCCAGGATCTCGAACCCGAGATCGGCCAGTCGCCGGACCGGGAAGACCATCGCGCGCTTGTCGCGGTCGGCGACGGAGACGAACACCCTCCCGCCCGCCGGCAGCGACCCGTACGCCGCGGCCTGCGACTTCGCGAACGCCGGGCCGAAGGAGGCGTCGATGCCCATGACCTCGCCGGTCGACTTCATCTCCGGGCCGAGCAGCGGGTCGACCCCGCGCCCGTCCTTCGTGCGGAAGCGGTTGAACGGCAGCACCGCCTCCTTGACCGCGACGGGCGCGTCCGGCGGCAGCTCGCCGCCGTCGCCCTCGGCGGGCAGCAGCCCCTCGCCGCGGAGCTCGGAGATGGTGGCGCCCAACATGATCCGGGCCGCGGCCTTCGCCAGCGGCACCGCGGTGGCCTTGGAGACGAACGGCACCGTCCGCGACGCGCGCGGGTTGGCCTCGAGCACGTAGAGCGTCTCGCCGTGCAGGGCGTACTGGACGTTGAGCAGCCCCCGCACCCCGACGCCGTGCGCGATCGCCTCGGTGGAGCGGCGCACGGCCTCGATCACGCTGCGCCCCAACGTGACCGGGGGCAGCGTGCACGAGGAGTCACCGGAGTGGATGCCGGCCTCCTCGATGTGCTCCATCACGCCGCCGACGAACACCTCGGTGCCGTCGCACAGCGCGTCGACGTCGATCTCGACCGCGTCGTCGAGGAACCGGTCGACCAGCACCGGCCGCTCGTCGCTGATCGTCGTGGCGCGGGCGATGTAACCGGCGAGGGTCTCGTCGTCGTAGACGATCTCCATGCCGCGCCCGCCCAGGACGTAGGACGGGCGCACCAGTACCGGGTAGCCGATGCGGGCGGCGATCTCGCGCGCGGAGTCGAACGTGGTGGCCATGCCGAACGCCGGGGCCGGCAGTCCCGCCTTGCGGAGCACCTCGCCGAAGGCGCCGCGGTCCTCGGCCAGGTCGATCGCGGCGGCGCTCGTCCCCACCACCGGCACCCCCGCGGCCGTGAGACGGGCCGCGAGCCCGAGCGGGGTCTGCCCGCCGAGCTGCACGATCACGCCGACGACGGTGCCGCTCCCCTGCTCGGCGTGCACCACCTCCAGCACGTCCTCGAACGTCAGCGGCTCGAAGTAGAGACGGTCGGCGGTGTCGTAGTCGGTGGAGACGGTCTCGGGGTTGCAGTTGACCATCACGGTCTCGAACCCCGCCTCGCGCAGCGCCATGACGGCGTGCACGCAGGAGTAGTCGAACTCGATGCCCTGCCCGATGCGGTTGGGCCCGGAGCCGAGGATGAGCACCTTGGGCCTGTCGGGCTGCGGTGCGATCTCCGACTCCGCCGCGGGGTCGGTCTCGTAGGCGCTGTAGTGGTACGGCGTCAGCGCCCGGAACTCCGCCGCGCACGTGTCGACCGTCTTGTAGACCGGGCGGACGCCGAGCCGATGGCGCAGCGTGCGCACACCGGCCTCACCCGCGAGCTCGGGGCGCAGCGCGGCGATCTGCCGGTCCGAGATCCCGGCGCGCTTCGCCCGCCGCAGGAGCACCGACTCCAGCACCGGCGCGTCGACGATCTCGGTGCGCAGCTCGGTGAGCACCAGGATCTGGTCGAGGAACCACGGGTCGATCCCGGTCTCCGCGGCCACCTCGGCGACGGTCGACCCCGTCCGCAGCGCGCGCTCGACCTCGTAGATGCGGCCGTCGACGGGGACCCGGATCTCCGGGCGCCCCACGGGATCCGGCGTGGTCCAGAACCCGGCCGCGGTGGTCTCCATCGACCGCAGCGCCTTGCCAAGGGCCTCCGGGAACGACCGCCCGAGCGCCATCGCCTCGCCGACGCTCTTCATCGTCGTCGTCAGCTCGGGGTCGGCGCCGGGGAACTTCTCGAACGCGAACCGAGGGATCTTCACGGCGACGTAGTCGAGCGTCGGCTCGAACGCCGCGAGGGTCTCGCCGGTGATGTCGTTGCGGATCTCGTCGAGGGTGTAGCCGACGGCCAGGCGCGCCGCGATCTTCGCGATCGGGAACCCGGTCGCCTTCGACGCCAGCGCGGAGGACCGCGAGACCCGCGGGTTCATCTCGATGACGACCAGCCGCCCCGTCTCGGGCTGGACCGCGAACTGGATGTTGCAGCCGCCGGTGTCGACGCCGACCGCGCGCAGCACCGCGATGCCGACGTCGCGCATGTGCTGGTACTCGCGGTCGGTGAGCGTCATCGCCGGCGCGACGGTGATCGAGTCGCCGGTGTGCACGCCCATCGGGTCGATGTTCTCGATGGAGCAGATGACGACCACGTTGTCGTGGTGGTCGCGCATGAGCTCGAGCTCGAACTCCTTCCACCCGAGCACCGACTCCTCGATGAGGACCTCGGTGACCGGTGACGCGGCGAGCCCGCCCCCGGCCAGGCGCTCCAGGTCGGCCTCGGTGTGGGCCATCCCGGAGCCGAGCCCGCCCATCGTGAAGGAGGGCCGGATGACGACCGGCAGCCCCAGCTCCCCGACGGCCGCGCGCACCTCGTCCATCGAGTGGCAGACGGCGCTGCGCGGCACCTCGCCGCCCACGCCGAGCACGATCTCCTTGAACTTCAGCCGGTCCTCGCCGCGCTGGATCGACTCGACGTCGGCGCCGATCAGCTCGATGCCGTGCCGCTCCAGCGCACCGTTGTCGTGCACCGCGATCGCGGTGTTCAGCGCGGTCTGTCCGCCGAGGGTCGCCAGGATCGCGGTGACCGGGAACCCGGCGTCGCGCTCGGCCTCGATCACCTTCTCCACGAACTCCGGCGTGATCGGCTCGATGTAGGTGGCGTCGGCGAACTCGGGATCGGTCATGATCGTCGCCGGGTTGGAGTTGACCAGCGAGACGCGGATGCCCTCGTCGCGCAGCACGCGGCAGGCCTGCGTGCCGGAGTAGTCGAACTCGCACGCCTGGCCGATGACGATCGGCCCGGAGCCGATGACCAGCACGTGCCGGATGTCCTCGCGGCGGGGCATCAGCGCTCTCCTGGCTTGGGTGATGACTGCATCAGGTCGACGAACCGGTCGAAGAGGTCGGCGGCGTCGTGCGGGCCGGCCGCGGCCTCCGGGTGGTACTGCACGCTGAACGCGGGCGCGTCGAGTGCCGCGAGGCCCTCCACGCAGCCGTCGTTGGGGCAGGTGTGGGTGATCCGCGCCCGGCCGAACGGGGTGTCGAACTCCTCCCCCGCCTCGCCCTCGACGGCGAACCCGTGGTTCTGCGAGGTGATCGCGACGCGGCCGGTGGCGTGCTCGATCACCGGGATGTTGATGCCGCGGTGGCCGTAGGGCAGCTTGTAGGTGCCGCGCCCCAGGGCCCGGCCGAGGATCTGGTTGCCGAAGCAGATGCCGAACAGCGGGATGCGGCGCTCCAGCACCGCGCGCGTCAGCGCGACCGGGCCGTCGGCGGTGGCCGGGTCGCCGGGACCGTTGGACAGGAAGAACCCGTCGAAGCCCTCGATCTGCCCGATCGTGCTCGACGCGGGCAGCACGTGCGTCTCCACGCCGCGCTGCGCGAGCATCCGCGGGGTGTTCGCCTTGATCCCGACGTCGAGTGCCGCGATCCGGAACCGGGTCGCCCCGACGGCGGGCACGACGTAGGGCTCGCGGGTCGTCACGGCGCCGTAGAGGTCGGCGCCGGTCATCGACGGGCTGTCGAGCACGCGCCGCACGAGCACGTCGTCGGCGGCGAGGTCGTCTCCCGAGAACACCCCGGCGCGCATCGCCCCGCGCTCGCGCAGGTGCCGCACCAGAGCGCGGGTGTCGATGCCCGAGACCGACACGATCCCCTGGCGCCGCAACGCCTCCGCCAGCGATCCGGTGGAGCGCCAGTTCGACGCCGAGCGCGACGGGTCGCGCACCACGTACCCGGCGACCTGGATGCCGGCGGACTCGTCGTCCTCGTCGTTCCAGCCGGTGTTGCCGATCTGCGGGGCGGTCTGCACCACGATCTGGCGATGGTAGGAGGGGTCGGTGAGCGTCTCCTGGTAACCGGTCATGCCGGTGGTGAACACCGCCTCACCCAGCCCCGTGCCGAGCGCCCCGTAGGCCTCGCCGCGGAAGATCCGCCCGTCCTCCAACACGAGTACCGCTGTCATGACCGCACCTTCCCGTCCTGCGCCGTGATCCGTCCACGCAGGACGGTGGCGACCACCGCACCGGGCAGCCGCATCCCCTCGTACGGGGAGTTCGAGGCCTTGCTCGCCAGCGCCGCGCCCCGCACCGTCCACTGCGCCTCGGGGTCGACGAGCGCGAACGTGGCCGGCTCCCCCACCGCGATCGGACGGCCCTGGTCGGGCAGGTTCCCGATCTCCGCGGGGCGCTCGGACAGCACCCGGGCGACGCCGCGCCAGTCGAGCAGCCCCGGCTCGACCATGGTGTGCACCAGCACCGAGAACGCCGTCTGCAGCCCCAGCATCCCGGGCCGCGCGCTCTGCCACTCGGTGTCCTTGTACTGGCTCGCGTGCGGCGCGTGGTCGGTGGCCACGACGTCGATCACGCCCTCGGCCAGTGCCGCGCGCATCGCCTTGGTGTCCTCGGCGGTGCGCAGCGGCGGGTTGACCTTGTTGACGGGGTCGTAGCTCGTGAGCCGGCCGTCGGTGAGCAGCAGGTGGTGCGGGGTGACCTCGGCGCTCACCCGCACCCCGGCCGCCTTCGCAGCGCGCAGCACGTCGACGGTGCGGGAGGAGGAGATGTGGCAGACGTGCAGCGCGGCTCCGGCCTCGCGTGCCAGTGCGCAGTCGCGGGCGACGATCGTCTCCTCCGCGGTGGCGGGCCAGCCGGCCAGCCCCAGCCGCGAGGCGACGACCCCCTCGTGCGCCTGCGCCCCGCCGGTGAGCCGGTGGTCCTCGGCGTGCTGCGCGATCACGACGTTCAGCGCGGAGGCGTACTCCAGCGCGCGGCGCATGATCAGCGGGTCGTTGACGCACTTGCCGTCGTCGCTGAACATCCGCACCTGCGCGCGGCTCGCGGCCATCGTGCCGAGCTCGGCCATCTTCGCGCCCTCGAGCCCGACGGTGACCGCACCGACCGGGTGGACGTCGACCAGGCCGACCTCCTGCCCGCGCCGCCACACGTGCTCGACGACGACCGCGGTGTCGGCCACCGGATCGGTGTTGGGCATCGCGAACACCGCGGTGAAACCGCCCAGCGCCGCGGCCGCGGACCCGGTGGCGACGTCCTCGGACTCCTCGCCACCGGGCTCGCGCAGGTGCACGTGCAGGTCGACGAAGCCCGGCAGCAGGACGTGCCCGCCGCCGTCCAGGGTGGACACACCCTCCGGCGCGGTCAGCCCGGAGCCGATCTCGGTGACGACACCGTCGCGCACCAGCACGTCCACGGGGTCCTCGCCGTAGGGGCGGACGTCGGTGATCAGGACATCTGTCATTCGGGGGCTCCCGCGAGGAGGTGGTAGAGCACGGCCATGCGGACGTGGACGCCGTTGGCGACCTGCGCCAGCACCGCCGACGCCGGGGAGTCGGCCACGGCGGGCGCGATCTCCATGCCCCGCACCATCGGGCCGGGGTGCAGCACGACGGCGCGCTCGGGCAGCAGCCTCGCGCGGGCCTCGGACAGGCCGTAGCCGATCGCGTACTCCCGCGCCGAGGGGAAGAACGAGCCGTGCATCCGCTCGGCCTGCACGCGCAGCATCATCACCGCGTCCAGGGCGGGCAGCTCGGCGTCGAGCGACGGGCTCACCCGGCACGGCCACTGGCCGATCCCGACCGGCAGCAGCGTCGGCGGGCCGATCACCACCACCTCGGCGCCGAGGGTGGCGAGCAGGAAGACGTTGGAGCGGGCCACGCGGCTGTGCAGGACGTCGCCGACGATCCCGATACGCCGCCCCGCGATCGAACCGAGCCGGTCGCGCAGGGTCGCGGCGTCGAGCAGGGCCTGCGTGGGGTGCTCGTGGGTGCCGTCGCCCGCGTTGACGATCGAGGTGTGCGTGCCGGTCATCCCCTGGTCGCGGTCTGCCCACGCGGCCATGCGGTGCGCGGAGCCCGACGCCGGGTGCCGGACGACGACGCAGTCGGCGCCCATCGCGGACAGCGTCAGCGAGGTGTCGCGCAGCGACTCCCCCTTGCCCACCGAGGACCCCGATGCGCTGACGTTGACGGTGTCTGCGCTCATCCACTTGCCGGCGATCTCGAACGACACCCGGGTGCGGGTGGAGTTCTCGTAGAACATCGTGATGATCGTGCGCCCGCGCAGCGTGGGGAGCTTGCGGACCTCGCGGCCGAGCAGCGCCTGCTTGAGGCGGTCGGCGGTGTCGAGCAGGCCGGTGGCGGAGGCGGCGTCGAGGTCGGTGACCGAGAGCAGGTGCTTCACGGCGCAGCCTCGAAGGAGCCGGCTCCGCCGGTGGCCACCCGCTGCAACCGCACGCCGTCGACGCCGTCGATCTCGTCGAGCAGCAGCAGGATCAGCTCGTCGCGCGAGGTGGGCACGTTCTTGCCGACGTAGTCGGCGCGGATCGGGAGCTCGCGGTGCCCGCGGTCGACCAGCACCGCGAGCTGCACGGCACGGGGGCGACCGTGGTCGGCCAGCGCGTCGAGCGCGGCGCGGACGGTGCGCCCGGACATCAGCACGTCGTCGACGAGGACGACCAGCCGGTCGTCGAGGCCGCCGTCGGGCACCTCGGTGCCCTCCAGCGCCCGCGCGGGACGGCGACGCAGGTCGTCGCGGTAGAGCGTGACGTCGACCGAGCCGACCTCGGGGGCGGTCCCGGCGAACTCACCGATCGCGACCGCCAGCCGGCGGGCGAGGATCGTGCCGCGGGTGGGGATGCCGATCAGGACGACGCCCTCGTCGCCCGCGGTCTTCTCGATGATCTGGTGCGCGATGCGCGCGATGGTGCGGGTGACGTCGGCGGCGCTGAGCAGTTCCCGGTCTCCGGGCGCACCTGGGACGTCCCCGCGGCGGTCGTTCGCCACGAGGCTCTCCTTCCCCGCCTCACCGGACGGGCCTTAAAGGAACGGTTTCCGCGGCCGACCGTACCAGCGGGTACCGACACGACCCGTCCTCGAACGCCACAGCATCGGCAGCATCACACCGCCCGTCACGACACCCTCTGGAGTCCCACGCGCCACACGATGGTCACGCTCCGGTCACGACAGCCCTCCCGCCTCCTCCCCGGACCGGCCACAAAGCCCAGGCGGCGGCGTGTCGATCAGCCATTAGGGTGGAACCAGGGCGTAACGGGACCGCGACGGGCCGGACAACTTGACCAGACAGCGACGGCGAGCGCATGATTACTCTCCGTATTGATCCACTGTGTTGCGGGTGGCCGCGGGGGGCACCACTCGACTCGACAACCGGCGTCCCCGAACGCCGGATCCCCGAGAACACATCAGTTCCTCCGACGTCGGCCCCGACCGGGCCGGCGCCAGTCACGGAAAGGGGTCGCCGCATGGGCGACTACGCCAAGGCGCTCGGCGGGAAGCTCCGCGCCATCCGGCAGCAGCAGGGCCTGTCGCTGCACGGCGTCGAGCAGAAGTCGGGCGGGCGGTGGAAGGCCGTCGTCGTCGGCTCGTACGAGCGCGGTGACCGCGCCGTCACGGTGCAGAAGCTGGCCGAGCTGGCCGACTTCTACGGCGTGCCGGTGGCCGAGCTCCTGCCCGAGGGCCGCGTGCCGTCGGGGTCCGAGCCCGCCACGAAGATCGTCATCAACCTGGAGCGGCTGCAGCAGCTCCCGGCGGACAAGGTGGGCCCGCTGGCCCGCTACGCCGCCGCCATCCAGAGCCAGCGCGGCGACTACAACGGCAAGGTGCTCAGCATCCGTGCCGAGGACCTGCGCTCGCTCGCGATCATCTACGACAAGAGCCCCGGCGAGCTGACCGACCAGCTCATCGACTGGGGAGTGCTCCCCCCGGAGGCCCGACCCGCGCAGTGACGCACCGGCACCTGGGGAAGGGTGCCGGCGCCACGGCCGACCAACGGCCCTCCCGTCCACTCGTCGTGGACGGGAGGGCCGTTCGTCGTTACCGGGCCGGGACCACGGCGACCCGGCGGCGCGCGTACCGGACCAGCGCGACGGCGGGCACGATCCCCAGCGCAGCGAGCACGGCCCCGGCGGCGGGCGGTGCCGCCAGGCCGAGACCCGCCGAGAGCACGAGCCCGCCCGCGGCCGCACCGATCGCGTTGGCGAGGTTGAACGCCGACTGGATCGACGCCGACGCGAGTGCCGGGGCCTCCCCCGCGGCGTCCAGCACGAGCGTCTGCACCGCGGGCACGATCGCGAGCCCCACGGCGCCGATCGCGAAGACCAGCACCGGGGCCGGGACCGGCGAGCGCACGGCGAACACCGCGATCACCAGCAGCACGGTCTGGGCGGCCAGCATCGCGACCACCACCCGGCGCGGGTCGAACCGGTCGGCGAGTCGCCCACCCGCGACCGTGCCGACCGTCATGCCCAGCCCGAACACGCCCAGCAGCACCGGGACCGTGCCCGTCCCGAAACCGGCGAGGTCGGTCATGATCGGCGCGATGAAGGTGTAGAAGGCGAACAGCCCACCGCAGCCGACGACGACCGTGCCCAGCGCGAGCAGCACCGCGGGCCGGCGCAGCGCGGCGAACTCGGCGCCGATGCTCGGTCGGGCCGCCGTGGCGTCGCGGGGCACGGTGACGACCATCCCGGCGACGCACAGCAGCGCGAGCACCGTGATCAGGACGAACGCCAGCCGCCAGCCCAGCATCCCGCCCAGCGCGGTCGCGGCGGGCACGCCGACGAGGTTGGCGACCGTCAGACCCAGCACCATCGACGCCACCGCGGACGCCCGCCGCCCCGGCGGCACCAACGACGCGGCCACCAGTGCGCCGACGCCGAAGAACGCGCCGTGCGGCAGGCCGGACACGAACCGGGCGACGAGCAGGAGCCCGAACGTCGGGGCGAGTGCCGCGAGGGCGTTGCCCGCGGCGAACAACGCCATGAACAGCAGCAGGGCCGTGCGGCGGCGCAACCGCACCGCCGCGGCCGTGAGCAGCGGCGCCCCGACCACGACCCCGACGGCGTAGGCCGTGACGAGGTTGCCACCGACCGGCAGCGGCACCGACAGGTCGGAGACCATGCGGGGCAGCAGACCCATCACGGCGAACTCGCTGAGTCCGATGGCGAACGTCCCCAGGGCCATCACG
This sequence comes from Pseudonocardia abyssalis, assembly GCF_019263705.2. NCBI lineage: Bacteria > Bacillati > Actinomycetota > Actinomycetes > Pseudonocardiales > Pseudonocardiaceae > Pseudonocardia > Pseudonocardia abyssalis. The sequence continues at coordinate 1,855,393 of NZ_JADQDK010000001.1, forward strand.
ACGATCGCGACCGGCATGACGGTACTCCAGAACTCCTCGGCGCAGCAGGACCGGGAGAACGCTACGCCGGTCGTCGAATCGATTCGACAGAGTGCGACCGACGGCACCCTGAACGCGGGGGGCGGCGCGGCGCGGCGCCGTCTCGTGAGCGGGAACGGCGGCCGGGGCAGCCGCTTCCGCGCACGGGCGTCAGCGGGTGGCGCGCAGCTGCTCCGCGATGTCGGCGATGCGGCCGAGTACGCCGTTGAGGAAGCGCGGGCTGTCGTCGGTGGACAGCGTGCGAGCCAGCTCGACCGCCTCGGTGATCGCCACCGGGTCGTCGATCTCGTCGACCCACAGCAGCTCGAAGACACCGATCCGCAGCAGGGCCCGGTCGACGGCGGGCATCCGCGCCACCGTCCAACCCTCGGCGTGCTCCGCGAGGAGCTGGTCGATCCGCTCACGGTGCGCCACGACGCCCTCGACGAGCATCCCCGCGTACTCCGAGACCGGCGGTGCGTCGTCGGTCTCCCGGCGCTGCACGAGCACCGCGAGCGGGTCGTCGCCGCGGGCCTCGGACTCGAACAGGATGTCGAGCGCGCGCTTGCGCGCCTTCGTCCGGGCGCGCAGCATCAGGAGGAGACGCGGCCGAGGTAACGCCCGTCGCGGGTGTCCACCTTGACCTTCTCGCCGGTGGTGACGAACAGCGGCACCTGGATCTCGGCACCGGTCTCCAGCGTGGCCGGCTTCGTGCCGCCGGTGGAGCGGTCGCCCTGCAGGCCGGGGTCGGTGTGGCTGATGACCAGCTCGACCGACGTCGGCAGCTCGACGAACAGCGGCACGCTCTCGTGCAGCGCGACCATCGCGACCTGGTTCTCCAGCAGGTACCCCGCGGCCGTGCCGACGGTGTTCTCCGGGATCGGGATCTGGTCGAACGTGTCGCCGTCCATGAACACGAAGTCGGAGCCGTCGCGGTAGAGGAAGGTCATGTCGCGCTTGTCGACGGTGGCGGTCTCGACCTTGGTGCCCGCGTTGAAGGTCTTGTCGACGACCTTCCCGGTCATGACGTTCTTCAGCGTCGTGCGCACGAACGCGCCACCCTTGCCGGGCTTGACGTGCTGGAACGCCGTGACCGCCCAGAGCTGGCCGTCCAGGTTGAGCACCAGGCCGTTCTTCAGGTCGTTCGTGGTGGCCACGTGAGCAAGTCTCCTGCGTCGTATCGGGGGCGCGCAGCTCGTCCAGAGGTGGGAGGCGCGCCGGTGTCCTCGCGGACGGCGCCGCGAGGCACCGTCGTCCGGCGGCCAGGGTACCCGGGTCAGACCTCGAGCAGCTCCCTGGTGGTCCGGGTCAGCGCTTCGGACCCCCCGTCGCGGACGAGGAGGGTGTCCTCGATGCGCACGCCGCCGCGGCCCTCCAGGTACACCCCGGGCTCGACGGTGACGGTCATGCCTGCGGCGAGCGTGCCCACCCCCGTGCGGGCGAGTGCCGGGGCCTCGTGGATCTGCAGGCCGACACCGTGCCCGAGGCCGTGCAGGAACTCCTCCCCCAGCCCGGCCTCGACGCACACGTCGCGGGCGGCGGCGTCGACCGCGACGACGTCGGCCCCGGGGACCAGCGCCGCGCGACCGGCCCACTGGGCGGCCGCGACGAGCGCGTGCAGCTCCCGCTGCCAGTCGGCCGCCTGCCCGAGGACGACCGTCCGCGTGATGTCGGAGTGGTAGCCGTCGACGAGCGCGCCGAAGTCCATCTTCACGAGGTCGCCCGTGCGGAGCACGGCGTCGCCTGCGCGGTGATGCGGCACCGCGGAGTGCGCGCCGAAGGCCACGATCGTCTCGAACGCCGGGCCCTGCGCGCCGAGGCGCCGCATCCGGTTCTCCAGGTCCAGCGCGACGTCCCGCTCGGTGCGCCCGGCGACGAGCCCGCCGTCGGCGAGCAGCCCGGCCAGCGCGGCGTCGGCGGCGGTGCACGCTGCCCGCAGCGCGTCGACCTCGTCGTCGTCCTTCACCAGCCGCAGCCGCTGCACCAGTCCGGGCGCGCGGTGCAGGTCGACGCCGTCGGCCGCCGCGGCGAGCGCGGTGCAGGCGTCGACGGTGACCGCGTCGGACTCGAACCCGAGCCGCCGGATCCCGAGGTCGTGCGCGGCGGCGGCGACCGCGGTCGCGGTGGCGCGGTCCTCGATCCGCTCCAGGTCGGGCACCTGCGTGTCGGCCTGGGTGCGGTAGCGGCCGTCGGTGCCGAACCGGCTCGCGGCGTCTCCGTCGGCGTGCACGAGCAGCGCGGCGTTCGAGCCCGTGAACCCGGTGAGGTAGCGGATGTTGACCAGGTCCGTGACCAGCAGCGCGTCGACCTCGCGCTCGGCCAGCAGGGTGCGCAGCGCGGCGCGGCGGGCGGTGGGGGGCACGGCCCCACGGTAGTGAGGTGTGGGCCGGGACGCTCCCGGGTACATCCCGTCATGAGAATCGGATCGAGCATCGGACTGATCGCGATCGGGCTGATCCTCGCCCTCGCCGTGAGCATCGACATCGACGGCATCGACCTGCAGCTCATCGGCTGGATCCTCGCCGTCGTCGGCGTCATCGGTCTGATCGCGAGCCTGGCGATGGCCCGGCGCGCGCGTCCCGTGATCGCCCCCCGCGCGGAGGTGTACCCGCCGGAGCGCGACCCGCGCTACTGATCCCGCGCGGTCAGTCCCGTCCGGCGATCCAGCGCAGCGCGAGGGCGTAGCCGCGGACACCGAGGCCGACGACCACCCCGTCGGCCACGCCCGAGATGTAGGAGTGGTGGCGGAACTCCTCGCGCTTGTGCACGTTCGAGATGTGCACCTCGACCAGCGGCGCGGTGAGCTGTGCGCAGGCGTCCCGCACGGCCACGGAGGTGTGCGTCCACGCGCCCGCGTTGAGCACGACGGGCGTGCCGGCGTCGGCCGCGCCGTGCAGCCAGCCGAGCAGCTCGCCCTCGTGGTCGGTCTGGCGCACCTCGACCGACAGGCCCAGCTCCTCCCCCGCGCGTTCGCACAGCGTGACGAGGTCGGAGTAGGTCGTGGTGCCGTAGACCGCGGGCTCGCGGGTGCCGAGACGGCCGAGGTTGGGGCCGTTGAGGACGAGGACGTTCATACGCTGATCATCGCGTAGGCCGTCTCCAGGAGCGCGGGCTCGGGGCCCTCCAGCCGCCCGGGCCGGGCGAGGCCGTCGAGGACGACGAACCGCAGCATCCCCGAGCGCGACTTCTTGTCGCCGCGCATGGTCTCGACCAGCTCCGGGAGCACGCCCGGCTCGTAGCGGACGGGGAGGCCGACGGACTCGAGCACCGCGCGGTGGCGGTCTGCGGTGGCGTCGTCGAGCCGCCCCGCCGCGCGGGCGAGCTCCGCGGCGAACACCAGCCCGACGCTGACGGCGTTGCCGTGGCGCCACCGGTAGTCCTCGCGGCGCTCGACGGCGTGGCCCAGCGTGTGCCCGTAGTTGAGGATCTCCCGCAGGTGCGACTCGCGCAGGTCGGCCGCGACGACGTCGGCCTTGACCTGGATCGAGCGGCGGACCAGCTCGGGCAGGACGTCGCCGGTGGGGTCGAGCGCCGCCTTCGGGTCGCGCTCGACGAGCTCGAGGATCACCGGGTCGGCGATGAACCCGGTCTTGAGGATCTCCGCGCTTCCCGCGACCAGCTCGTCGGCGGGCAGGGTCTCCAGCGTGGCGAGGTCGACGAGCACCGCGGACGGCTCGTGGAAGGCGCCGACGAGGTTCTTGCCCGCGGCGGTGTTGATGCCGGTCTTGCCGCCGACGGCCGCGTCGACCATCGCGAGCAGCGTGGTGGGCACGTGCACGACCCGCACCCCACGCATCCACGCCGAGGCGACGAACCCGGCGAGATCGGTGACGGCGCCGCCGCCCAGTGACACGACGACGTCGCCGCGCGTGAGCCCGACCGTGCCGCAGACCTCCCAGCAGAACCCCGCGACGGTCAACGTCTTGCCGTCCTCGGCGTCGGGCACCTCGACGCGGTGGGCGTCGACCCCGGCCGCGACCAGGTCGGCCCGCATCCGCTCCGCGCGGTCGGCCAGCGTCGGCTGGTGCACGATCACGGCCTTCTCCGCTCCGAGCCCGGTGACGGTGCCCACCAGCTCGTCCGACACCCCCCGTCCGACGAGCACGGGGTAGGGCGAGCCACTGGCGACGTCGATCCGGATCACGGGTCCACCCTATCCGCGGGGCCGCTAGTCCTCCGTTGCTCGCACGGGGTGCGGCAGCAGTGTGCTCTCGTGCGGCGTCGGGACGTCGAGGGGGTTCGCGGGGTCGGCGGGCGGCTCGGGCGTGTCCGGCGGGATCTCGCCCAGCGCGAGCAGCACGGCCCTGACCACCTGGTTGGCGCTGCGGCGCCCGGTGTCGACCTCGACCGTCGCGACCTCCCGGTAGAGCGGCGCGCGGGCGTCGAGGAGGGCCTTGAACGTGGCGCGCGGGTTGACCCCGGCGAGCAGCGGGCGGGCGCCCGACATGCCGGTGCGGCGCAGGCCGTCGGCGAGCCCGACCGTCAGGAGCACGACCCGGTGGCCGCGCAGCGCGGCGCGCGTCTGCGGCGCCAGCACCGACCCGCCGCCCAGCGCGAGCACCCCGTCGACGGTGTCGAGCGCGTCCGCGACGACCTCGCGCTCCAGCGCGCGGAACGCGTCCTCGCCGTCGTGCAGGAACATGTCGGCGATCGGCTTCCCGGCCCGTTCGACGATCAGCGCGTCGACGTCGGTGAAGCCGACGCCGAGCCGGCGGGCGAGCACCTTGCCGACGGTCGTCTTGCCGGCGCCGGGCGGGCCGACGAGCACCAGCCTCGGGCGGAGTGGGGCGGTCATCGGTCGAGCGTAGTGACCGGGCCGGGACCATCGCGCCGGCACCGCCCGGTGACCCTCCGCGCCCCCTCCCGTCGACCGACCCGGTGGCGCGATAGCCTCCCGTGGCGTCGATGCGGCGCACGGTGACGACTCCCGCCCCGCGGCCCGGGGTGATCGCACGATCGGAGAACCGGCGTGGACCACGGCGAACAGGACCACCGGCTCCCCCCGCGGCGCGAGCAGCTCCCGCTCCCCCGCCGCGACGGCCGGTCCCACCTCGAACCGCAGCTGCGCGACCCCCGTGGCTCCGGCTCCGGCACCCCCTTCGCGGCGTTCGACGCGGGCTCCGGGCTCGAGGCCGGACCCGGCGGATCCGCGGCCGACGCCTCTCCGGGCGACGCCTCTCCGGGCGACGACGGCCCGGCCGGTCGTGCAGGTACCGGCGCGGACGATCCCATCGGCACCGCCCCGCCGGAGAGCCGCGCCGCGATCTTCCGCGCCGCCGTCCGCAGGGCCGTCGACCGGTCGTCGCGCCGCACCGGCTGACCCGTCCCGGTCCTCCGCGCCGGTCCCCGGCGCGCACGACCGTCACCGTAGTGGTGGACGCGGTGATCAGCGGTGTGGAACGGGGTGCGGGCCGGGACCCGCCCCCTGTTCCGAGACGCTGATCACCAGCCGGGCACGCGGACGCGATCGACGTCAGAGGGGTCGGCGGCCCGCGACAGCCCTCCTCCGTCGATCTCGTGGCGGGGCGACGGTGCCCGGTCCCCTCGACGTGACGACCGCCCGGCCCGCCGTGGAGGGTCAGGCGTGCGCGGCCCGGTAGGACGCGACGTTGCGGCGGGTCTCGTCGAGCGAGTCGCCCCCGAACTTCTCCAGCGCCGCCTCGGCCAGCACCAGTGCCACCATCGACTCGGCGACGACACCGGCCCGCGGGACCGCGCACGCGTCGGAGCGCTGGTGGATCGCGGTGGCCTCCTCGCCGGTGGCGGTGTCGATGGTGCGCAGGGCCCGGGGCACGGTGGAGATCGGCTTCATCGCCACCCGCACGCGCACCGGCTCGCCGTTGGTCATGCCTCCCTCGATGCCGCCCGCACGGTTGGACAGCCGCTTCACCGGGTCGCCCGGGATCATCTCGTCGTGGGCCGCGCTGCCGCGGCGGTGCGCGGTGCGGAAGCCGTCGCCGATCTCGACGCCCTTCATCGCCTGGATGCTCATCAGCGCACCGGCGAGCCGCCCGTCGAGCCTGCGGTCGGACTGGACGTAGGACCCCACACCCACCGGCATCCCGTACGCGATCACCTCGATGACCCCGCCGAGGGTGTCGGCGTCCTCGTGGGCGGCGTCGATCTCGGCGATCATGTGCGCGGTGGTCTCCGCGGAGAACGCGCGGACCGGGCTGGCGTCGACGCGCTCGAGGTCGCCGGGGCCGGGGACGGGGTCGTCCTCCGGGGCGTCGACGGCGCCGATCGCCACGACGTGCGACACGATGTCGACCCCGAGGGCCTGCTTGAGGAACGCCTTCGCCACGGTGCCCATGACGACCTTCGCGGCCGTCTCGCGGGCGCTCGCCCGCTCCAGCACCGGACGGGCGTCGTCGAAGCCGAACTTCGTCATGCCGGCGAGGTCGGCGTGGCCGGGCCGGGGTCGGGTGAGCGGGGCGTTGCGTGCGCGGCCCGCGATCAGCTCGGGATCCACCGGGTCGGCCGCCATGACGGTCTCCCACTTCGGCCACTCGGTGTTGGCGATGCGCACCGCGACCGGGCCGCCCTGCGTCAGGCCGTGCCGGAGGCCGCCGATCACCTCGAGCTCGTCGGCCTCGAACGCCATCCGGGGGCTGCGGCCGTGGCCCAGCTTCCGGCGCGCCAGCTCGGCGCCCAGCTCCTTGGTCGTGATCTCGACACCGGCGACCATGCCCTCCAGCACGGCGACCAGCGCGGGACCGTGGGACTCCCCGGCGGTGATCCAACGCAGCACGCCGCCATCCTCTCACCAGGGACCACCCGCACCCGCCGCGGCCGCCACCAGCACGACCGCCGACCCCACCACCATCGACGGACCGTGCGGCACCGCTCTGCGACCACACGCCGCCGCGCGCCCCAGCGTCAGGACCGACGCCAGCACCGCCGCGAGGAGGAGCGCGGGCCAGGACACCACGGCCAGCGGCGCCCCGAGCGACGCCGCCAGCTTCACGTCACCCGCCCCGAGCGCCCCGGGAGCCGCGAGGTGGACCGCGGCGTGCACCCCGGCCGCGAGCAGCACGCCGGGCACCGCCCGCCCGACGGCGTCGGGGCCCAGCGGCGTGACCAGCAGGAGTGCGGCAGGCACCGCGGGCAGCGTGAGGGCGTCGGGCAGGCGGTGGTGCCGCAGGTCGACCAGCCCTGCCGCGACCCCGAACCAGGCCGTCCCGAGCAGCACCGGCACCCACCGTCCCGGCAGCACTCCCGCGGCCCAGGCCCCGACGACGGCGGCCCACGGCGCCGCCACCGCGACCTCGCACACCGGCACGCGCACCCGCGTCCCCCGCGCCATCCGCCCCAGCAGCACGCGGACGGCCGCACCGGCCGCCGCACCGGCCAGGGCCCCGAGCAGACCCGCGCCCGACACCCCGGGCCAGAACACCCCGTCACCGAGCGCTCCCGTCCCGATCACCCTGACACCCCCCGTCCGCCCGATCCGGTTCCCCGCCTCCCGGTCCAGCGTCGGGTCCGAGGTCGTCCCACGCCAGACCCCCACCACCGGTTGTGGACGGGCGCACCGCGAGGTGGACGACCCGGCCCGGGAGCGGTTCCCGGCGGGCCCGATGTGGTAAGCCCGGGGGCACCGACCGACAGGAGTTCCCATGGCGTCCGACCCCGCTCTGCTCGACCTGTTCACCGAGATCGGCGGTGGCGTCCTCATCACGCTCAAGCGCGACGGGCGGCCCCAGTCCTCCGTGGTGACCCACGCGTTCGACCCGGCCACCCGCACGCTCCGGATCTCCGTGACCGAGGGACGGGCCAAGACGCGCAACCTGCGCCGCGACCCGCGGGTCAGCTACCAGGTCACCCGGCCCGACCTCACCGCCTACGCGGTCGGAGAGGGCACCGCGCAGCTCACCGCGACGGCCGCGGACCCGCACGACGACACCGTGCAGGCGCTGGTCACCTACTACCGCGACGTGCGCGGCGAGCACCCCGACTGGGACGACTACCGGGCGGCGATGGTCGCCGAGGGCCGCGTCCTGCTCACCGTCGTCGTCGACCACGTCTACGGCTGGGTGCCGCCGGCCGCGTGAACCGGGGCAGGATGACCTCATGAACGAGGCTCGGGCGGTCGTGCGGGCCGAGGTCGACCACGGGAGCGCCGAGCTGGTGGGCGACCCCGACCGGCCGCAGGGCTGGACGCTGCTGGTCGACGGCACCGCACAGTCCCACGTCGACCTCGACGACCCCACGCACCTCGAGTTCGAGTACGTGCGGCGGCTCGCGCACGTCGTCGACCTCGTCGCCCCGCCCACCGCGCCGCTGCGGGTGCTGCACCTCGGCGGCGGGGCCTGGACGCTGCCCCGCTACGTCGCCGCCACCCGCCCCGGCTCGACACAGCAGGTGGCGGAGATCGACGCCGGGCTGGTCGACCTGGTGGCGGCGCGGCTGCCCGTCGACGGGTACGGGATCGAGGTCACCGTCGGCGACGCGCGGGCGGTGCTGACGGAGGTCCCGACCGGCTCGGTCGACCTGCTCGTACTCGACGTGTTCGCCGGCGCACGCACCCCCGCCCATCTCACCACCACCGAGTTCGTCGCCGACGCCGCGCGGGTCCTCGCGCCGGGCGGGATGTACGCGGCCAACGTCGCCGACGGCGGCGCGCTGCCGTTCGCCCGCACCCAGTTCGCCGTGGCCGGGTCCCGGTTCGCACGGCTGGCCGTCGTCGTCGCCCCGAACGTGCTCCAGGGGCGCCGCTTCGGCAACCTCGTGCTGCTCGCCCGCGACGGCGAACTGCCGGTGCAGGGTCTGGTCCGGCGCGCGGCGGGCGACCCGTTCCCCGCCCGCGTGCTGGACGACGCGCAGGTCCGGGAGCTGGCCACGACCCCGGTCGGCGACCGCGGGGCCACCCCGTCCCCGATGCCGCCGTCCGGCTTCTTCGGCCGGCCCTGACCCGGGCGACCGGTCAGAAGGCCCCGTTGTCGCGCGCGAGCTGGACGTTGGCGGTGTGCTCGGCGAACGTCTCGGCGAAGCACGACGTGCCGTCGGTCTGGCAGCGCACGAAGAAGAACCACGGGCCGGGCTCGGGGTCGAGCGCGGCGGCGACGGCCTCACGGCCGGGTGCGGCGATCGGCGTCGGCGGCAGGCCCGCGGTGGCGTAGCTGTTGTACGGACCCGGGGTGCTGCGGTCCTCGGCCGTGGTGCGCAGGGCCTGCAGGTCCAGCGGGTAGTTGACGGTGGAGTCCAGCTCGAGGCGCTGCCCGATCTGCAGGCGGTTGTAGACCACCCGCGCGACCTTGGGCATGTCCGGCGTGATGCCCTCCTTCTCCACCAGCGACGAGATGATCAGCACCTCGTACGGCGAGGTCCCGATCGCGTCGGCCCCGGCGACGATGCCACCGGCCTCGAGCCGGGCCGTCGACGTGGCCAGCAGGCCCTGCAACACCTCGACGGCCGTCCGACCCGGCTCCACCTCGTAGAGGCCGGGGACGAGCAGGCCCTCCAGGCGGCGCACCGGGTCGGCGGCCGAGACGGCCTCCTGCGCCCACGACGGGACCCCGAGCTCGGCCGGGTCGGTCTCCGCCATCGCCGAGCGCAGGTCCTCGACGCCCACGCACGAGTCCGCACCGTCGATCGTGGCGCAGGTGGCCCGCGAGATGAGCGTGAGGACGCCGGGCGCGACGGTGCCGTCCGGGGCGCTGGTGTCGTCGAGCTGGACACCGCCGCGGATCTCCAGCTGACCCACGCGGGCGTCGGGTTCGAGCAGTCGTTCGACCGCCGCGGTGGCGGACATCCGCGAGCGCATCTGGTACGAACCGGGCTGCACACCGAGGATCCGGTCGTCCTGCTCGGCGGCGTCGAGGAACGCGGCGACGCTCGCCACGACCCCGGTGCTCTCCAGGGTGCGGCCGATCGCGGCGGTGGAGTCGCCGTCGGCGACCCGGACGATCACGTCGCCCTCCCCCGCACCCTCGAAGTCGGCGGCCGAGGTCAGCGAGCGGAACAGGTAGACCGCGCCGCCGACGACGGCCACCAGTAGCACCGCGACGGCGAGCAGCAGGACCCCGCTGCGGCGCGCCCGGCCCGGAGCCCGACGCCCGCGCGCGGGTGCGCCCGACCGGCCGTCCCCGTCCGGGTGACCGTCCCTGCCGTCCCCGTCCCTGCCGTCCGCGTCCCTGCCGTCCCCGTCCCTGCCGTCCCCGTCCCTGCCGTCCCCGTCGGGACGGGGGTCCCGGTCCAGGTAGGGGCCCCGGTCCGCGGAGGAGTCCCGGTCGGAGCGGCCGGTCGCCGTGGCACCGGCGCCGCGCACCACGGGGATCGGGGCGGTCGCGGCCTCGCTCGCGGGATCGGCGGCCGATCCGTCGACGGCGCGCAAGCGGGTCGTCGGGCCGTCGATGTCCACAACGCCGGAGGGTAACGATCGGGTCTCCCCCGTACCCGACGGGGGTTGAGCACTCACCTGGTCCGATTCGTCCGGTTCACCGTCCGGGGGCCGGTGATCAGCGATGACGGTCCAGCCAGCCCTGGAGGATGCCGACCGCGGCGACCTGGTCGACGACGGCCCGCTGCTTGCGGCCCTTGCGTCCGCTCTCGCGCATCTGCCGCGTGGCGACGACGGTGGTGAGCCGCTCGTCGGACAGCTCGATCGGGACGCCCACCGCGGGCTCCAGCGACGCCACGAACGCGCGCGCGGCCTCCGCGGCCGGGCCCTCGCGCCCGGCGAGCGTGCGCGGCAGCCCCACCACGAGCCCGACCGCCTCGTGCTCGGCGACCAGCGCCGCGATGGCGGCCACGTCGGTACCGCCGTCGATGTCGCGCGGCACGGTGGCCAGCGGCGTCGCGATCAGCCCGTCCGGGTCGGAGAGCGCCACCCCGACCCGGACGGACCCGACGTCGATACCGAGCCGGCGCCCGCGCCTAGCGACCGGCACGGCTACCGGGCACGCAGGTGCGCCCGGAGGGCCTCCACCGCGGCCGGGATGCCGGCCGGGTCGGTGCCACCGCCCTGCGCGAGGTCCGGCTTGCCGCCGCCCCGGCCGCCGACGGCCGCCGCGAAGGACGGGATCAGCTTGCCTGCGGCGAGCCCGGCGTCGCGGGCCGCGGAGGTGGTGGCCACGACGAAGGCGACCTTGTCGCCGTCCCCGGAGAACAGGGCCACCACACCCGGGCGCGGGCCCAGCCGGCCGCGGACGTCGGCGGCCAGGGCCCGCAGGTCGTTGCCGCCCACCCCGTCCGGAGCAGCGACCGCGACGAGCGCGACCCCGCCCACGTCCTCGGCGCCGCCGGCGAGGGCGCCCGCCGAGGACAGCACGGCGTCGGCCCGGACCTTCTCCAGGTCGCGCTCGGCGGTGCGCAGCCGCTCGACGAGCCCGTTGATCCGCTCGGGCAGGTCGTCCGGGCGTACCTTGAGCTGCTCGGCGATGTTCGAGACCAGCACGTGCTCGCGCGAGAGGAACCGGAACGCGTCGAGCCCGACCAGGGCGTCGACCCGGCGCACGCCGGAGCCGATCGATCCCTCGGACAGCACCTTGATCATGCCGATCTCGCCGGTGCGGCCCACGTGCGTGCCTCCGCACAGCTCCCGCGAGTAGTCGCCCATGTCGACCACGCGGACGCGGTCGCCGTACTTCTCGCCGAACAGCATCATCGCGCCGAGCGTGCGGGCCTCGTCCATCGTCGTCTCGTAGGACTCGACGGCGCGGTCCTCCTGCAGGACCGTGTTGACCTCGTCCTCGATCTCCGCGAGCGCGGCCGGGGCGACCCCGCCGCTCGGCGAGGTGAAGTCGAACCGCATGCGGCCGGGGGCGTTGAGCGAGCCGGCCTGCGCGGCCGACGGGCCGAGAGCGCCGCGGACGCCGGCGTGCACGAGGTGCGTGGCGGTGTGGGCCCGGGAGATCGACGTGCGCCGGGCGACGTCCACGGTGGCCACGACGGCCGCGTCGAGCGTGACCTCGCCCGCCGTGACCGTGCCGCGGTGCACGCGCAGCCCCGCGACGGGCGACTGCACGTCGTCGACGCGGACGGTGAACGAACCGCCCGCCAGCGTGCCGGTGTCGGCCTGCTGGCCGCCCGCCTCGGCGTAGAACGGTGTGCGGTCGAGCACGATCTCCACGGCGTCGCCCTCGCGGGCTGCCGGCACCGGTACGCCGTCGACGAGCAGCCCGATGACGGTGCCCTCGGCGGCGAGCTCGGTGTAGCCGAGGAAGTCGACGGCCCCGTGGGTGTCGAGCAGTGCGCGGTAGATCGACCCGTCGCCGCCGTGACCGACCTTGTGCTTGGCGGCGTCGGCCTTCGCGCGGGTGCGCTGCTCCTGCATGAGCGCGGTGAAGCGGTCGCGGTCGACCTCGAGCCCGGCCTCCGCGGCCATCTCCAGCGTGAGGTCGATCGGGAAGCCGAACGTGTCGTGCAGCTGGAACGCGCGGTCCCCGGGCAGCACCGTGGCCCCGGAGGAGCGGGTCTCGGCCACCGCGGTGTCGAAGATCCGCTCGCCCGCGGTGAGCGTCTGCAGGAACGCCTCCTCCTCGGCGCGCACGACCGCGGAGATCCGCTCGAAGTCGGTGACGAGTTCCGGGTAGGACGGCGCCATCGCGTCGCGGACGACCTCGGCGAACGCCCCGAGCACCGGCTCGGTGACGCCGAGGAGCCGGGCGGAGCGCACGATCCGGCGCAGCAGGCGGCGCAGGACGTAGCCGCGGCCGTCGTTGGCGGGCGTCACGCCGTCGGCGATGATCATCACACCGGAGCGGGCGTGGTCGGCGATGACGCGGAACCGGACGTCGTCCTCCTCCGAGGCGCCGTAGCGCCGCCCGGAGAACGCCTCGGCCCGGGCGATGACCGGGCGCACGAGATCGGTCTCGTAGACGTTCGCGACGCCCTGCAGCAGGGTGGCGACCCGCTCGACACCCATGCCGGTGTCGATGTTGGGCCGCGGGAGCTTCCCGATCGGCGGGTGACCGAGCTTCGGGCTCAGGTCACCGCGCACGTCCTGCATGAAGACCAGGTTCCAGATCTCCAGGTAGCGGTTCTCGTCCGCGACCGGGCCGCCCTCGGCGCCGAACTCCGGCCCGCGGTCGTAGTAGATCTCCGAGCAGGGACCGCCGGGACCGGGCACACCCATGTCCCAGTAGTTGTCCTTGCCGTCGCGGCGCTGGATCCGCTCGGGCGGGAGCCCCGCGATGTCGCGCCACAGCCCGATGGCCTCGTCGTCGTCGAGGTAGACGGTGACCCACAGGCGCTCGGGGTCGAAGCCGTAGCCGCCCTCGTCCTGCGAGCCGGTGATCAGCTTCCAGGCGTGCTCGATCGCCCCGGCCTTGAAGTAGTCACCGAAGGAGAAGTTGCCGGCCATCTGGAAGAACGTGTTGTGCCGGGTGGTGCGGCCGACCTCGTCGATGTCGCCGGTGCGCACGCACTTCTGGATCGACGTGGCGGTCGGGTAGGGCGCCGACACCTCACCGAGGAAGTACGGCTTGAACTGCACCATCCCCGCGTTGACGAACAGCAGGTTGGGGTCGTCGAGGATGAGCGACGCACTGGGCACGCGGATGTGGCCCGCGGCGACGAAGTGGTCGGTGAAACGACGGACGATCTCGTGGGTCTGCACGCAAGGGGCTCTCTACCGAGGAGGAATGGGGCGGAGCGGCAGGGAGGGACTAGTTCCCTGCCCGCGGCGCTCGCGCAGGAGCGGGCTCGGCGAGCGCCTCGGCGTAGGTGGGGACGTGCCCACCGGTACGGCGCTCGACCAGCTCGGTCAGCTCGCGCTCGCGGGCGTCCATGCCGGCGCGGACCTCGGCGCCGAACGCACCCAGGCCGGCCCCGAGCTCGCGCAGGCCGTCGGCGATGTTCCCACCGATGCCCGACGGCGTGACGGCGTGCGCGGCCCGGGTGGCACGACGGGTCACGTAGGAACCGGCGACCGCGCCGACCCCGACCCAGAACAACCGCTTCATCGCACGGCCTCGCTGCGCCCGGCCGGTGAAGCGGCACGGCGCTGCGCCGACGATCCGCTCGCGAGCTCGCTCATGACTTCTTCCCCTTGCGACGCAGCCGACCCGGGCGGGTCTGCAACGAGTGTGCGCCGGCGTCGCGCCCGGCACGACGGGCCTTCACCGCCTTGTTCAGCCCGTAGGAGAACGCGGCCGCCCGGACCAGCGGGCCGCCCATCGTGGCGGTGAACAGCGACGTGAGCACCGAGACGTTGCTGGTGACGGTGCGCGCGCTCGAGGTGATGCCGTCCACCCGCTCCAGCTGCGTGTTCACCTGGTGCAGCGTGGTCTGGGCGTTGTCGAGCAGCGGCGCGCTGCCCTCGTGTGCCTTGCGGATGGCGACGGTCGCCTCGTCGAGGGTGCGACCCAGCTTGAGCAGCGGGACCGCCAGCAGCAGCACGAGGACGACGAACGCCCCCGCGGCGATGAGCGCGGCGATCTGACCAGCCGACACGAGGCCTCCTCGAACCGTTCGACGACAGAGTGTGATCGCCGGTCAGGCTACCGCGCGGGAGATGGCCCGCCACCTGGGGTCGCTCCCCCGCCCGCCCCGGTGATGATCCACCGGGGCGGGCGGCGGGCGGGTGCTCAGAGGGCGTCGAGGGGCGAGCGCGGGGCGGGGACCACCAGGTCGGCGGCGCCGGGGCCGAGCGCGGCGCGCAGGCGGTTCAGCGCGCGGTGCTGGGTGACGCGCACCGCGCCGGGTGTGGAGGAGACCGCGGCGGCGGTCTCCTCCGCACTGAGCCCCACCGCGATGCGCAGCACGAGGACCTCCCGCTGGCGCGGGGTGAGGATGTGCAGCAGCTCGCCGAGCCGCTCACTGAGCTCGCACTCGAGCAGCCGGTGCTCGGGGCCGTCGTCGGACACGGGGGCGTCGGGCAGCTCGGGGACGGGCTCGGTGCGGTTGCGGCCGATGACCCGGAACGCGTCGGTCACCTTGTGTGCGGCGATCCCGTAGACGAAGGCCCGGAACGACAGCCCACGCATCTTGTACGCGGGCAGCGCGCTGACCACGGCGAGGCAGACCTCCTGGGCGACGTCGTCGGCCGAACCCGTGACGCTCTCCTGCCGGCCGAGCCGTCCGCGGCAGTAGCGGAGCACGAACGGGTGAATCTCGGCGAGAAGTCGGTCACGTGCCCGGTCCTCCCCCGCGACGGCCGCGGCGACCATCGACTCCAGGGTGGACTCCGGGGCCGCCGGCTCCCGGTCGGCGTACTCCTCGACGACCCCGGTGCGGCCGGCGGTCTCGACGGCGACCGGCTCCAGCACCGTCGCGGCCGTCATCGGACGAACTCGTTCATGCGGGTTCCCCTCCCAGGTCGGCGTCCCGGATCAGCACTGCGGCGCCGACGTCGTGCGGACTGCTGCCACGCCCCGGGGGCCCCGGGAGCGACAGTCGTACTGCCCTGCAGTCGGAGAGACCCGTTGTCCGCGAGATACGCGAGCGTCCCCCGACGCTCCCGGATCGTGACCCTCCCGAACCCGCTCCGCTGTGCCCTGCGGAGCGAACTCGTTCACCGTTCAAGTACGCATTTTGGGTGACTCTCCAAGTTGGAGTCAAGAGCACTTCAGCCCGAAGTTGGTTACTCTGCGTTCAATGTCCTCTGCCGACGAACCCCGAGCGGCCGATCCACGGGCCCGGGCCGCCCAGACGAAGCGCGACCGCACACGGCGCGCGCTGCTCGATGCTGCCGACGCGACGTTCGGTTCACGGGGGTGGGCGCGTACCCGGATCGAGGACATCGCGGCCGCGGCCGGGGTCTCCGCCGCCACCGCGTACAACCACTTCCCGTCCAAGCACTCGCTGATCGGACACGTCTACGCGCCGCTGGTGCGGCCGCTGTTCGTGCAGGCCGAACGCGACGTGGCGGCCGGACGTGCGGCGGTCGCGGCCCTGGAGGACCAGGTCAGAGCCCTGGCCCGGATGACCTCGCGACACCGCGAGCTCAGCGCGTCGTTCTTCTCCGCGGTGCAGGACTACACGATCCGCGTCGAGGGCCCCGCCGATCCGGCCGACGAGATCGACCCCCGCCTGCTCGCCCCGGTCCCCGACTCGATCCGGCTGCTGATCGAGCACGGGCAGCGCACCGGGGAGCTGCGGTCCTACCCGGTCGCGGCCGACATCAGCGCCCTGCTCGTCAACACCCTGCTGACGCGCACGATGAACCGACCCGACGAGCCGGCGGACTCCCGGGCCGAGCTGTTGCTGACCGTGCTGTTCGGAACCCTGCGGCCCGAACTCCTCGTGAAAGGCCCTGCCGACGATCGCCCGTTCCGCCGCAGATCCTGAGCCGGACGGTGGTACCGCTCGGCGATCCGTCGGTCACCGGGCACCCCGAACGGATGGACGGCGTCACCGTTGTGGGTGCGATGCACCCGTTGATCTTGTCGGCTCTGCGTCACACCACGTCTGATCACGATCATGAAGACGTACGCGGCACGCACCGCGGTCCTCCTCGGTGTCGCGCTCGCACTGGCCGTTCCCGGAACCGCCGGAGCCGACGAACCGGACACACCCGAGACCCGTACCGAGACCAGCACGACCGTGGCCCGCGTCGACGGCTCCCGCGCGGTCACCCTCTTCGCCGGGCCGGTGCAACTGCGCCGCGGGGCCGAGTGGGTACCCGTCGACCTGACTTTCGGATCGGGTCCGGACGGAGTCATCCGGCCGGCCGCCGCCCTCCACGACCTGACGCTCACCCCGACCGGCCCGGTCGTGCGGTGGACCGGCGGCGGGTCGGCCGCGCTCGCCCCGGTCGGGCCGGACCCGCTGCCCGCGCCCGCCCTCGCCGGGAACCGCGCCACCTACCCCCAGGTGGCCCCCGGGTACGACCTCGTCGTCGAGGCGACCCGCACCGGCTTCGCCGCGTCGATCCGGCGTGCCGGCACCGCGGTCGGCCCGGCCCCGGTGCTCGCGCTGACCACGACCGCCCCGGGCACCGAACGCGTCGTGGAGGGGGCCGCCACCGAGTCCGCCGTCAGCCGCGTCGTCGCGTCCGCCCCGGTGTCCGGCGCGACCCCGGCACCGTTCGACACCACCGTGCAGTCGACGATCCTGCGCAGCGACGCCTCCGGTGACCCGGATCTGCGACTGGGCAGCTACGACGGCGTAGCGGTCGCGCGCAGCTTCCTGTCCTGGGACCTGGCCGAGGTGGCCGGCCGCCCGATCGGCACGGCCGTGCTGCGGGTGCACCAGGACTGGTCCTCGTCGTGCGCCCCGGCGGCGTGGGAGGTCTGGTCCGCCCCGGCCGTCGGACCCGCGACGCGCTTCGCGAACCAGCCCGCCGCCGAGCGGCTGTGGTCGACCAGCACCGAGACCCGCGGCAACGCCCCGGCCTGCGCCGCGGGCTGGACGCAGGTGGACGTCACCGAGCTGGTGCGGGCCTGGTCCGCGGCGGGCGTGCCGACCGGGACCATGATGCTGCGCGCCGCCGACGAGGCCTCGCCGCAGGGCTGGAAGCGGCTCGGGTCGGCGGAGAGCCCGAACGTGCCGAACCTGGAGATCACGCTGGGCTGAGCACGTCCCGCAGGGCGTCGACGGCCACCCGGACCTCCTCGGAGGTGATCACCAGCGGGGGCGAGAACCGGATCGTCGCGCCGTGGGTGTCCTTGACCAGGACCCCGCGGCGGGCGAGTGCCTCGCTCACCGCGCGGCCGGTGCCGATCCGCGGGTCGACGTCGACGCCGGCCCACAACCCGACCCCGCGTACCGCGGTGACCCCGTGCCCGACCAGCTCACCGAGCCGGGCGTGCAGCTCCGCACCCCGCGCGGTGGCCCGGGCCGGCATCCCGTCCGGGCCGGTGTCGGCGAGCAGGTCGAGCACCGCGAGGCCGACGGCGCAGGCCAGCGGGTTGCCGCCGAACGTGCTCCCGTGCTGGCCGGGGCGCAGGACGCCGAGCACGTCCCGGTCGGCGACCACGGCCGAGAGCGCCATGATCCCGCCGCCGAGGGCCTTGCCGAGCAGGTAGACGTCGGCGTCGACGCCCGCGGCGCGCGTCGCCAGGACGTGCCCGGTGCGACCCAGCCCGGACTGCACCTCGTCGGCGACGAACAGCACCCGGTGCGCGGTGCACACCTCGCGGACCGCGGCGAGGTACCCCGGCGGCGGTACGACGACCCCGGCCTCGCCCTGGACGGGCTCGATCAGCACGGCGACGGTGTCGGGCGTGATCGCGGCGCGGAGGGCCTCGGCGTCGCCGTAGGGCACCACGTCGAAGCCCGGGGTGAACGGGCCGAAGCCCCCGCGGGCGTCGGGATCGGTGGAGAAGCCGACGATCGTGGTCGTGCGGCCGTGGAACCCGCCGTCGGCCACGACGATCCGGGCGCGGTCCTCCGGCACGCCCTTGACCTCGTAGCCCCACTTGCGCGCGACCTTGATCCCGCTCTCGACGGCCTCGGCGCCGGTGTTCATCGGCAGGACCATCTCCTTGCCCAGCAGGGTCGCGAGGCCCGCGCAGAACGGGCCGATGCGGTCGCTGCCGAACGCGCGGCTGGTCAGCGTCACGCGGTCGAGCTGGGCGTGCGCGGCGGCGAGCAACGCGGGATGTCCGTGGCCGAAGTTGAGCGCGGAGTAGCCGGCGAGGCAGTCGAGGTACCGGTCGCCCTCGACGTCGGTGACCCAGGAGCCCTGCGCGTGCGCCACCACGACCGGCAGCGGGTGGTAGTTGTGCGCGGAGTGCTCGTCCATCAGGCGCTCGTGGAACGCGGTGGCGGACTCCTCGGTGATTGCCATCTCGGCGGCGGTCACGGTCGTACCTCCAGGGTGCAGCACTTGGGTCCGCCGCCGCCCAGGAGCAGCTCGGACAGGTCGACGGGGACGGGCACGAAGCCGCGGTCGGCGATCGCGGCCGCGAGCCGCGGGGCCTGCGCGGGGAGCACGACGTGGCGGCCGTCGCTCACCGCGTTGAGGCCGAGCACGGCGGCGTCGGCCACGTCGGCGACGACGGCGTCGGGGAACCGCGCGCGCAGCACGGCCTGCGCGGCCGGGGTGAACGCCGAGGGGAGCCAGGCGATCGTGGCGTCGTCGAGGGCGGCGACCGCGGTGTCGAGGTGGTAGTAGCGGGGGTCGACCAGGTCCAGGGTCAGCACCTCGCGGCCGAGCACGCGCGCGACCTCCGCGTGGGCGCGGGGGTCGGTGCGGAACCCGGTGCCGGCGAGCACCACGTCGCCGACGACGAGCAGGTCGCCCTCCCCCTCGTTGACGAACTCCGGCTCGGTGGTCGGGAACCCCGCCGCCCGGAACCAGGCGGTGTGCGCGGCGGCCTCGGCGGCCCGCTCGGGATGGCGGAACCGCGCGCCGAGCACCCGCCCGCCGACGACGGTGGCGCCGTTGGCGGCGAACACCATGTCGGGCAGGCCGGGGACGGGGTCGAGCAGGTCGACGACGTGGCCGAGGTCGAGGTAGGTGCGTCGCAGGTCCTCCCACTGCCGCACCGCGCGGGCGGTGTCGACGGGCAGGTCGGGGCGCATCCACGGGTTGATGGCGTAGGTCACGGCGAAGTGGTCGGGCCGGCACATCAGGTAGTGGCGGGGCCGGGCGACGCGGTCGCCGACGGGATCGGGGCGGGACAGGACGCTGGTCACGAACACGCTCCACGGATGCGGCGGGACGGCCGCGACGGCGGGGCCGGGACACCTCAACGGTAGGAACGCCCGGTGCGCGGGACAACCGCGATCCGCGGCCTGACGACGCACGGAACCCGCGTGGATCCGGGCGTCGACGCACGGAACCCGCGCGACCGGTCAGACCGGCGGATGGGGCGCGGCCGGGCGGCGGATCAGCGGGCTGAGCACGAGCACGCTCTTGGTCCGCGCCACGAACGGCTCCGCCCCGATCTGCTCCAGCACCTTCTCGAAGTGCCGGATGTCGGCGGCGAGGATGCGCAGCACCGCGTCGGCCTCCCCGGAGACGGTGCTCGCGTCGACGACCTCGGGGAACCGCTCCACCGCGGCCCGGATCGTCGCGGGCGGGGTGCGCATGCGGCAGTGCAGCTCGACGTAGCCCTCGATCGTCCAGCCGAGCGCTCCGGGGTCGAGCCGCACGGTGAACCCGGTGATCGCCCCCCCGGTGCGCAGCCGGTCGACCCGCCGCTTCACCGCCGACGCCGACAGCCCCACCCGCGTGCCGAGGTCGGCGTAGCTGCGCCGGGCGTCGTCGACCAGGAGGGCGATGATCTGCTCGTCGAGCCGGTCGAGGTCCACGGGTGCCACGATGTCACGCATGTACCGAGTGGACTCCGAGGTCGGCAGGCTGCGCCAGGTCATCCTGCACCGCCCCGGCCTGGAGCTGAAACGCCTGACGCCCGGCAACAAGGACCGCCTGCTCTTCGACGACGTGCTGTGGGTGCAGCGCGCGCAGGAGGAGCACGACCGGTTCGCGGAGGTGCTCGGCTCCCGCGGCGTGTCCGTCCACCTCTTCGGCGAGCTGCTCCGCTCGACCGTCGAGATCCCCGAGGCGCACGCCTACGTCCTGGACCGGATCTTCGACGAGCGCGTCTACGGCCCGATGGCGATCGACGCACTGCGCAACTGCTTCGACGCGATGGACCTCGACACCCTCACCGAGCACCTGATCGGCGGGATCACCAAGCGCGAGGTCCTCGCCCGGATCCCGGAGCCGCGCTCGGTCGCCTTCCACGTCCTCGAACCCGACGACTTCGTCCTCGAACCCCTGCCCAACCACCTCTACACCCGCGACACGTCGGCATGGATCGGCGGCGGCGTGTCGATCAACAGCATGCGCAAGCAGGCCCGCATCCGCGAGACCGTGCACTACGAGGCGGTCTACCGCTGGCACCCGCTGTTCGCCGACGCCGGGTTCCGGATCTGGTCGGCGGGCTCGGAGAACGGCGTCGCCACCACCGAGGGCGGCGACATGCTCGTGCTCGGCGGCGGCGCCGTGCTCGTCGGGATGAGCGAGCGGACGACCGCGGCGGGCGTCGAGCGGCTGGCGCGGGCGCTGTTCGCGGGCGGCGACGTCGACCGGATCGTCGCGCTGCGGATGCCCGAGACCCGCGCGCTCATGCACCTCGACACCGTGATGACGATGGTCGACCCGGAGACGTTCACGAAGTACGCGGGGCTGGGGATGCTGCCCGCGTACACCGTGCGCCCCGGCGACAACGAGAAGGAACTGCACGTCACCGACCACTCCCCCGACGGCATGCACGCCGCGATCGCCGAGGTGCTGGGGCTGCCGGAGATCCGCGTGCTGACCGCGGAGCAGGACGTGCACGCGGCCGAGCGGGAGCAGTGGGACGACGGCTGCAACGTCCTCGCCGTCTCGCCCGGGGTGGTGCTCACCTACGAGCGCAACGTCACGACCAACACGTTCCTGCGCCGCCACGGCATCGAGGTCCTCGACATCCCCGGCGGCGAGCTCGGGCGCGGCCGCGGGGGGCCCCGTTGCATGAGCTGCCCGATCGAGCGCGACCCGGCCTGAGTGTCGCGACTCGCGGGCGGGGATCTCGCGACTCGCGTGGGTGGGGGGCGTGGCAGGCTCGGCCGCATGAGCGCGGCGAGCGACGGCCCGGTGACCCGGGCACCGGCGTACAAGGTCACCGACCTCACCGGACCCGGCCACACCGACGCGTTCGGCATCGGTGGCACCGACCTCGGCGCCACCACGACGGCCCCGGACGGGCGGCTGGTGTCGGTCTTCGGCGACACCTTCGCCTCCCCCCGCGCGGGCGGCCGCGGCTGGCGCTCGCCCGTCGTGCTGTTCGGGGACCCGGCGTCGGTCCCGACCGGGCTGCGCTGGACCGGCAGCGCCGGCCGCGGGCCGCGGGCCCGGCAGGTGGTGCGCTACGTCCACCAGGTGCCGCGCTGGTTCGCCCGCCGCCCCCGCCGCGTCACCACCGTGCTGCCGACCGACGTCATCACGATCGGCGACACGATGTACCTGCACGTCATGGTGTGCCGGGAGCTGGGCCACGTGCACTGGACGGAGATCCACTCCTCGCGCGACCAGGGCGTCACCTGGCGTCCCACCGGTGTGCGGTGGCCGGGTGGGCACCTCGACGGCATGTTCCAGATGCTCACCTGGGAGCTCGGCGACGACGGGTTCGTCCACGCCTTCACCACCGGCTTCCAGCGCGACAAGGGGCTCGTGCTGCACCGGGTGCCCGCCGACCGGATCACCACGCCCGGGGCCTGGGAGAGCTGGGGCTTCTCCCCCGACGACGGCTGGGCGTGGGGCCGCCCGCCGACGGTCGCCCTGCCCGGGGCGTACGGGGAGCTCTCGCTCCGCCGGGTCGAGGACCGCTGGCTGCTCTCCGTCTTCGACGCCGGCAACTACCGCATGGACGTCCTCGACCTCGCCTCCCCGCTCGAGGACCTGCACACCGCCCGGCGCGTCACCGTGCTCGACGGCTGCGCGTGGGAGCACGAGGACCACGCCGCCGGCCGCGTCGCCCAGCTCTACGGCGGCTACGTGCTCCCCGGCTCCCGCCTCGACGACCTGCACCTGGTCGTGAGCCAGTGGAACACCGCGCTGGGCTGGCCGTACCGGGCGATGCAGTTCCGCACCGACCTCAGCACCTGAGCCCCGCGCACCTCCCGGCGCCCCGCGCACGTCCGGACGTGCGCGAACGGCGGGAAGGTGCGCGTCAGCGGCCCCGGACGGCGCGGCGCAGCTTGGCCAGCCGCTCGGACAGGGTGCGCTCGCCGCCGTGCGGGGTGGGCCGGTAGTAGTCCGTCCCGACCAGCGCGTCGGGCGGGTACTGCTGGGCGAGCACGCCGTCGGGGTGGTTGTGCGGGTAGCGGTAGCCGACGGCGTTGCCGAGCTTCTGCGCCCCCGCGTAGTGCCCGTCGCGCAGGTGCGGCGGCACCGCTCCGACGGCGCCGGCCCGGACCTCGGCCATCGCCTCGTCGATGCCGACGATCACCGCGTTCGACTTCGGCGCCGTCGCCAGGTGCACCGTGGCCTGCGCGAGCGCGAGCCGGGCCTCCGGCATGCCGATGAGCTGCACGACCTGAGCGGCGGCGACGGCGGCCTGCAGCGCGGTGGGGTCGGCGAGGCCGATGTCCTCGCTCGCGTGCACCATCAGCCGCCGCGCGATGAACCGGGCGTCCTCCCCCGCGACGATCATGCGGGCGAGGTAGTGCAGCGCGGCGTCGGGGTCGGAGCCGCGGATGGACTTGATGAACGCGCTGATGACGTCGTAGTGCTGGTCGCCCTGGCGGTCGTAGCGGACGGTCGCCTCGGTGACCGCGCGCTCGACCGCGGGCACGTCGATCACGGTGGCCCCGGTGCCGAGCACCCCGTCGGCACTGGCCTCCAGCGCGGTGAGCGCGCGCCGGGCGTCACCCGCGGCGAGCCGGACGAGCGCGTCCTCGGCGTCGGCCGCCAGCTCCACCGCGGCAGCCAGGCCCCGCGGGTCGGCGACGGCCCGGCGCAGCAGCGCCCGCACGTCGTCCTCGGTGAGCGACTGCAGCTGCAGCACCAGCGAGCGCGACAGCAGCGGCGAGACGACCGAGAACGACGGGTTCTCCGTGGTGGCCGCGACGAGCAGGACCAACCGGTCCTCGACCGCACCGAGCAGGGCGTCCTGCTGGGTCTTGGAGAAGCGGTGGACCTCGTCGATGAACAGGACGGTCTGCTGGTCGTGGTGGTCGCGGCGGCGCCTGGCGTCGGCGATCACCTCGCGCAGCTCCTTGACGCCGCTCGACAGCGCCGACAGGGCGACGAAGTGCCGGGACCCGACACCCGCCAGCAACCGCGCGATGGTGGTCTTCCCGGTGCCGGGCGGGCCGTGGAGCAGCACCGACGCCGCCGCCCCGCCCTCGACGAGCCGCCGCAGCGGGGCGCCCGGCGCGAGCAGGTGGGCCTGCCCGACGACCTCGTCCAGGGTGCGCGGGCGCATCCGGGCGGCGAGCGGGGCGGTGGCCCGCGCGCGCTCCGGAACGGCCTCGGGGGCCGGCTCGTCGAGCTCGAACAGCCCGTCCGCGTCGGTGGTCACGGCGCCACCCTGCCACCGGCGCGCCGGACGTCCCGAACGGCCCGTGGCTGTCGGGGTCCCATGGCACCATGACGACGTCGAAGGGAGAGCGCGCTGACAGCCACCTGGCCGAGCCACCTGCTGACGCTCCAGGAACGGGAGGCTCTTCCCGAGGACGAGGCCTTCCGGCTGGAGTTGGTCGACGGAGTGACGTGCTGCTCGCAGTCGAGATCCCGTCGGACGGTACGCGCAAGGTCGACCGCATCCTCGAGTTCGCCGGGTACCCGGAGGCCGGGATCGGCCGGTACTGGATGCTCGACATCGACGGCCCCGTCTCCCCGACCACGTACGCCCTGATCGACGGGCACTACGAGCTGTCCGGGGAGCACACCGGCGCCGCCACGCTCGACGTCGCGGGCCACCCCGTCACCCTCGATCTGGACGCTCTCGTCCGGCGTCGAGGTTTCGTCTCCGCCGGTGGCCGTCGAACAGCTCGAACGCACCGATCACGGCCGGCAGGATCCCGGGCGTTCTCCCCTCGAACCACAGGGACCGCAGCTCCGGGAACACCAGGGCGAGCACCAGACCCGCCCCCAGGAGCACCACTCCGAGCACCGCCTTCGCCGTCATGCCCCGACGCCAGGACCGCCGCCGGCGGACCGCATCGGTCGAAGGAGGTGGATCTGCGTTCCATCTGTCGGGAAACCGGTTCCGTATCCCGGGACCGCCCGGCATCATCGGAGGTGGCCCGCCACCCCGGACCGCACCCCCGCCCTGTCGATCCAGGACGCCCCACCCCGTCCAGATCGACCCTGCGAGGTCCCCGTGCCCCTGTCCACCGCCGCCCGCTCCGTCCGCGGCTCCGCCATCCGCGACCTGCTCGCCCTCACCTCCCGCCCGGAGGTGATCAGCCTGGCCGGAGGCCTGCCCGCCGCCGACCTGATGCCGCGCGAGCGGATCGCCGCCGCCGCCGCGGCCGCGCTCGCGCACCCCGCGTCGATCCAGTACGGCGAGACGGCCGGGCTCCCCGCGCTGCGCGTCGTCCTCGCCGCCCACGAGACCGCCCGCTGCCGCCGCGAGATCACCGACGTCGTCGTGACCACCGGGTCGCAGCAGGCGCTCGATCTCGTCGCCCGCGCGGTGCTCGACCCCGGCGACGCGGTGGTGGTCGAGGACCCGGCCTACGTCGGCGCGCTGCAGGTGTTCCAGGCCGCGGGGGCCGCGCTGCACCCGGTCCCGCTCGACGGCGACGGCCTGCGGGTCGACGTGCTGGAGGACCACCTGCGCGACGGGCTGCGGCCGCGGCTCGTGCACACCGTCTCGACCTTCCACAACCCGCGCGGGGTCACCCTCTCCCCGCAGCGGCGGGTGCGGCTCGCCGGACTGGCGGAGCGGTACGGGTTCACCGTCGTCGAGGACGACCCGTACGGCCTGCTCGCCTTCGACGGCGCACCCCCGCTCCCGGTCGCCGCGCACTCCGATCGTGTGGTCCGGCTGGGCAGCGCGTCGAAGGTGCTGGCGCCGGCCCTGCGCGTCGGGTGGCTCAGCGGGCCGCCCGGGCTGCTCGCCGCCGTCGAGCTCCTCAAGCAGTGCACCGACCTGTGCACGTCGTCGCTGACGCAGGCGATCGCGGCCGACCTGCTCGCCGACACCGCCTTCCTCGACGCCCACCTGAGCGGCGTCCGCGCCGCCACCGCGAGCCGGGCGCACGCCTTCACCACGGCCGTGGCGCGGCACCTGCCCGGCGTCACCTGCTCGGCCCCGACGGGCGGGATGTTCTGCTGGCTGGAGCTCCCCGGCGTCGACACCACCGCACTGCTCCCCCGTGCGCTGGAGCACGGGGTCGGATTCGTGCCGGGCGGCGCGTTCGCGGTGGAGGCACCACAGCCGCACGCGATCCGCTGCTGCTACGCCTCGCACCCCGAACCGGTGATCCACGAGGCGGTGCGCAGGCTCGCGCGCGCTGCGACGTAGGGTCGCCGGGTGCGCCAGATCCTCGAACTGCTGGAGCGCGACGCCCAGCTCTCCCACGACACCCTCGCCACGATGACCGGCATCCCCGTCGCCGACGTCAGCGCTGCGGTCACGGCCTGGGAGGCGTCCGGCGCGATCCGCCGCTACAAGGCCGTCGTCGACTGGGACGCCGTCGACGGCGACTCCACCGCCGAGACCGTCACCGCGTTCATCGACGTCTCCCTCGCCCCGGCCCGCGGCGTCGGCTTCGACGACGTGGCCGAGCGGATCGCCCGGTTCCCCGAGGTCCGCAGCGTGTACCTGGTCTCCGGCAGCCAGGACCTGCGCTGCACCGTCGAGGGCCGCACGATCCGCGCGGTGTCGGACTTCGTGTCCCAGAAGCTCTCCACGATCGACCGCGTCCGCGCCACGGCCACGCACTTCGTGCTCAAGACCTACAAGCGCGACGGCGACTCGTTCGCCACGCCGGACGCCGACCACCGCCTGCCGGTCACGCCGTGAAGCCGCTCAACTCCGTCATCGCGGCCTGCCCGCCCTCGGGCATCCGGCGGTTCTTCGACATCGCCGCCGAGATGGACGACGTGATCTCCCTCGGGGTCGGCGAGCCCGACTTCGTGACGCCGTGGCGCATCCGCGAGGCCGGCATCTACGCCCTCGAGCACGGCTACACCACCTACACCTCCAACGCGGGCCTGCCGAGGCTGC